>JBNKTK010000022.1:0-38842 GCA_050298035.1 Mangrovibacterium sp. | reverse complement strand
AGAAAAATCTGGATGTTCCCTTCAGGGATTTAGGGTAAAAGCATCCAGATTTTTCGAATGTGTCAAAGTAGAATTAGGTGTCAGATTTTCACCGGTCTATAAAGATGGAAGGTTGTCCTCTGGAAAATCTATCAATTTCAGAACATACCAGTTGAGAACAATCGTGCAACTTTCTCTCTTAACACTTTTAGGAGCTCCGCACTCCGAATGGTTTACGCTTCGGGCAGCGAAAGAGGTACAAGCTGGGAGAGTCCGGGTGTCGCGGTTTGTGATTAATGCGCAAAGCGGATTACCCGCTAAGCGCTTGACGGAAAACGCTTCGGATTGGCAATGACTGGTGAGGTGGGTTCCGCACAGCGAAAGACGGAACGATTCTTTTGGCGTTTGCTGTCTTAACCCCTCTGTCTCCGCAAGCGGATCCATCTCCCCTTAGCAGGCGAGAAAACGCTTTGAGCCGGCGGCAGTGCGTTATTTCCTGTTAGCAGGTCTTTTGCCGGTGTTTGCTTTTCCCCTGTTCCTCACCTTCCCGTCATTCCGGCGCAGGCCGGAATCTGTTGGCTAAACCGGAATAACTCTGGACAGTCAAACACCCCAACGGGGTGAAAGCATCAGCCCCGGGTGAAGTGAAACGCAACCCGGGGATGGCACGAAGTAGGAAAGAAGGCGCAGCCACTCGACCGTTTGAGATGGAAAACAACTTCATGCGCCGCAATGGAAAACGTTGGATATGAAGAATAATCAATTTTAAAGGGATCAATGGTGAGCGCTAAAATAAAAAATCCGAAAGCTTTCTGCTTCCGGATCTGTTGAGGTCGGTGGCGGATTCGAACCGCCGTACGCGGTTTTGCAGACCGCTGCCTAGCCACTCGGCCAACCGACCTTGTTTTTCGGGATTGCAAATTTATATAAATTTTTCAGCTTTGCAACAAGCCGATGCAGGTTTTCATTAGCGGGTCATACTGACACTCACTTTTTCAATCTGTCCGCCCATGGGAGGATTCATTTTCGATAGTTTTACGGTTGCCTGTTCAATCTGTGAAAATGAGGCATATAGTTCGTCGAGTATTCGTGAACACACGTTTTCGAGTAAATCTGAAGTTTGGTTCATTTCTTTTTTTACAAGATCATAAACTTCCTGGTAATTCAGTGCGTGTTCGAGTTTATCGGTTTCTCCGGCTTCGGTACAGTCTGTTCTTATCTGCACGGATACCACAAAACGGTTTCCAACTCGCTTTTCAACAGGAAAATAGCCATGGTAGGCGTAAAATTCCATTCCTTCAATTTCAATCAAACCTGACATCTCTTAATATTTTTAGGTTTTTCACTCATTCCCATAGTCCGGGGTAAAATTAATTTTTCTTTTTTAGATGTTGATTTTATGGGGGATTAAAACCTTTTGTGCAGAATCATTTTATACTTTTGTGAGAATTCGGATGCCTGTTTCCTTAGTAATCTAATGCAGGCATTAATGCTGAAGAGAAAAAAATCATTTGATATGCCAATAGATATGTAATTGTGTATATGAAATGTGTTTTGGCTTTTATGAATTTTAATGACCCTAATATATGAGCGAGAACAGACTTGAAAAAGAAGTAACGGTGAAGAAAAATTTTATTCACCAAATTATTGAGGAGGAAATAAAGGCGGGTAAAAACGAAGGACGTGTTCATACGCGCTTTCCGCCCGAGCCCAATGGCTACCTGCATATCGGGCATGCAAAGTCGATCTGTTTGAATTTTGGAACAGCTCAGAAATACAATGGGTTAACCAATTTGCGTTTTGATGATACAAACCCGTCGAAAGAAGAAACCGAATATGTTGAATCGATCATGGAAGATGTTCGGTGGTTGGGTTTCGATTGGGGTGACCGATTATACTATGCTTCCGATTATTTCGATAAACTTTTTGATTTTGCGGTGAAGCTGATCAGCGACGGGAAAGCATATGTCGACGATCAGGATGCTGAAACCATCAGTAGTCAAAAAGGAACGCCAACACGTCCGGGAGCTGAAAGTCCTTTCCGTAATCGTTCGGTTGAAGAGAACATGGAGCTTTTTATGCGGATGAAAACCGGTGAGTTCAATGAAGGGGAAAGGGTGTTGCGGGCAAAAATCGATATGGCCTCTCCCAATATGCACATGCGCGACCCGATCATCTACCGGATCATGAAAACACCTCATCACCGGACCGGGGATAAGTGGTGCATTTATCCAATGTATGATTTTGCACACGGACAATGTGACTATTGGGAAGGGATTACCCATTCGGTTTGCACCCTGGAGTTTGAAGTTCACCGCCCGTTGTATGACTGGTTTATCGATCAACTGAAAGATAGTGATTACCGTCCCCGCCAGATTGAATTTGCACGTTTAAACCTGACCTATACGGTTATGAGCAAACGCAAATTGCTGGAGCTGGTTAAAGACAAACACGTCAATGGCTGGGATGATCCGCGTATGCCAACCATTTCGGGATTGCGTCGCAGGGGATACACCCCGGCTTCAATCCGGAATTTTTCAGACCGTATTGGTGTGACCAAAGTTGATGGTATCATTGATGTGGCTTTGCTGGAACACAGTGTTCGTGAGGATTTGAATAAAAATGCCCAGCGGGTAATGGGTGTGCTTAATCCGTTGAAGGTAGTCATTACCAATTACCCCGAAGGACAGGTTGAAGAACTGGAGGCGATCAATAACCCTGAAAATCCCGATGCCGGAACGCGGTTGGTGCCGTTCACCCGGGAAATCTATATCGAGCGTGATGATTTTATGGAAAACCCGCCAAGGAAATTCTTCCGCCTTTCGCCGGGGAATGAAGTTCGCTTGCGCTATGCTTATTTTATTACCTGTAACGAGGTAATTAAAGATGCAGAAGGGAATATAACCGAATTGCGTTGCACATACGATCCGGCCTCAAAAGGTGGAAATTCTCCCGACGGCAGAAAAGTTAAAGCAACATTGCATTGGGTATCGGCCTCTGAAAATGTAAAAGCAGAAGTCCGCCTGTACGATCGTTTGTTCACCGATGAAGAACCGGATGGACACAAGGATGTTGACTTTAAGGAATTTATGAACCCTGATTCATTGAGCGTATTATCGGAGTGTTATGTTGAGCCGTTTGTGAAAGATGCCAAACCATTGGACTCATTCCAGTTTGAACGTCTGGGGTATTTTAACCTCGATCCGGATAGTACTGCAAGTAAACTGGTGTTCAACCGCACTGCTCAACTGAGAGATACCTGGTCGAAACTAAAAGAAAAATAGACAGCTTTTGTCTGAATAATATAAAACGGGACTTTATGCAGGTCCCGTTTTTTGTTGTACCCAAATCGCTTACCGATAATTCACTTCCATTAACCGATCAGTTTTCATCTATTTTTAAATGGATATCCTAGTTTTACAGCCGAAACTAAAATTGTCCGGAAATGGAAAATCATATGAATAGCAGGTCAACATGTTGTGGTGACAGGCATAGGAAAAAAAACAGCGGATCATTCTGGGGGACAATCCTCATTATTATTGGGCTGTTCTGGATATTAAAGGAGTATGGTTGGCATATTGGTTTGCCGGGCTGGGATGCTTTTCGTCATGCCATGATCGGTTTCGTTAATATTTTTCACGTTAATGCCTGGTCTGTTAGCCTGCCGGTTATTTTGCTGATTATTGGTGTGCTGCTTCTAATCGGAAGGAGACTGATCGGTACATTACTGATCATCTTTGCCATTTTGTTTCTTCTCCCTCATTTAATCGTGCCGGGGATTCTTGCTATATTATTCTTCCCGGTATTGCTGATTGTGTTGGGGATAATTGTATTGACAAGGCTTTTGTAGCAGAAACATTTAGTGAAAGATTATATTTGGGCATTATTTATAAAATGACGGAATAAAGAAAAAGGATGAACGAGTCCTGAAAAAAATAAAATTATGGAACAACAAAGAGTGAATAAACGGTTTTATTTGGGGATTGTGCTGATTGCAGTTGGAGGAATTCTCATCTTACAGCGATTAGACCTGATCCCCTGGGGCCTGGCAGATCTTCTGATCTCCTGGCAAATGCTGATCATTGCAATAGGCGTATTCTCCTTTATTGGTGGTAACCGCGTGGGAGGTGTGATTTTAATGGCAGTTGGCGGCTTTTTTATATTGCCTGAGCTGGTGGATGTTCCGCGAGAAATAAGGCGGATTTACTGGCCGCTGGTTTTAGTGGCAATTGGTGCCACCTTGCTGTTCAGGCAAAAAGGGTGCTCCCGTCAAATCAAGGAAGGGCCACGCGAGAAATCCTTCGATGAGTTTGATGATTTTGTCATTTTTGGCGGAAGGGAAATTTTCATTAATTCACCGGATTTGAGAGGAGGGCGTTCAACGTCAATTTTTGGCGGCATTGAATACGATTTCAGAAAGGCACAGTTGTCGCCTCAGGGTGCAGTAATCGATTGTATTTGTGTCTTTGGAGGTACGGGCATTAAGGTACCGCTCGACTGGAATGTCCGAAATGAAGTGACAACCATTTTTGGCGCGTTTACCGATAAACGGGGTGACTCTTTTCAGACCGGAAACCTCGATCCTTCCAAAACAATCGTGATTAAAGGGATTACCGTTTTTGGTGGTGTTGAAATAAAGCATGTCTAGCCTGGTATGAAACACCCGTTTATAAGTAACCGGATGCTCAGCCTGTATTATGGCTTGTTTTGGCTTATTATGGGAATTGGCAATGTTCTGTTGCAAACACTTTGGTACCAGGTCAACCTTGAAGCATCGTTACTCGAATCGGTTTCAATTTTTGTTATGTACCCGATATTGGGTTCAAGCATTTGGTATCTTGTAAAATACAACGGGATCGAAGAAAAAGATTGGCTTTGGAACATCCTGTTCCACCTGGTGGCCGCGTCAATCCTGAATGCTGTTTGGTTGTACATGGGCTTCATTTTCGTGCGGATGATCAACGATGCCCATCTGGAATACCTTTACAGCGCGTTGCCTTCGAAAATACTGGCCGGTTACCTGATGTATGCCGTTTATGTTGTTTTCTTCTATGCCGTAAGCTATTATAATTCATTAAAAGAAAAGATAAAGAAAGAAGCGGAGCTGAAAACATTGATCCGTGATGCCGAGTTAAGTGCACTGAAGTCGCAAATCAATCCCCACTTTCTTTTCAATAGTTTGAATTCTATATCGTCGTTAACGATTAGTAATCCGGAGAAGGCACAGGAAATGGTCATCAACCTGTCCATGTTCATGCGGTACTCGTTGCAGCACAATCAGGAGGAAGTTGTATCGATGAAGGAAGAGCTGGATAATATAAAGTTGTACCTGAGCATCGAAAAAATCAGGTTTGGGAAAAAACTGGAGCCGGTTTTCGATATTGAAGAAAGTTGCCTTCAGGCGAAAATACCGAATATGATTTTGCAACCTATCTTCGAAAATGCCATAAAATATGGTGTTTACGAAGCAACCAGTCCGGTAAAGATTGTTATTGCCTGCCGTCCCGAAAAGGGGTTCATTCACATCCGGATTGAGAACGATTATGATGCTGGATCGGTTAAAAACAAAGGTGAAGGTATTGGTCTGAGAAACATCAGGCAACGGCTCGAACTGATCTATGGCAATCCAAACCTGTTACGGGTAACTGATAATAAAACGAGTTTTATAGTTGAAATAATGCTCCCTCAAAAATAAAAAACCATGAGCGAAAAATTGAATGTACTAATCGTTGAAGATGAAGAACTGGCAAGGGACCTGCTAAAATCATATTTGAAAGACCATCCCAAAATCAATCTTTTAGGTGAATGTGAAAATGGGTTCGAAGGTGTTCAGAAAATAAATGAGCTTGAGCCGGATTTGGTATTCCTGGATATCCAGATGCCGAAAATCACCGGGTTCGAGATGCTTCAGTTGCTCGACCACAAACCGGAGATCATTTTTACCACCGCATATGATCAGTTTGCGTTAAAGGCTTTCGAATATAACGCGGCCGATTATTTGCTGAAACCGTTTTCGAAAGACCGTTTGCTGTCGGCTATCGACAAAGTGGTGGACCGGATTGATAAAAACGAAAATTACCCGGAGCGCCTGGAGCGCCTGAGCGAGTTCTCGACCAGCGAATATCTTGATCGTGTCGTCGTGAAAGACCGGCATAAAATTGCCATCATCCTGGCTGAGCATATCCGGTATGTCGAATCGCTTGATGACTATGTGTTGATTTACACGGAAAATGGCCGTCACATGAAGCAAAAGACGATGAAGTACTTTGAAAGCAATTTGAACCCGAAAGATTTCATCCGGATTCACCGTTCCTATATTGTGAATGTGTTGCACATTGCCGAAATACAGCAGTACGAAAAGGAATCGTACGTTGTTATCCTGAAAGACAAGACCAAGCTGAAGGTGAGCAAATCCGGGTATAAAAATTTAAAAGATGTCCTTAATTTTTAATAACGCAATAGTAAACTTCTAGATTAATTTGTTTTAGATTAGTAAAGTTTTAAGTCCTGCTTTAGAACGCAGGACTTTTTTTATTTTTATGCTGAAATGAATTTCAAATGAAAAACTATTTCCCGGTATTACTGTTTCTGTTCCCTTTCCTGGCATTTGGGCAAAATGAAGTCGGGCCTGAAGGATTTAATCTGATTCTTGTTGTTCTGTTGGTTTTGCTGCTTCCACTGCTGTTTTGGCTTTTGAGAAGAATAAAGCTCCGCCCATCGAGGTTGTCAGGTTGGTTTTCGTTTGTTCCTATCCGGGTTGAACTGAAAAAGGACAGGCCGCTACGGCCTAAAACACTTACCTTGCAGGTGAAAAACAATAAGAAAACAGATATTGATATTGAAGCGCCGGTACTGATGTTTCGCAAAATATGGTCGATCCGTAAATTTCGACTAAAAGGGATTGACCGGTATGAAATTTATCCGCTTTACCTTGAAGCAGGCAAAACGCATGAACTTCGCATCAATTTGAATGTTTTTCATGAACACGACCGAAAGCTCAGAAATTATTATTGGGCAAAAGTACTGGTGCAAGACACCACAGGTAAAGAGTATTCATCAAAGTATGTTACTTTGCGAAAAAGCTTATTCTCATAAATGCGCAACTGGAAATTTGATCATACCGACTTTTCTACATACCCTTATTATGGTGGTAACGATTTAGGGGTATACCTGAACGGAGAACAGGTGAAAATTAAAATCTGGTCACCCGTTGCTCAGCAAATAGAATTTCAGGTTTACGATCAGGGCCATGGCGGAAAACCTATTCATATTGATTATTTGATGCCTGCCGGGAACGGATGCTGGGCGCTTGAACTGACCGGTAATTATAAAGGTAAGTACTACACATTCCGGGTGAACGATGGCGAATGGCTGAATGAAACGCCCGGGGTTGATGCCCGTGCTGTTGGTGCAAACGGTAAAAGAGGCCTGTTTTTCGATCCTGCCGATACGTATCCTGATGGCTGGGAAAATGATAAGCCCATAGTGCTGGATTCACCGGTGGATGCTGTATTGTACGAACTGCATGTGCGTGACTTTTCAATGTCAGAAAGATCGGGGATGAAGCAGAAGGGCAAATTCCTTGCATTTACCGAGACCGGCACGAAAACGCCCGATGGGATTGTTACTGGTATTGATCATCTTAAAGAACTGGGGGTTACGCATGTTCATTTGCTGCCTGTGGCCGACTTTTTCTCGGTTGATGAATTGCACCCGCTTCAAAAATACAATTGGGGGTACGATCCGTTAAACTATAATTCCCCGGAAGGAAGTTACAGCACCAATCCAGAAACGACATCAAGGATAAAAGAATTTAAGCAATTGGTCATGGCATTGCACCAGGCCGGAATTGGGGTGGTGATGGATGTGGTCTACAACCACACGGGTTATACCCGGCGTTCCTGGTTTAATCAAACTGTTCCTGGTTATTACTACCGGCAAAATGGCAATGGCGCTTTTTCGAATGCCAGTGGATGCGGAAATGAACTTGCATCGGAAAGGTTGATGGTGCGGAAATATATGATCGACTCGCTTTGCTATTGGGCAGAAGAGTTTCATATTGATGGGTTTCGTTTTGACCTGATGGGAATACATGATATTGAAACGATGAACAGCATCCGGTTGGCGCTGGATACGCTGCGCCCGGGTATCCTGTTGTACGGCGAAGGCTGGACTGCCGACAGAAGCCCATTGGATGAACCGTTGCGGGCCGTGAAAAGAAACGTTGTACAACTCGACAGGATTGCTTGCTTTAACGACGACTTTCGGGATGCGGTCAAAGGAAATAATTTTAATGGTCCGGCTAAAGGTTTTGTGAATGGACGGACACTTCACGAAGAGGCAGTGAAATTCGGGATTGTTGCAGCTTGCTTTCACCCGCAAATCGTTTACGGCTATGTTGAAAGTTCTTCATCGGCCTGGGCAAACGAACCCTGGCAATGTGTCAATTATATTTCCTGCCATGATAATTATACCTTGTTCGATAAATTGAGGCTCAGTTGTCCGGATGCAAATACTGACACGCTAAAACGAATGCAGAAACTGGCTGGTGCTGTTTTGCTGACAGCACAGGGAATTCCTTTTTTGCATGCAGGTGTTGAGTTTTGCAGGACCAAGTCCGGAAATCATAATTCCTATAAGTCATCCGATCAGGTTAATCAACTTGATTGGGACAGGAAAGGTGAATTTGCCGATGTTTTCAACTATTACAAGAAGTTGATCCGTTTGAGAAAAGAGTTACCGGCATTCCGTATGAATTCTGCTACGGACATACGAAAACACCTTAAGTTTTCTCCGGCTTACGAAATTGGTGTCGTTTCTTATTCAATCGCAGACATCTATACAGAGCATGACTGGAAATCATTTCATGTGATTTTTAATGCCAGGGAAACTGCAGTCGAAATTGAACTTCCACATAACGGGCACTGGACTGTTATTGCTGAAGAAGACCAAATTGAATTGAGCGGTACCCGGATGATTTACGAACCAAAAGTTAGTGTGCCGGGACTTTCGATGATGATCCTGGCAAGCTGATCAGAATACTGCCATCAGCAAATCAATGTCTTTTGACGGTAATCCAAGGCGTTCTCCCAGATCATGGTTGGTCAGTATCCCATTGTAAATGTAGACTCCCCTGCGGAACCCTTTTTCATCTTTGATATAGTTCTGGATACCGCCAATCTCGCCAATTGAAATGATCACCGGGGCAAGAATATTACTAAGGGCAATGGAAGCCGTCCGGGCAACCAGTGATGAAATATTCGGTACACAGTAGTGCACAATTTCGTGTTCGATATAGGTTGGGTTTCTCAAATCGGTACACCTGCTTGTTTCGAAACATCCACCCTGGCTAACGTTTAGGTCAATAATAACAGCACCTTTCTTCATCTTCTTCACCATCTCTTCCGAAACACGGAACTTGAGGCTGGTGTTGAATGACATGGCCCCCAAAACAACATCGGCAGATCTTAGCGCTTTTTTCAGAACATTTGGGTAAAGCACAGATGTAAAGATTCGTTGCCCCAATTTTTCTTCCAGTTTGCGGAGACTGAAAATATCATTGTCAAAGATTTTGACCGAGGCTCCCAGCCCGAGTGCTGCCCTTGCGGCAAATTCAGCGGCAGTGGTGGCTCCCAGAATAACGAGTTCGGTGGGCGATATGCCGGTGACACCCCCAAGCAAAACACCTTTTCCGTCGCGCGAATTGCTCAGGTATTCGCTGGCAACGGTGATGGCTGTTGCTCCGGAAATTTGGCTCATCAGCCTAACGACCGGGAGGTGGTTATCGTCATTTTCCATGTATTCAAAGGCAATGGAAGTTACCTTTTTACGCATCATCTTTTGTACTGATTCCTTCCCGTGCGTGTTGAGTTGCATGTTCGAAATGAGCGTCTGGTTTCCGCGGAGCATGTCCACCTCTTCCGCATCAAATGGCGAAACACGCAGAATCATATCGCACTGGAAGATTTCCTCTTTTTTTGAAACGATAACAGCTCCTGCTTGTGAATATTCTTCGTCGGTGTAACTGGATGCTTTTCCGGCGTTGGTCTCGATGAAAATTTCGTGTCCGTAGGAAACGAGTAACTCCACCGCTTCAGGAGTCAGCGGGATACGATATTCAATCTTTGAAAAGTCAGAAGGAATGCCAATTGTGATTTTTTTCCCTTTACGGCGAATCTCCAACATTTCTTCCTTGGGCATAAACAAGGAAGTCAATTCCGGGGCATGTTCTTTTTCGGTCATCGGATGGTATATTGGTCGTTTAAGTTACTCTTTCTACGTAAAAATTCAAAATACGTCAAATAACCTGTGCCGTTATTTTTCGTGATGTTGATGTGAGTTCCTCAATATGCACTTCTACCATATTTTCAGGCAGTAACCGTTCTATTTTCTCCGGCCATTCCATAAAACAATAGTTGCCGCTGTAAATGTATTCATCAAACCCAATGTCGAGGGCTTCTTCAATACTTTTTATCCGGTAAAAATCGAAGTGAAAAATCTTACTTTTCCTGCTGGTATCATATTCATTCACAAGGGCAAAGGATGGGCTTGTAATGTTGTCTGTCGATCCCATTGCACGGCACAAAGCCTTGATAAATGTTGTTTTCCCGGCACCCATCTTTCCATAGAAAGCGAAAACCCGTTCGTCCTCAAATCTCTCCAGGAATTTTAGGGCAGCCTCATTTAGCTCTTCAATTGAATTTATTTGGATTGTAAACATGTCCATCTGGATTTAATGGTGCAAAATAAGAAACTTCCTGTAAAAAAATTTAGACTGTGGTTTGTTAAATCTTTGTTTTGAAAAAATGTATTACTTTTGATGAAAATTACAAAGAAACTTGCAACTATGAATCTTCCTGAAAACTTAAAGTACACAAAAGAACACGAATGGATACGTGTTGAAGGTGATTTGGCCATTGTTGGCATTACTGATTTTGCCCAAGGTGAGTTGGGTGATATTGTTTTTGTTGAAATTGAAACAGTGGGAGAAAGCCTGGCAATGGGTGAAACTTTTGGTACTGTTGAAGCAGTGAAAACAGTCTCTGATTTATTTATGCCGGTTGGCGGCGAGGTTGTTGAATTTAATACGGCTCTTGAAGACAGTCCGGAACTGATCAATAAAGATGCATATGGAGATGGCTGGATGATCAAGATCAAAATGAGTGATCCGTCAGAACTTGACAGCTTGATGGATGCCGCAGCTTACCAAGCCATGCTTGAGGCTTAATTTGACTTTTTTCTTATCATGATATGTCCCCGGAGTTAAATGCTTCGGGGATTTTTTATTTGCTGGGTTACGTTCAGGAGATTACGTTCCGGATGATTTGACAGCAGGAATAACACGAGTCAGAATTCATAACACATAAAAAAATCCGGCACAATGGCCGGATTTCATATCTCGTAAAGTTTTAATTTCCTTACAGTGTTTTTGCAATTTCCACTTCATGGAAGGCTTCAACCATATCCCCAACTTTAATGTCGTTGTATCCATCAATGTTCAAGCCGCACTCGTAACCTTTGGCAACTTCTTTCATATCTTCCTTGAACCGTTTCAGCGATCCAAGTACACCGGTGTAGATGACAATTCCGTCGCGGATGATACGAACTTTGTGCGAACGGACAATCTTTCCGTCTCTGACAAGACATCCGGCAACTGTTCCGACTTTTGTGATCTTGAATGCTTCGAGGACTTCGGCTGTTCCGGTAATCTCTTCCCTAATTTCAGGAGAAAGCATACCTTCCATGGCCGACTTGATTTCGTTGATTGCATCGTAAATGATCGAGTACAGGCGGATGTCTACTTCTTCTTTCTCTGCCAGCCTGCGGGCCTGCAAAGTCGGACGAACCTGGAATCCAACGACAATCGCATCGGATGCGGTTGCCAGCATGATGTCTGATTCGGAAATGGCACCCACCGCTTTGTGGATCACATTTACCTGGATTTCTTCGGTCGACAGTTTGATCAGCGAGTCGGACAATGCTTCGATAGAACCATCCACGTCACCTTTCACAATCAGGTTCAGTTCCTGGAAGTTGCCGATTGCAATACGACGACCAATTTCATCAAGTGTGATATGTTTTTGAGTCCGTAAGCCTTGTTCGCGGGACAACTGCTCCCGTTTATTGGCAATCTGACGGGCTTCACGTTCGTTTTCAATTACATTGAATTTATCACCAGCCTGTGGTGCACCATCAAGACCGAGGATAATTACCGGTTCAGATGGGCCAGCTTCCTGAATGCGCTGGTTCCGTTCGTTGAACATCGCTTTGACGTGACCGTAATACTGGCCGGCCAAAACGATGTCTCCCTGGCGCAACGTACCGTTTTGAACAAGGATGGTCGCAACGTAGCCCCGTCCGCGGTCGAGCGACGATTCAACAATGGTTCCGGTTGCACGCTTGTCTTTGTTTGCTTTCAGATCAAGCATCTCTGCTTCGAGAAGTACTTTTTCGAGTAGCTCAGACACATTTGTACCGTGTTTTGCTGAAATATCCTGACTTTGGTATTTTCCACCCCATTCTTCGATAAGGTAGTTCAGGTTGGCAAGTCCTTCCTTTATTTTGTCGGGGTTTGCACCCGGTTTATCAATTTTGTTGATCGCAAAAACGATTGGTACACCTGCCGCCTGAGCATGGTTGATTGCTTCTTTGGTTTGTGGCATAATGTCATCGTCGGCAGCTACAATAATGATGGCAATATCGGTAACCTGGGCACCCCTTGCACGCATGGCGGTAAACGCTTCGTGACCCGGTGTATCCAGGAAGGTAATATGACGGCCATCATCCAGTGTGACGTGGTAGGCACCAATATGCTGAGTGATACCACCTGCTTCACCGGCAATTACGTTTGAGCTACGGACGTAGTCGAGCAGTGATGTTTTACCGTGGTCAACGTGTCCCATCACAGTAACAATCGGGGCGCGAGAATGAACTTCATCAGGCTGATCGTCTTCCTCCTCAATAGCTTCAAGGATATCGGCACTCACGAATTCAACTTTGTAGCCAAATTCATCGGCAACAACCGACATGGTTTCAGCATCCAGACGTTGGTTGATCGATACAAACAAGCCGAGGCTCATACATGATGAAATGACCTGGTTGACACCAACATCCATCATGGTGGCCAATTCCGCAACCGAAACGAATTCAGTTACCTTGATAATATTCTTTTCTGCGCTTTGTTTTTCAACCTCAGCTGCTGCCCGTTCGCTGGCAGCATGACGTTTGTCGCGGCGATATTTAGATCCTTTTGATTTTCCTTTTGTTGAGGTCAGGCGTGCAAGTGTATCTTTAATTTGCTTTTGTACATCTTCTTCACTTACCTCTTTCTTTATGACACGTTTTTTGCCTTTTCCGGCAGCCGGGGCATGTTTCTGAGGGGCACCCTGTCCGCCCTGCATTTTATTCCCAACGGTAATTCTTCCGTTGCTGTCTTTTTGTATCCGGCGACGTTTTTTCTTTTGTCCCTGAGCCGAATCATCGCTCGAAGAAGCAACTGGTTTTTTATCCGGGAGATCGATTTTCCCGACAACAGTCGGCCCCGATAATTTATTGACCTGAACCCTGCTTCCCCTGCTTTCAGGTTGATCTTGTTGTTCCTGCTGCGGGGTGCCAGTTTGTTTTTTTATTTTCTCACGTTCCCTGCGCTCCTCTTCTTTTTGCTTTTTTGTCTTCTTTGCGGGACGTGTTTTTTGGTTCAGCATTGAAAGGTCAATTTTTCCAACAACCTTCACTTCTTCAACTTTAGGAATATTTGTTGGCATTTGTTCCGGTTCGGCAGGTTTTGTTTCCTCCTTTGCTTCTGCCGGTGCAGGCTGAGCCACTTCTTCTTGTTTTGGAGCTGGTTTTTCAGCTTCCACTTCAGGACTTTTCTTTATAACCTGGGGCTTCTCTTCGGGAGCCACTTTCTTTACTGGTTCTTCAGCAGGTTCTTCCTTCTTTTTGTTCAGGTTGTCCAAATCGATTTTCCCAACTACTTTGGGTTTCTCAATTTGTTGTGAGTAAGGCTTGTGTTCGTCAACCGGACTCTGAGGTTTGGGTTGTTTTGGATGTATATCGCCTTTTGAACTACTCAAATCAGTTATTCGGATTTCATCTACAGAAAAATCCTCTTCTTCCTCTTCCGAGGTTTCAGATTCTTCGTGAACGTCTTCCAGAGTAATGGTTTCTTTTTTGATGCGCTGGCTTTTCAGGTTGATTTTTTCCGATTCTTTCTTCAGGCTAATATCACTTTTGTACTCTTTTTCGAGCAAATGATAGGCTTCCTCCGAAATTTTTGAATTGGGGTTTGTGTCAACGTCGAATCCTTTTTTATGCAAAAATTCAACGATCGTTGAAATCCCAACGTTAAACTCTCTCGCTACCTTACTTAGTCGCGTATTTTTACTGCCAAATGTCATATAACCAATCTGTTTTTTTATCTTCTACAAAGCGTTGCAGGAAATACCATGCAATTTTACTCAAATTATTTAAAACCTGACAGGAAGAAGGTTATTTTTAGTTTAATCCTTATTCGAACTCGGAACGAAGAATTCTCAGCAATTCATCAATTGTTTCTTCTTCCAGGTCTGTTCTTTTGATCAGGTCATTACGGCTCAAACTCAATACGTTTTTAGCCGTGTCGCATCCAATGGCTTTCAATTCATCCAGTATCCAGCCCTCGATTTCATCAGCAAATTCATCCAGGTTCACATCTTCTTCGTCGGCAGCCATTTCTCGGTAAACATCAATCTCGTAACCAGAAAGCTGGCTGGCCAGTCTGATATTCAGACCACCTTTCCCGATAGCCAGGGAAACTTCATCCGGTTTCAAATAAACATCGGCCCGTTTGGTGTCTTCGTGTATCTTGATCGAAGATATTTTCGCCGGGTTTAGTGCCCGCTGGATGAACAGCTGCAGGTTGTTGGAGAAGTTGATCACATCAATGTTCTCATTGCGAAGTTCACGCACGATTCCGTGAATACGCGAACCTTTCATCCCGACACATGCACCAACCGGGTCAATCCGTTCGTCGTATGACTCCACCGCTACTTTTGCCCGTTCGCCAGGTACGCGAACAATCTTTTTAATGGTGATCAAACCATCGAAAATTTCAGGGACTTCCAGTTCAAACAGGCGTTCGAGGAAGACCGGAGATGTCCGCGACAGGATAATCAACGGATTGTTGTTCCGCAATTCAACTTTGTAAACCACAGCACGCAGCGTATCGCCTTTGCGGAAGTAGTCGGTTGGTATTTGTTCCTGCTTGGGAAGGATCAGTTCATTTCCCTCATCGTCAAGGATCAGGATTTCCTTTTTCCAAACCTGGTATACTTCGCCGGTAACAATGTCACCGATTTTGCTTTTATATTTATTGTAGATGTGATCTTTCTCAAGTTCAAGAATCCGGCTTGCCAGGTTCTGGCGCAAGTTTAAAATGGCCCTTCTTCCAAAATCCTTCAGCTTCACTTCATCGGTAACTTCTTCTCCAACCTCGTAGTCGTCGTCAATTTTCTTGGCCGCGGTCAGTGTTATTTGAGTGTTCGGATCAGAAATTTCACTGTCTTCCACGACGATTCTGTTCCGCCAAATCTCAAAGTCGCCTTTATCAATATTGATAATGATATCAAAGTTCTCATCAGTTCCGTAAGTTTTCTGTAAAACGTTTCTGAAAACGTCTTCGAGAACACTCATCATGGTGACCCGGTCAATATTCTTCAGGTCTTTAAATTCGGAAAAGGTATCGATAAGATTAATATTATCCATCTTGCCCCAGTTTTAGAATTTTATAATGTTTTTAACTGTTTTTGCTTCGTCAAACGAAATTTTGTGCAACTGTGTTACCAGTTCTTTTTTCTTTTTCCCTTCAGGTTTCTCCATTTTGGAGGTTTCAAGTTCAAACCCCGACTCACTTACTGATTTCAGGATTCCTTCGAGCTTGACACCTGTCTTTAGGACAACGTCCACTTCTTTTCCCGTGTTTTTCACAAACTGCCGGAAAACTTTAAATGGTTGTCCCAGTCCTGCCGATGAAACCTGTAATTCGAAATCTTCGTTCTCCCGGTCCAGGTTACCTTCAACCTGACGGCTGATTTGCACACAATGATCAATGGTGATACCTTCTTCACTGTCAAGTAGAATCGATATCTGGTTTGCCGGGCTAATTTCCACTTCAACGATAAACTGGTCTTCAGTCAGTTTATCTTCTATCAATTGAATTATGATGTTCCGGTCGATCATAAGCATGGCTAATAAAATAGGGGACTTCAGGTCCCCTATTGGTGGTTTCGTTTAATTGTCAGCGCAAAATTAAGAAAATCTATTTAAACCACAAAATGTGGAAGTGAATGATTCTCAGTAAAAAGTTGTTTCAGAATTGGTGTGCGTTGGCTGATTGAATGAGTGGAATGGAAAAGTTTTTTAAATTTGTCCCGTTCAAAATCAACCGAAGACAGCAGAAAGGCTTGAAAACAAATAAGAAAAAGATTATCAACGACCCGGTTTTCGGGTTTATCACCATTCAGTCCGAATTAATCTTTGATTTAATCGAACATCCTTATTTTCAGCGTTTACGAAGAATCAAACAGCTGGGGTTGTCATGTATTGTCTTCCCCGGGGCAAACCACACCCGGTTCGAGCACGCCATCGGGGCGGTTTACCTGATGCGGTCGGCAATTTCTGTTTTACAGATGAAAGGCGTGAAAATATCGAAGGAAGAAGCCGAGGCTGTTACGGTTGCCATTTTGTTGCACGATATTGGGCACGGGCCTTTTTCTCATGCCTTAGAACACTCAATCGTGAGTGGGATTTCGCATGAGCAGGTTTCGGCTTTGCTCATGGAAGACCTTAACCGACAGTTTGACGGTAGGTTAAGTTTGGCGATTTCTATTTTTAAGAATGAATATCGCAAGCACTTTTTGCATCAATTGGTGGCCAGCCAGTTGGACATGGACCGGCTCGACTATTTGCGACGGGATAGTTTCTATTCCGGTGTAATTGAAGGTATGATCGGATCGGACAGGATCATAAAAATGCTGGATGTCCGGAATGATGAGCTGGTTGTTGAGGCAAAAGGCATTTATTCAATTGAAAAATTTCTGATTGCCCGCCGGTTGATGTACTGGCAGGTTTATTTGCATAAAACAGTTTTGTCGGCTGAGCATTTATTGGTAAATGTCCTCAAGCGGGCAAAGGAATTGGTTCTGGAGGGGAAAAGTGTATTTGCAACTCCGGCCTTATCTGTTTTTCTTGAAAATAAAATAACGATTGAGCATTTCTTGTCGGGAGAAGTTTTTCTAGGCAGATCGTTACTTTCGGTTTTTGCGGAGTTGGATGACAATGATCTGTTTGCTTCGATAAAACACTGGCAATACAGCGATGATAAAATCCTTGCTTACCTGTCCTCGAGCCTGATAAGCAGAAAATTATACCGCATAAAAATCGACAACAAGCCTTTCCCTCCGAAAAAGATTGACTTATTACGGGAACGGATCATCTCCCATTTTAATATTTCAGAAGAGGAAGTTGGTTATTTCCTGGTTCAGGATTCAATTACGAACAGCGCTTATGCATCGGGTGACGACAAGATTAATATTCTTTTAAAAAACAAGAAAGTAAGTGAGCTGCATGAGGCCTCGGATATTAACCTGTCGAGTTTATCTGAGACCGTAAGAAAATATTTTGTCTGCTATCCGAAAGAATTGGACATTAAGTAATTTAAACCTATTTTTGCACGGCGCCAAGAAAATAAATATGAAATTTAAAGCACTCAACATCGCTGAGTTTCTGCATGGAACAGTTGAAGGTGATGAAAATGTTAGCGTAAGTAATGTTTCAAAAATTGAAGATGGAAAACCGGGGACCCTGGCTTTTTTGGCCAACCCGAAGTATGAAAAGTACATCTATGAAACAGAAGCCTCAATTGTCCTGGTCAATAGAGATTTTGTGCCGGAACAACCGGTAAAAACTACCCTCATCCGGGTGGATGATGCCTACCAGGCATTTGCCTCATTGCTGGATTTGTATGAGCAGGCCAAAGTGCAAAAAAGTGGTGTCGAGCAACCTTCCTTTATCGATTCAACTGCAAAAACAGGTGAAGGGCTTTATGTAGGTGCCTTTGCTTATATCGGAGCAAACACGACAATCGGGAATAAAACAAAAATTTACCCTCATGTATTTGTTGGCAGTAACGTGAAGATTGGTGAGAATACCACGATCTACGCGGGAGCTAAAATATACGATGATACCGTGATTGGCTCAAACTGTATTATTCATGCCGGAGCTGTTATCGGTTCTGACGGGTTTGGATTTGCCCCAACAGAAGATGGGTCATACAAGAAAATTCCTCAGGTTGGTAATGTAATTATTGAAGATAACGTTGAGATTGGTGCCAACACAACTATTGATTGTGCGACCATGGGATCAACTGTTATTCGGAAGGGAGCAAAACTGGACAACCTGGTTCAGATTGCACATAACTGTGAAGTTGGCGAAAATACAGTGATGGCAGCGTTGACCGGAATAGCCGGTTCAACAAAAGTCGGGAAAAACTGTGTCTTTGCCGGTCAGGTTGGAGTTGCAGGCCACCTCACAATTGGCGACAATGTAACAATTGGTGCAATGGCCGGTGTTTCAAACAGTATTAAATCCGGGAAAATTGTTCTGGGAGCCCCGGCAATGGACCATGACCGGGCGCTAAAAGCCTATGTTGTTTACCGACGCTTGCCCGAATTGCGCGAACAGGTAAATGATTTGCAGAAAGAATTGAAAGAATTGAAAGCGAAACTCAACGGAGAGTAGTTTCGGATAAACAAGTGATAATGACAGTGAAACAAAAAACTTTAGCACAAGAGTTTTCTCTTAGCGGTAAAGGTTTACATACCAGTTGTCAGGTGAATGCAGTATTTAAGCCTGCGCCTGAAAATCATGGATTTAAATTTAAACGGGTTGACCTGGAAGGTCAACCAATTCTGGAGGCTGATGCCTCGCTTGTGGTTGATACGTCCCGTGGGACTGTAATTGCAAAAGGTGATGCACGCTTGAGCACAATCGAGCATGCTTTGGCCGCACTTGTCGGGATGGATTTGGACAACGTGCTGATTGAAGTAGATAATCAGGAAATGCCAATCCTGGACGGAAGCTCCCGGTATTACGTAGAAGCCATTGAAAAATGTGGGATCGTTGAGCAGGATGCAGAGCGTGAGTACCTGGTTGTAAAAGAAAAGATTGTATACAAAGACCCAAAAACCGGATCGGAAATTATTGCTCTTCCGGATGATGAATATAGCCTGAATGTGTTGATCTCATTCAACTCAAGTGTGTTGAACAACCAGTTTGCATCGCTGGACAGATTGAGCGATTTTAGAACTGAAATTTCTTCCTGCCGTACCTTTGTATTCCTTCGTGAGTTGGAATTTTTATTGCAGAACAACCTGGTGAAGGGAGGAGATCTGGATAATGCGATTGTGATCATGGATTGCGAGGTGAAACAGGAAGAACTGGATCGTTTGGCCGATCTGTTTCATCACAAACGGGTTGACGTGAGTGCAAACCAAGGCATCTTGAATAACCTTGATTTGCAGTTCGACAATGAGTGTGCCCGTCATAAATTGCTTGATGTAATTGGTGACCTGAGCT
The DNA here is from genome assembly GCA_050298035.1 of Mangrovibacterium sp. GTDB lineage: Bacteria > Bacteroidota > Bacteroidia > Bacteroidales > Prolixibacteraceae > Gaoshiqia. The sequence goes on along the minus strand of JBNKTK010000022.1, from coordinate 19,249 downwards.
TGGCCGGAATGCGCGTAAAAGGGCGCATCATTGCTACCAAACCCGGACACACTGTGAATACCGAGTTTGCAAAATTGTTGAAGAAAGAGATTCAAAAACAGAAATCAAAAAACGGAATTCCTTCTTACAACCCGGATAAAGAGCCGGTGTTGGACGTAAGTGGGATTAAAAAGTTTTTGCCTCACCGTTTCCCTTTTTTGTTGGTGGATAAAGTCACCGAGATTACTGACGATTATATTATTGGGGTGAAGAATGTAACCGTTAATGAACCGTTCTTTCAGGGACATTTCCCCGAAGAGCCTGTCATGCCGGGAGTTTTGCTTGTTGAAGCAATGGCGCAGTGCGGAGGGTTATATGTACTGCACAACCGCGAAGAAAAATATTCGACTTATTTTATCCGGATTGATAATGTGAAATTCCGGAAAAAAGTTGTGCCGGGCGATACCCTGATCTTCAAAATGGAGTTGACAACTCCAATCAGAAGGGGGATTGCTAACATGAAAGGGCAATGCTTTGTTGGGTCAACAGTTGTTGCCGAAGGCGAATTCATGGCACAAATTGTTAAAGCTTAACCAAAAACGATTGAAAACAATTATAAGATGAAACAACCATTAGCTTATGTACATCCTGAGTCTCAGGTGGCCGACAATGTGGTGATTGAACCATTTGTGACTATTGACAAGGATGTCGTTATTGGGGAAGGAACCCGAATTGGCTCTAATGCCACCATTTTGCCGGGAACGAGAATTGGCAAAAACTGCCGGATTTTCCCGGGTGCAGTTATCGGGGCAGTTCCTCAGGATTTGAAGTTTAGAGGTGAATACACAACTGTTGAGATTGGTGACAATACAACCATTCGCGAATGTGTAACAGTAAACCGGGGCACTGTTGCCCGCGGGAAAACAGTTATTGGGAGCAACTGTCTGATCATGGCCTATGTACATATTGCCCACGATTGTATTGTTGGGAACAATGTAATCCTGGTAAACAGTACCCAGCTGGCCGGAGAGGTAACTGTTGACGATTGGGCAATCATCGGGGGAATGAGTGCAATTCACCAGTTTGTCCACATCGGGCCGCATGTAATGATCTCCGGTGGATCATTGGTCCGCAAGGATGTGCCTCCGTACATCAAAGCAGGGCGTGAACCGCTGTCGTATGTGGGGATCAACTCAATTGGGTTGAGAAGAAGAAGTTTCAATAATGATAAGATTCGTGAAGTACAGGATATTTATCGTTATATCTATCAAAAAGGATTGAACACAACTCAGGCAATCGAAATTATTGAAGCTGAAATGCCTGCAACAACAGAACGTGATGAAATCCTGTTATTTGTGAAAGACTCAAAACGCGGTATCATCCGTGGATATTTCCCGGATTAGGACCGACTGTAAATAACAAGAAAGACCGTCCCAAGATTGTATTGAGACGGTCTTTTGTTTTTGTATTGAAGAATGTACTAAATTCCGCTGAAGTCAATATCTCTAAACAGGAGCGAGGGCGTTTGCCGGGACGAAAGCAGGTACGGATCGTTTCCGACTTCGGCCAGGTTCATCCAAAAAGTCTTCATGTTTCCGCTGATATTCATTTCTGATATCGGTTTAACAATTTTTCCGTTTTCGATCAGGAACCCATCGATTCCGTACGAAAAGTCACCGGTTGAGCCATTGGTGTTACCTCCGTTAAAGCCTGTTACCAGTATTCCGTTGCCCATGGCTTCCATCAGGCCATTAAGGTCTTTGTCGCCTGTTTCGAATACCAGGTTGGTTGTTTCCCCTGAGGTAGGTGTGGTTTCAAGTTTCTTTGCGTAATAGGTGTCAATGAAATAGGTTTTTAGCACACCTTTGTCAAAAACCACACGTTCCTTGCAGGCTAATCCTTCATTGTCGAATAGCTGAGAGCCTGGAGATCCGGGAATAAAGGGTTTGTCGGTTAGTGCCAGTTTTTCGGAAGCAACTTGCTGTCCAATTTTGTCAATGAGAAACGAATTCTTCTGTTGGATATTTTGGCCTGTCAAGGCATCCATCAGCGGGTTGAAAAGCCGTGATACAACTTTGTTTTCAATGATCATGTTGTATTTGCCGGAACCGATCTTGGTCTGGCCGATTCTCCGTAAAGCCCTTTCAAGTGCTAACTTGCCGATGTCTGTCTTTTTCAGTTTGTCGAAGAAGATATCCCGCTCGTACCAACTATCGCTGGGGCGTGCTTCGCCTCCGTCAACTGCAACCGAAGCAAAGGCGCTAAACCTGCTCCATTCGGCATCGCCCTCAAATCCATTGCTGGTAACCATGATCATATTGCCGGTATTGTCCGAATAGTTCGTGGAGACTGAGATGATCCGATCATCCTTCTTGTAAACCTCATTCTCAATCTGAAAAGCAAGGTCGACCTTTGTTTTAGGATCAATCCCATCGTACGACGGGTCAATTGTTTTCAAATCAGGGCCGTCACCTTTGTAGTAAAGCGATGGGTCTGGCAGAGAGCGGTACGGGTCTGGCGAAAGGTATTTGGTTCCTGCGATAGCTTGCTCAATGAAACGTGAAAGTTCGGTTTTATCAAGCCGGTTTGTTCGGTATGTTGAATACTTGTTCTCAATATACAGGCGAATGGTGAGGCTACTCTGTATGGCTTCCTTTAGTGTGTCGATCTTCTGTTCGCGAACATCAACATTGCTGCTTTTGCTTTGTGAGATGGTAACACTTGCCTGGTCTGCTCCCTGGTTAATCGCTTGTTGGATGGCCCATCTGGCAAGTTCATATTTTTCTTCTTTTGTCATTTTTTCAGGTTTTAAGAATGAAACATTTATGAATTGATCCCGCCAACGGTTAATTTTTTAACCAGCACTGTTGGCAATCCACAGGTTACAGGGACCGATTGCCCTGATTTGCCGCAAGTCCAGGTGCCGTTATCGATCAGGTAGTCGGTGGCGCACATGGTAATGTCAGCCAGTGCCTGCGGGCCATTCCCAATAATGTTGATGTCCTTGATCGGACTTGTCAATTTACCGTTTTCGATCAGGTAGCCCGATTTGACAAAGAATGTGAAATCGCCGGCGCCAATCTTGACTTCACCATTGCTGAAATTATCGACATAAATACCATTCTTCACACTGGTAATGATTTCGTCTTTTGAATGTGGTCCGGTTTCCATATAGGTAGCACGCATGCGAGGCAGCGGTACATGCCGGAAAGATTCTCTTCTTCCGTTTCCGGTGGAAGCGACATTATAAAATTGAGAGCTGATACGGTCGTGAATGTAGCTGTTCAGTATGCCGTCTTTTACCAAATACGTTTTTTCAGAAGGAATTCCTTCGTCATCCATATTGATGGAGCCCCGGTTGTCAGGTAAAGTACCATCGTCGATGATGTTGACAAAGTTTTCGGCAACCTTTTTACCCATTTTATCGGCAAAAATTGAAGTGCCTTTCCGGTTGAAGTCGGCCTCGAAGGTGTGACCTATAGCCTCGTGCAATAAGATGCCCGAACCGCCGGCTCCCATTACAACAGGCATTTCACCGGCTTTTGGTTTGATGGCATCAAAAAGGATTGAGGTTTTGTCAACTACTTCTTTGGCCAGCAAATCAACCAGGTCGTCAGTCAAAAATTCGAACCCCATGCGGAACGAGCGTGAAGAGTATGAATTTTCAATTTGTCCGTTCTTTTCCATGATGCAAACTGCTGCCAGGCTTGACAGCGGGCGGTAGTCGTAGGTTATTGTCCCTTCTGAATTGTAAAACAGCACGTACGATGATTCATCGCTCATGTAAACATTCACTTTGCTGACCCGTTCGTCAAGAGAGAAAACCTTGTCGTTGAGTTTCTGGATAAACGGAATTTTATCACCTACCGATACTTCCTCCCACGATTTATCAATCTTGTAATAGTCAGACCGGGCTGCTTCTGCTATTTGGTCAGCAGGGACATTTTTAGTGCCACTTGCAATGTTGGCAGCGGTGTTGGCAGCCTTTAGCATGGCTTCGGGTGTAATTGTTTCGGAATAGGCAAAACCTGTTTGGTCGCCTTTTAATACCCGGATACCCACACCATAGTCGATGTTTGAGAAAGCACGGTTTACTTTGCCATCTTCCAGTGCCAGGTTATTGAAAACTGTGTGTTCAAAGTAGAGGTCAGCATAGTCTCCTCCTTTACTGAGGGCTGTTGAGATAACTTTTTGCAGGATTTGCGGGGTCACCTCGAAATGGTCGAGATAAGCCTGGATGCTTGCCGAAACCGGGCTTCCCTGGCAGGATTGAATAAATGCTGGGAGGACCATGCTGCCGGCAAAAGCAGCTCCGCTGGTTTTCAGGAAAATTCTTCGATTAACGTTCATTTTTGTTGCGATTGGTTAAAGTTGTAGTTTTTCGTAATTCGAAATTTCTGTTTCGAATTAGTTTTCAAAAAGCAAATAAAATTACAATTTATCGTAATAAAATGCATCGTTTTCTTTTGTGAAAATTATTGAGAACTGGAAAATAATCAATTGTGTCGTTTTCTTGGTTAGGATGAAATTCATAGGGGGAGGACTTGGGGAAAGTATGATTTTTTAAGATGACTTTTGGCGTAAGCGCAATGTCGTATTAATAATTTTATATTTTTGCTGCTGTTACCCCTGGTGAAAAGTGGGCATGCCCCAAAAAATCAAAATTATATATGAAATTTTCATTAATAATTGATTTATGAATGAGTTTTTATTTATAATTTTGCCAACCTGTTCTATTTTTGATGACAAATTTTCGAAAAAATATATCATTAACTTATAATTTGTAACACAATGAAAGCAAAATTGGAGTACATCTGGCTTGATGGTTACAAGCCAACCCAAGGATTGAGATCAAAAACTAGAGTTGAGCATGACTTCACTGGTAAATTGGACGAATGTCCGATTTGGGCATTTGACGGATCTTCTACCGAACAGGCAAGTGGTGGTTCTTCTGACCTTTTGTTGAAGCCGGTATTTATTTGCCCTGATCCGGATCGCAAAAACGCTTACTTGGTGATGACTGAGGTTTTGAACGCTGACGGTACTCCTCATGAATCAAATGGTAGAGCTCATATTACAGAAGAAGATGAAGATTTCTGGTTCGGTTTTGAGCAAGAATATTTCCTGTATGATTCAGAAACAAAAATGCCGTTAGGTTTCCCGAATGGTGGTTACCCAGGTCCTCAAGGCCCTTACTATTGCGGTGTTGGTGCACAAAATGCTTTCGGACGTGATATCGTTGAAGAACACCTTGACATTTGTCTTGAAGCTGGTTTGAACGTTGAAGGTATCAACGCTGAGGTTGCTGCCGGACAATGGGAATTCCAGATTTTCGCTAAAGGTGCTCACAGTGCAGGCGACCAAATTTGGGTAGCTCGTTATTTGCTGGAAAGAACAGCTGAAAAATACGGTGTTTACGTTGAATGGCACCCGAAACCACTGGGTAAAGATGCTGACTGGAACGGTTCAGGTATGCACGCTAACTTCTCTAACGGTTTGATGAGAACTTGTGGTGACCAAGCTGTTTTCACTGCTATCTGCGAAGAATTCGGTAAACACATCCAGGAACACATCGATGTTTACGGTGCATACAACGATCAACGTTTGACTGGTAAACACGAAACTGCTGCTATCACTGATTTCAGCTATGGTGTATCTGACCGTGGTGCTTCAATCCGTATCCCTGTTGGTACAATTGAAAACGGATGGAAAGGTCGTTTGGAAGACCGTCGTCCTGCTTCTAACGGTGACCCATACAAAATTGCTGCTGTTATCATCAAAACAACACACAAAGCAGTTGCTAAATTGTAATCTGAGATTCGATTATATACTTAAAGCTGTCCGGTTCGGGCAGCTTTTTTTGTGCTTTTAACTTTCTGACGGGCTAATATTTTTAATTTTGCGCAAACTTTTCACCCATGACGCGAAAAAAATTAAAGATCAATTATCAATTGTTCCGGGAAACCACCCATTCGCCTGCTTTGGCAGATATTGTTGATAAAGAAAACCTTGGTGAGGTAATTGATTTTTGTTTTATTGCAAATCCCTATTATCCAACCAAGCCCATGATGAAGGAGCTGTTGGGTAAGATCCCTTCAATCATCAAGGCTTACCCTTCGAGTAACCCGGTACTCGCGCAAAAGGAACTGGCCAGTGTACTGCACGTCAATCCGGATTATCTTGTGCTTGGGAACGGGGCCACTGAACTGATCACCTTAATTGAAAAAGAACTGGTTGATCAAATTGCCATTCCTGTGCCGACTTTCAGCGAGTACCTGGATAAGCTTCGTGACCCGAAAGCGGCCCAACTTTACCAGTTGCCTGTTGAAAATGATTACCGGCTCGACCTGCCGGATTTCTCAAATTGGGTTAGCGAGCGTGGAATCAATTCTGTCCTGATCATTAATCCCGGAAACCCGACCGGAGAACTCATTCCGCTTGCTGACATGCTTGCCTTCTTGACACAGATGAATCAGCTTAAATTGATTTTGGTTGATGAGTCATTTATTGATTTTTCAGGTGTTAGCGACGCCAGTTTATTGCCTTATGTCGAAGACTTCAAAAACCTGATTGTCATTCGGAGTATGAGTAAACATTGCGGGGTTCCCGGTTTACGGTTGGGATATTGTTGTACCTCAAATTCTGTTTTTTTGTCAAAAATCCGCCAGGCCTTGCCTGTGTGGAATATAAATACGATTGCTGAGTATTTCCTTACGATGCTGAAAGAGACGGATGACATTTACCAAAAATCCGTTAGGAAGATTGTTCGCGATGTAAAGTATTTATATCGAAACCTGGTGAAAATTCCCGGGTTCAAGGTATACCCGACGGGCAGCAATTTTATTATGGTGAAGGTCGAATGCGGGTTGACTGCCCAGCAAATCCAATATCGGTTGCTGGAAGACTTTGGGTTGTACGTGCGCGACTGTTCCAATAAGATCGGAATCGACAGGTTTCATATCCGGATTGCTTCCCAGGGCAGGAAAAAAGATCAATTGTTAGTTGATGCCCTGAATATTATTTCCGAAGAGAACTACAGCCGTTAGTTTTTTTAGTATTCCCCGTTGATCAGTACCGAATCGCAAACATAGTTCGGGATGATGCCCGAGCTGGTTATTTTTACTTTGGCCATTTCCGGCAGCGTGTTCCCTGATAGTACCAACGCGGTATCCATGCCGAATTTATTGCCCCCGATGATATCGGTGAAAAGGGTGTCTCCAACCATTAAAATTTCATCGCGACGAAGTGGTTTTACTTCACAGGCCTTTTCGTAGGCAAACATGAACATTTGGGCATCTGGTTTACCAAACCGGATAAAGTACTTGCCGAGTATCTCCTCAACCATGTCTGACAGACCGCCGATTGCAACGGCAATGTCGTTGTGGCTTACCGGGTAATTAATATCGGTGTTGGCCACCACAACCGGCATGTTTTTTTTGCGCAGCAGGTTAATGACCTTGTTGATATCGTGGTTCCAGTCGAAACCCTCGTCGTCCATAAAAACAAGGCATTTAATGTGGTCAATATCGTTTAAGTTGATGTCACTGATTGGGAGTGTTTCCAAACCGGCAGTTTCAATATAATGGGCCGATTGTTTCGTGCCAAGGTAAGCAACAGTCCCTTCCTTGACTTTCAGTGCCAGCCAGTCACGGGCCAACATGCCCGACGAGATAATTTTTTCAGGGGTAATGCACTTGATGCCTCTTCTGCGGTATCCGTCAGCAAGGGCCTCCGGGCTCCGGGATGCATCATTGGTTAGGACATAATAGTCAATCCCTCTTTCATCCAGATAGTCAAATGTCCTGTCTATCCCGGGGATAATCCCTTTGTGATTCTTTAATACCCCAAAAGCGTCAAAAAATACAGTTTTGTATTTGGTGACCACATTTTTAAATTCTCTTGTCTTCATATTAAAGTTTTAACGCACGCAGCAATTTCTCTACCTGGTAATTTGTATCTATTGCCGGGATGTACGCATCGTATGCTTCTTTTTGCAGCTTTCGTGCATAAGTTTCCCGGAAGAAATAGGGGCCGTCTTTTATCACATAGTTGAGGATGAAAAAACGGTAGGCTTCCTGTATAAGCCGGACTTCGGGTTCGGTCAGCGGATAAATGCGGTGATATTCTTTCAGGAACATGATAAACCTGTCTTCCATCAGCGTGTCAATCAGGTAGCTGAACACCGTGCGGTCGCCAATATCAGAAACCACCCGGCTGAAAAAGTAGAAATCCATCACCCTGGTCGATTCCCTGAACCAGTCGTAGTCCCAGCGCGAATAGAAACGCCCGTCACCTGTCACCGAAAAGTTGCCGATATTCCAGTCTACAAATACCGGGATTGTCTCAATTTCGGTCATGTAATTTACCTTGTCGGCATTGTTCAGAAAAATATCGCACTGTTGCAGGATTAAGTCCCGCTGTTCCTTGTGGGCGCAAAACTTTCCTGATTCTATTGTTTTCATCAACTGGTGGATGTCGGTCACCACACTTTTTGATGCAATAGGCAATTGATTGCTGACATTGGAACAGGCCCGGTGAAAACGTGCCAGTTCCCGCCCCATCTTTTTAATGTGTTTTTCTTCCAACCTGCGGGGCAGTTTGTGCTTTACCTTTATTGGGTTGTAAAAAACGACCCAGGCACAGTGTTTTTTCTCGTAGTACCGGTAAATAAATAATTCGTTCCGCTTCACCAGTGAGTGTGCCAAAAAATTCTCGTATGGCGCTTCCAGGTTGTTGGCCAGGTTGTTTATAATGATGTGGTCTTCCCTGAAATGTTCAAACTTTCCGTAATCGGACAGTTTGGCAAACACCGGTTGGCGGTCGTAAAATGATACTTTATAAACGTGGTTTGTTGAGACATGCGCGCTGACATCGAAAATCCCTTTGATTTTGTGCCTCTCATCAAATTCTTCCCAGGCTTGCCTGATTATTTGAAAATAATCCAACGTTTGCATAGTTGTTCTGGTTTAGTCCGTAGCTTCCTGTATTGACGGTGAAATTACCGTTTTTAAATGATTTCAAAATACCGTTTTAGTTCCCAGTTGGTTACTGTTTTTGAGAATTCGCGCCATTCCCATTCCCGTGTTTTGGTGAAGTGGTCAACAAATTCTTCCCCAAACAACTCTTTGGCAACAGCCGAACGCGACATGATTCTTGTGGAATCAAGCAGGTTTGCCGGAAGTTTCGGGGCCTTTTTGTCCTGGTAGGCATTGCCAATTGTTTTGGGAATTTCCAGCTTCAGGTTGTTTTTTATGCCGTATAGTCCTGAGGCCAGCGAGGCGGCCATTGCCAGGTAGGGATTGGCATCAGACCCCGGCACACGCATTTCGAGCCTGGTCGACTTTTCGTCGCCGTTGATCATCCTTACGGCAGTAGTCCGGTTATCGTCCCCCCAGGTTACCGTGGTTGGCGCCCAGGCTCCGTCACGCAACCGTTTGTAGCTATTTATGGTTGGGGCATACATGGGCAGTATTTCCGGAAGGCAAAACAACAGGCCGGCAAGGTAACTTTCCATGAGTTGGCTCATCGGTTTTTCGGGGTTGCCCGAGTAAAACAGGTTTTTTCCGCCATCCTTGCTCCAAATACTTTGGTGGATGTGCCCGCTGCAGCCAGGCAGGTTCTCATTCCATTTGGCCATGAAGCTTGCAACAATGCCATGCCTGTACGCGATTTCTTTTACGGCGCTTTTAAAGAGGACAGCTTTGTCGGCAGCCGGTAAAACTTCGTCGTAGCGAATGGCTGCTTCATAAACACCGGGCCCGGTTTCAGTGTGCAGTGACTCAAGCGGGATATCGAATTGTCCGGACAAATCAAATAGCTCGCGGAAATAGTTGTGATATTGGCTGGGGCGGAGCTGTGAGTATCCAAACATGCCGGGAGAGATCGGTTGTAATTCGCGGTAACCCGACTCTGCCAGTTGGTTAGGTGTGCCAATAAAATTGAACCACTCATATTCATGAGCGAATATGGCTTTGTAGCCCATGTCTTCACCTTGTTTCCGGATCTTTTTCAATAAACTCCGCGGGCATGCTGCAACCTGGCTGTCGGGAGAATTAAAGTCGCCAAGGAAATAAGGAATCTCATCTTCCCAGGGGACAGTGCGGAAAGTACTGAAATCAAGGCTGGCTCTTTTGTCCGGATAGCCGGTATGCCACCCGGTCATTTCAATATTATCGTAACAGGTGTCATTGGCGTCCCAGCCAAAAACCACATCGCAAAACCCAACACTGCTGTTGGCAATTTCCTGGAATTTGTCAATGTGAAGGACTTTCGCCCGGAGGATTCCGTCAATGTCGCATATCGCAAATTTGATCTTACGATGCCCCGACTGTTCAATTCGTTTTAAGATTTCGTTTTTGTCCATATTTCTTCAAATGCTTATCTGGCTTTCTGTTTTACGTAAACTTCAAATTACGGATATTGGCAGATTTTTACCAAGCGATTTCAGAAATATAGGTGTTTCTGGCAACCTGTTTGAAAACAAGAATTAATAATCGGTTTTTAATATTTCGTTAATTAGGCTATCATTTTTTGTTTTGGTAACCGTAAAAATTCTTTTGAATGGGTTTGGTTTTTGATATTTTTTTTCGCAGAAAAGCATTGAAAAATGGGAATAGTATAGATAAAAGCATGGTTTGTGTTGAAAAATACATTTAAAATCGACTAAAAACTTTGAAAAAATTAGGGTAAGCCTTGAAATTGCGTATTTTTGTGTTGGCTGAATTTCTCCGAACAGAACTAGTAGATTATATTAATTATAAACAGACAAAAATGGCTGAATTTAGATTTAAAGCACTTCAGGAAGTGTTGTCGCGTGAACCAATGACGGTTCGACGTGAGGATAACCTGACCTCGGATTATTATGGCATCAGTGTATTTGACAGGCCAAAAATGAAAAAATATTTGTCAAAAGAGGCATACAAAGCAGTAATTGATGCCGTTGACAACAGTGCACCGATTGACCGTAAAATGGCAGATCAGGTTGCTCAGGGCATGAAAGCCTGGGCAACAGAAAACGGGGCAACCCACTATACACACTGGTTCCATCCGCTGACTGATGGAACGGCTGAAAAACACGATGCATTCATCGTTCACGGTGAAGATGGCGGTGTTGTTGAGGCTTTCTCCGGAAAACTGCTTGCCCAGCAAGAACCGGATGCATCTTCTTTCCCAAGTGGTGGTATTCGCCAAACATTTGAAGCACGCGGCTATACGGCCTGGGATGCTTCTTCTCCTGCTTTCATTGTAGACGGAACACTTTGTATCCCTACTGTCTTCATCTCGTACACCGGCGAAGCGTTGGACTACAAAACCCCGTTCCTTCGTGCGCTTAACGCAGTAGACAAAGCTGCAACTGCTGTTTGCCAGTATTTCGACAAAACAGTTACCAAGGTGCAGGCTAACCTGGGCTGGGAACAGGAGTACTTTTTAATTGATGAGGCTCTGTATGCCGCCCGTCCCGACTTAGTGTTGACAGGCCGTACGTTGATGGGGCACGCTTCATCAAAAGACCAGCAGTTGGATGACCACTATTTCAGCTCAATCCCGACACGGGTTTACCGCTTTATGGAAGACCTGGAAAACGAAGCATACAAATTAGGTATTCCGGTAAAAACCCGTCACAACGAGGTGGCGCCAAATCAGTTTGAAGTTGCTCCTATTTTTGAAGAAGCAAACCTGGCCAACGACCATAACCAGTTGTTGATGGACATCATGAAGAAGATTGCCCGTCGCCATAAATTCCAGGTGCTTTTCCACGAGAAACCATTTGCCGCGATTAACGGATCCGGTAAACACAATAACTGGTCGCTGACAACCGATACCGGCGTAAACCTGTACTCTCCTGGTAAAAACCCGAAAACAAACCTGCAGTTCCTGACATTTGTTGTGAACACGATTAAGGCTGTTTATGACAACCAGGATTTATTGCGTGCAAGTATCATGTCAGCTGGTAATGCCCACCGGTTGGGTGCCAACGAAGCACCTCCTTCAATTTTGTCAGTGTTCCTGGGTTCAGAAGTGAGCACGATGCTCGACCTGATGGAAGAAGCAGTTGTTGACCGCAAAATGACCCCGGATGAAAAAACGGCCTTGAAACTAAATATTGGACGTATTCCTGAGATTATCCTGGATACTACCGACCGCAACCGGACTTCTCCGTTTGCATTTACTGGTAACCGTTTCGAGTTCCGCGCCGTTGGTTCTTCTGCAAACTGTGCTACTGCATTGATTGCACTGAATACAGCAGTTGCTGCCCAGTTGGAGACGTTTAAAATTGAAGTGGATGGTTTGATTGAAAAAGGTATTAAGAAGGATGAAGCCATCTTCCAGGTGCTGAAACGCCTGATTATTGAATCAAAACCAATTCGTTTTGATGGTAACGGTTATAGTCAGGAGTGGGTGGAAGAAGCTGCAAGACGTGGTCTGACAAACGTAAGAAGCGTTCCTGAAGCTATTTCAGCATACACACGCAAGGATACTGTCGCTTTGTTTGGAAAGATGGATGTCCTTAGTGATAAGGAGCTGGAAAGCCGTGCCGAAGTAGAATACGAAAAATACACGATGAAAATCCAGATCGAAGCCCGTGTGCTTGGCGACCTGGCAATTAACCATATTGTCCCTACAGCCGTTCAGTATCAAACAACCTTGCTGGAAAATGTGAAAAACCTGAAAGAGGTTTTCTCTGCTGATGAATTTGAAACTCTGGCTGCTGGACGCTTGGAATTGATCCGTGAGATTGGCGGTCATATTTCTTCGATCAAAGCAAAAGTGAAGGAAATGGTTGAAGCCCGTAAAGTGGCAAATGTCATTGACGATGCTGTTGAGAAAGCAAAAGCTTACGAGATGACTGTTGCCCCGTACCTGGATGATATCCGTTATCACATCGATAAACTGGAGTTGGCCGTTGATAATGAATTGTGGCCTCTTCCAAAATACAGAGAACTTCTTTTTGTGAAGTAATTATAAATCCATTCGGTATAACAAAAGACCCTGCACGTGTTGCAGGGTTTTTTGTTTGATAGCCACATTTAATCCCGACAGTCAGAATATTTGATCATCAATTGTCGTTTGATGGTGTAATTATTCTTATTGACTGAAAACAAACAAGTAAAATAACTTTTTGACACTGATACAAAATGAGAACGTACAACTTTTCTTTATTAATCTTGATGGCTTTGCTGGGGACCGTATCCTGCACTTTAAACCCTTCGGGGAGAGAAAACGGACCTGATGCCCTGGCTGCCCACATTGACTCGACGGTTAATCCGGGTGATGACTTTTTCCTGTTTGCCAATGGAAAGTGGTTCAAAGAGAATCCAATTCCGGCAAGTGAGCAATACAATGGCATCTTCCAAATTATTGAGGATACAGTAAATGCGCAGGTGCGTAACATTTGTGAGTCGGCTGCAGCAAAAACCGATGCCGAACCGGGGAGTAACAAACAGAAAATAGGTGATTTCTTTTTCTCGGGAATGGACAGCGTTCGTTTAAATGAAAACGGAATTACTCCACTTAAAGATTACCTGGCACAAATTGATGCAATCACATCCATCCCGGAGTTGATGACACAGGCGGCATTTGTTCATTTGGTTTCGGCATCGCCAATGCTGGATATCTTCGTTGGACAGGATGACAAGATCAGCAGCAAAATGGCCATCAACATTTATCAGGGAGGACTAAGCTTGCCCGACCGCGAATACTATTTTGCTACAGATGAACGGGCAAAAATGATCCGGGGCGAATTTGTGAATTACCTCGACAGCATGTTCCGTATTCTTGGCTACGATGCCGAAAATGCCAAAGCGGCAGCCAGCAACTTGATGAAGCTTGAAACCGACCTGGCAAAAGCATCCCGTAAAATTGAGGACACGCGCGACCCGCTGAAAAACTACACGAAATTGTCGTTTAAGCAATTGACCGATCAGTCGGTAAATTTTGACTGGACTGCATTTACCGGCGGGCTTGGCTTTACCGAAATTGATACGGTTATTGTCGGGCAGCCTGAATTTATTGCCGCACTGGATGGTTGCCTGAAGACTTATCCGCTGGCTGTTTGGAAGGACTATTTGAAACTGCATTTCCTGAGGGGCTTGAGCACGTACCTGGATGATAAAACCTATATGACCGTTTTCAACTTCTACTCAAAAACGTTGCGTGGAATTGAAGAGCCTCGCCCGCGTTGGAAAAGGATTGTGAGAACAACAAACTGGGCACTGGGCGATTTAATCGGGCAAGTTTATGTGGCTGATTACCTTCCGGCCGGAACAAAAGAAAAACTGCTTGAAATCGGGAATTCAATTAAGTCGGTATATGCCGAACGTATAAAAAACCTCGATTGGATGACCGCTGAAACAAAGGTGAAAGCGCTTCATAAGCTGGATGTCATGATCATGAAAGTGGGCTATCCGGATAAATGGAAAGATTTGAGTTCGCTGGAGGTAAGCCGGGAGGCATCGTATGTTCAGAATGTGATAAATGCCAATCGTTGGTATACGCAATACAATTTCGCGAAATTCGGGAAGCCGGTTGACCGGACCGAGTGGCACATGCAGCCGCAAACGTACAATGCCTATTACAGTCCGTCGAATAACGAGATCGTGGTTCCCGGATGTAACATCATGGTTCCCGGGTACGAGCGGAAAATGGCTGATGATGCCATCCTTTATGCCATCATTGGCGGGTCTACTTTTGGTCACGAAATGACACACGGGTTCGATGACCAGGGGAGCAAATACGACGAGAAGGGCAACCTGAACAACTGGTGGACCCCCGAAGACAGCATCCGGTTTTACTCAAAAACAGCGATGATTGTTGATCAGTACGACGGCTATGTGGCTGTTGATAGCCTGCATATTAACGGTTCGATGACCCAAGGCGAAAATATTGCCGATTTGGGTGGGATTATGATGGGCTACCAAGCCTTTCAGCAAACGGAGCAGTACCGTAAAAATAAGGTGATTGCTGGCTTTTCGCCCGATGAACGCTTCTTTTTGGGCTACGCCATGGCCTGGATGTTGAACATGAGGCCCGAGGCTGTTGCCAACCAGGTTCGTACCGACGTGCACTCGCCTGCCAAGTACCGGATAAATGGCCCATTGGCCGATATGGACGCTTTTTACAAAACCTTCAATATAAAAGAAGGTGATGCCATGTGGCGCCCCGACAGCCTTCGGGTGAAAATCTGGTAATTCAGAGCCAGTTTAAATCTCTTGAATTTTGATTTTTCGGGCTCCCGAGGGTTTGGGGGAGCCCGAAAAATCAAAGATCACCCTTCATGAATGGGGTGAATTTTAATTTTTTCATCTTTTCGAATAAATTTTGAACAGACTCTTAATAATTTTACAAGAGTAAATGCAACGAATAATGATGAAATTGATTATTAAATGCCTTATTGCAATTTTTATTTTCTTCTCAGTCATTTCCTGTGAAGAAGAAGAGCCTCAAACAGTTGTTTCTGAACAAACAGAAAAACCTGCTATTGAAGGACAGGAAAATACAGAACAGCAAGTACTTAATTGGTTTAACAATCTGCAATTGCAAAACGGACTGGTGCCAAGTAGTGTCAGTAGCAATGTTTCTCTTTATGATAATGCTTTAGCTGCTATGGTTTTCATGTTGTATGATAAAATTGATAGGGCAGAAAAAATTTTCGATTTCTTTGATGGTAGGATTGAATCTGAATTTCATAAAGATTCAGGTGGATTTGCGCAGTTTAGATACGCGAATGGTAATCCCATTGACAAACATCAATGGATGGGGGATAATGCATGGTTATTAATCGCTTTAAATAATTACAAAAACAAAACAGGAAACGTTAAATATAATCGATTAGCTTCGGAATTGGAGAACTGGCTCAGAGGTTTACAAAATACCGAAGGCGGTTTATATGGAGGATATGATGGCAACACGCTTATTAACCTTCAGGTTACCGAAGGAATGATTGATGCATTTAACGCAGTTCCCGGATACTCCGATTTTCACAAGAAGATATTACAATTTCTTGAAAAAGAAAGATGGAATATGGATAAAAACAGCCTTACAACAGGATGGGATCAGTTTAATTACGCCTTGGATCTGCACTCTTGGAGTTATTGTGCTTTTGAAGGTTTCCCAAGTGAAACCTTGACCGAAGCTGATATGTTTCGTGTTACGAAAACAGCAGTGGCATCTGATAATGTTATATCTGGTTACTGTTTTGATTTGGATAAAGATAATATTTGGTTTGAGGGATTAGGCGAAATGGTTGTAGCTTTTAATGAGGCTGAAATGGTCGAAAAAGCAACCTTTTATCTTGGAGAGCTGGAAAAAGCGATTATAAAAAGTTCAGTTTATGAAGATAGTTGGGGTATCCCGTATGCTTCGAACGGAAATAGCACAAGATTTGGTGACGGACAGCTTTATCAACCAGAATACACCGAACCATTTGTATCTTCAAGTGCATGGTATCTGTTTAGTATTAAGAAGTTTACCCCTTTTGGTGTGGGAAAGAATAAAATGATACCTGAAGAGGACATGTTCTGGAAGAAATAGTTTAAGCAGGAATATAATTCTTTTCTTTGACAGATACTTGTCCGGTTTTATATCAAAACTCCCTCGCTCCCTCCAATCTGTGATCTGCGTGCAATTTGGCAGGATTGAGATTTTGTCGTTGAGGGAGAAGACACGCATTTGCGCTAGCGGGGTTGTTGTTGAGCTTGTAACTCGCCTTCCCATCCCTTCAAGGTTCCTGAAACCTTGAAGGGATGGCTGTTTTTCGTTTGGTCGCTGTGCTTATTTCCTTATAGTTATCGGTAAAAAGAAAAGAACTTGACTCCATCAGTTAACTTACCTGCAATCTCAAAAAATAAATTTAATTTTAGGAATCTCGCTGAAAACATGGGTTTGGTGATAGCTGTAGCTACTTGCCAATACGTTTGTGTTTTCAAAGGAGAATAGAGAAATAAGTGTAGCTGGTACATATTCAACGACATTGTGGGCAATATTAAACAATCTGATATGCCAAAAATTAAAGCTAAATATCGGGAGTTGTTAATGATACTGGGGATATCATTGGTCAATTTATTTATACATGTACTAACTAATGGTCAATATGGATTTCATAGAGATGAGTTATATTTCATCGATTGTTCTAAACATCTTGCTTTGGGTTATGTCGACATGCCACCGCTAACTCCTTTTTTTGCTAAGATTACAATTGCTTTGTTTGGCGAAACACTGTGGGGATTAAGATTTTTTCCAGCTTTGTTAAGTTCTGTTGTGGTTTTTTTAACCGGACTTATGGCCAAGGAAATGGGAGGAAAATTATTTGCTCAGATACTGGGCGCAATAACTGTTATGGTAGCCCCGGTTTATTTGGTTGCAGGAACCCAGTTTCAGACCATTCCATTTGATCAGTTTTTCTGGGTGGTTATCTGTTATTTACTCCTAAGACTCATAAATACCTCTAATCAAAAGTACTGGTTGTTAGTTGGATTAGCTTTGGGATTAGGCTTACTGACTAAATACTCAGCTGCATTTTTAGCATTTGCCATTTTTTTGGGTATTCTAATTGGGAAGCACAGAATAATGCTTGCGAAAAAATGGTTATGGCTTGGTGTTGCGATTGCACTGGTGGTATTTCTCCCCAATATTTTGTGGCAAGTTCATAATGATTTTCCGGTTCTTGAGCATCTACAAGCATTGAGACAAGATGAAAGCACATCCGCATTACAATTTCTCTTTGAACAAGTTTTCATTTTACACCCTCTCAATCTTCCTATTTGGATTGCAGGTATTTTGTTTTTCTTCATAAACGAAAAAGGGAAGAATTATCAGGCACTCGGTTGGATTTATGTTATTGCGCTACTGATCTTTTTATTGATGAAAGGCAAGTCATATTATCTGGCTCCGGCTTATCCGGCCCTACTCGCTGGCGGTTCGGTATTAATAGAACAATTAATCATAAATAAGCGACTAAACTGGCTTAAGTCTGCAATTCCTGGATTGCTTCTGTTAAGTACAATTTTAACAAGTCCTGTCTGGCTTCCAATATTATCGATTGAAAAGATCATAAACTTAGGGATTGCCGATATCCGTTATGATTTCCGCGAAATGATTGGTTGGCCAGAACTGGTGAATTCTGTTTCAAATGTTTATCATGGCTTGTCAAAAGAAGAACAAATACGCACAATTATTATAACAGGAAATTATGGAGAAGCCGGAGCAATCAATCATTATAGGAAAAAATATGACCTGCCGGAGGCCTCAAGTGGTATTTCAAGCTATTATTACTGGGGGCCGGTTAATCCAGAAGCTTCAATTGCAATTTTTATTGGTTATCCTGATGACTATTTAAACAGATATTTCTCTGATGTTGAAATCATGGAAATTATTACAAATACCTATGGGATAAACAATGAAGAACACGGACTAACGATTACAATATGTCGCAACCCAATAAAACCCATATCAGAATTATGGGCTGAATTTAAACATTATTAAGCCTTCTAAAATGACAAGAACGGCAAAGCATGAGTTAGTTCCCCGCTCCCTCCAATCCGTGATCTGCGTGCAATTTGGCAGGATTGGGATTTTGTCGTTGAGAGAGAAAACACGCATTTGCACTAGCGGGGTTGTTGTTGAGCTTGTAACTCGCCTTCCCATCCCTTCAAGGTTTTTGAAACCTTGAAGGGATGGCTGTTTTTCGTTTGGTCTCTGTGCATATTTGAATTAGCTACGACTTAATCTGATAGTTAGGGAAGCCCACACATATTGCATGCGATCTCAGTTTAATTTTATATATTTGACTATTCGTAATTCGCGAATCGCGAATTGAAAATATTGAGTATGAAAAAGCATAACGGGATGCGTCCCCAGGATATCGTAGTTTTATTGAAAATCATAGCCTTAAAGCATGATGATTGGTATAATTCCGATTTGGCTAAATCATTGAAAATCAGTCCATCTGAAATATCCGAGGTATTGAATAGATGCAAGATTGCTGGCTTGATTGATTCTAAAAAGCGAAAAGTCAATATTAATTCCTTCATCGAATTTTTAATCTATGGTCTTCGGTATGTGTTCCCGACACAACCAGGTGCAATTGTAAAAGGAATACCGACTGCACATTCTGCATCGCCAATTAAAGAGCATATTTCAAGCGGTTCGGATGTTTATGTATGGTCAAGTGCCAAAGGAACTCATCGAGGACAAGCCATTGAACCTCTTTTTAAATCTATTCCTCAAATAGTGCAAGAAGACAAATTATTCTATGAATTGTTAGTTATTGTTG
>JBNKTK010000021.1:0-39305 GCA_050298035.1 Mangrovibacterium sp. | reverse complement strand
TGATTCAGCTGGCTCAGTTCATCGTTAAACAGAATCTGAACGCCTTTTTCCGTCAGGATTTCTTTAAGCAGAATGGCCGATTCGTTGTCGAGCTGGCGATCCATCAGGCGCGGGTTGCGGTTAACAAGTGTTACCCGAACATCGAGTTCGAGCAGCGAAGCCGCCATTTCCAGACCAAGCAGGCCGCCACCGACAACCAACACTCGTTGACCTGCGCTGATTTCATTGCGGAAGCGGTCGGCGTCGAAGCGGTTGCGAATGGTATAGGTTGAAGGGAATTGCATCCATTCGGCGTTGGAAACATTGGGGCTCGAACCTGTAGCCAAAATGAGTTTTCCGTAAGAATATACTTTTCCGTCCGAGCATTTCACTGTTTTTCCTTCGGCATCAATTGATGTGAGGCTAACGCCGGCTTCAACCTGTATGTTTAGTTTCGTAATTTCTTCGTCATTGGTTTTTTGCAGGGCTTCCCAGCTCAGGCCGCCTGCAATATAATCGGGTAGTAAAACCCGGTTGTAAAACGGATGGATTTCTTTTGAAATCACCCGAATTTCGTCGCTCTGGTTTTTCTCGCGGTAGCTGCGAACGAACTGCAGGGCTGCAGCTCCGGTTCCAATAACAACAATTTGTTCGGCTGGTTTGCGATACTTTTCAACCCGGACAGCAGCGAATTTGAAGTCAGGTTCTTTCGATTTCGGGTCAACCAGGTCGAAAGTAAGGTTGTTGCTGCGGGCTCCGGTGCCCGACAATACTTTGCCCCAGTGCATGGGCAGGAACACGACGCCGGGGCGAATGGTGTCGCTCACTTTGGCCGGAACATTTACCTGCCCGTTCCGGTTGGAGATTGTTACTACATCATCCGTTTCAATGCCCAGGTTTTCAGCGTCGGCCGGATGAATTTCGAGGTAAGGCTTGTCAATGTGTTGCTGTAAACGTTTCACCTTGCCTGTGCGGGTCATGGTGTGCCACTGGTCGCGAATACGGCCGGTGGTTAAAACGAAGGGAAATTCGGCATTTACCGGCTCCGAGTCGTTTGTTGGCTCCACTGCAAACAGCTTTGCCTTTTGGCTTGGGGTGTAAAATTTAAAATCGTCGAACAGGCGTGTGGTACCGCGGCCGTTTTTGAATGGCCATTGTTCGGAACCGCAGTCGCGCAGATGCTCATAGCTGAGCTCTGCAATGTCGAGATTTGTACCCCGGGTCAATTGTTTGTATTCGTCAAAAACTTCCTGTGCATTTCTAAAGTTGAAACCCGAATAGCCCATTTTGCGGGCCACGCGGCAAATAATTTCGTAGTCGGGGAGGGCTTCGCCCGGTGCTTTTACCACTTGGCTCAGGTAAGTGATGCGGCGCTCCGAGTTGGTCATGGTCCCTTCCTTTTCGAGCCAGCCGGCAGCCGGGAAAACCACGTCGGCAAAGGGCAGGGTATCCGAGTTTCTCGAAATATCCTGAACCACGACAAATTTTGCTTTTTTGAGCGCCTGTTCTACTTTGTTCGAGTTTGGCAGACTTACCGTGGGGTTGGTGCAAATTACCCAAACAGCTTTCAGCTTGCCGCTTTCCAGTGCATCAATCATTTCGGTTGCGCTGTAGCCTGGCTTGGCGGGTACTTCTGCCACATTCCAGAATTCGGCAACTTCGGAGCGGTGCGCTTCGTTGTCGAGGTTGCGGTGGGCCGGCAGCAAATTGTACATGCCGCCAACTTCACGTCCGCCCATGGCATTCGGTTGGCCTGTCAGGCTGAAAGGGCCGGAACCCGGCTTGCCTATTTTTCCTGTAATAAGCGACAGGTTGATAAGCGAGAGGTTTTTCTTCACCCCGATTACACTCTGGTTGAGGCCCATGGCCCACATGCTGATAAAACCTTTGGATTCGCCAATGTATTTGGCAGCCAGTCGGATGTCGTCGGCCGGAACCCCGCAGATTTCAGCGGCTTCTTCAACAGTTAGGGTGACTGCCTGGGCCTGCAGCGCTTCAATTCCGTCGGTGTGTTGGCGAATGAAATCCCAGTCGGCGTAACCGTTTTCGAGCAGGCAGCGGGCGATGGCGTTGTACAGGTACACGTCGGTGCCGGGTTTTAGTTGCAGATGCAGGTCGGCCAGCTCACAGCTTTGTGTGCGGCGCGGGTCGGCCACAACAATTTTTACCTCCGGGTTTTCATTTTTCCGCGCTTCAATCCGGCGGAATAAAATCGGGTGACACCATGCCGGGTTGGCCCCAGTAATAAAAAAGCAGTCGGCCAAGTCGATATCTTCGTATGAGGCTGGTACGGAATCTTCACCCAGTTGCATTTTGTAGCCAACTACGGCGGAGCTCATGCACAGGCGCGAGTTGGTGTCGATGTTGTTGGTTCCCCAAAAACCTTTAGCCAGTTTTGAAGCCACGTAATATTCCTCGCTCAGGCATTGGCCGGATACATAAAATGCCACTGAGTCGGGTCCGAATTTTTGAATAAGCGTGCTGAATGCGGTTGCAACCCGCTCGATAGCCTGCGGCCATTCAACGGTCTTCAGTGGGTGTCCCTTACCCAGGCGTACCTGCGGCACCAGTAAACGATCGGCCTGATTGTTCACCACATAGTGCAGGTTCATACCTTTTGAGCAAAGCTTTCCCTGGTTCACCGGATGTTCCCGGTCGCCGCGCACGGTAACCTTGCCATCAGGCATCTTTGAGACGATGATTCCGCAGCCTACTCCGCAGTAGGAGCAGGTTGATTTGTATTCTCCGGCCTTCATGCACTTAAATTTGATAGATTCCTTTGCGAGCGTAGCTGTAAACGAATACAGGTTTGGGCTGTACTTCTTCGTTCAATGCGTAAACTTCTGCCAGTTCCTTTTTGGCTTCTTGTTCTGCTTCTTCGCTGAAACGAACAAGGAATGCGAAAAGCGAAATCACGCAAATGGCCAACCCAATATAGAAGAGCGCCTGAGGGTACGAAATATTTTCCATCTTGAACAGGAACCCGGCAGCAACAGCACCGGCATTACCACCGGCACCCACAATACCCGACACGGTTCCGATTGCTTTTTTGTTGATGAACGGAACCACCGAAAAGGTTGCCCCTTCGGACATCTGTACAAATAAGCTGAAAATGACCATGCTGATAATTGCAATTGGAAGAAGCGTCATTTTACTGAAAACAAGCAGGGCAATGCCTTCCAGGAACAGCACAATGAACAGGAAGTAAACGCGTCCTTTCAATCCCCATTTGATACCGGCCTTGTCGCCGAATATTCCGCCCAGCGAACGGGCAAACAGGTTCATCAACCCGAATAATCCGGCAATTAAACCTGCCGTTTTAACATCGAGTTTGAAGTAATCGGTATAATACAAAGATGCAATATTGTTTATCGTGAGTTCGATGCCGAAGCAGGCGCCGTAAATGAGGAACAATCCCCAAACACGGTAATCTTTGATTGCTTTTAAGAGTTCGCCTTTGGCAGCTTTCTTTTTAATTTCGAAATTCGGGTCGGTTTTTTTCAGGTCTTTGATATTTCCCGCCGGCGTGTCGGTTGTGAAGCGGTAGTACACAAAGGCCATTACAAGCATGGCTACTCCCGGCACCACCATGGCATAGCGCCAGGCTGTTCCGCTGGCATAACCAAGCGAGACAAATGCGGCGAAAACAAGCGGCATTACCATTTGGGTAACCCCACCGCCCAGGTTTCCCCAACCGGCAGTTGTTGCATTGGCTGTACCAACGACATTCGGTGCAAACATCAGCGAGGTGTGAAACTGGGTCAGCACAAAGCTTGCCCCGATTACGCCAATCAGCAAACGGAAAATAAGGAACGAAGTATAATCGTTGCTCAGGCCGATCAACATGACCGGGAGCGAACCGATAATCAGCAACCAGGTATAAGTGATACGTGGCCCTATTTTATCGGCAATCCAACCGATGAGTAAGCGAGCGAAAATGGTAATCATCACCGACGAGATGATGATGTTTCCGATTTGGCCTTTTGATAGCGCTAATTCGTCGCGGATTACAGCCATCAACGGAGCAACTCCGAACCAGCCAAAGAAACAGAGGAAAAACGAAAACCAGGTGATGTGAAAGGTTTTCATTTGGATCGTTTTCAAACTGAATAAATCAATTTTCGTTGCCTTTGAAGATTTTACATTTTCCATACCCATCCGTTAGTTTTAAAAATAAAAGATTTCGCTGTCTTTATATTGACAAAGTAACGAAATGAAATCCTTCAATTTGTTAGTAAAGAACCCTAAAGACGAATAAAATGGTTTAAAAACGTCAAAAAATATGTTTTAATGCCAAGTTTAAATATGTGCAAAAACCATAAAATAATATGTGCGTTAAATAAAATGAAGTGTTGTTTTTAGACCTAATGTGCTGATATCTAGCTTGTCGTCGTGTTTGTTCGGTTTGTCCGTCCTGCGCTTTTTAGATTAGTAAAATGAGAAAATGACCAAAAAGACATTGATATTAAATAAATGTTAACAAAATGACTAAAAATCAATCGATAAAATATCTAATTGAAAATATTTCTAATTGAAGGGAAAAGGAGTTGATTTTGGAGGCCTAGGCTTTCATATTGGCAGCGAATAAAATGCAAGAACTCCGGGAATAACTTATTCCCGGAGTTCTTGCATTTTATGACAGTCTATTTCTAGTTGAATAACTTTTTAAGCTCGTTCCCCAGCTTTTTGACCGATTTTTCGATTTGCTGTTGGGTTGATTTTTTCACTTCTTCTTCAATCTGCTTTTTTGCTTTCGAAAGGTCAAGTGATACTTCGGGTTTTGTAAGTTCTCCTTTCACCAATACAGAAAGATCCAGCAGTTTTATGTTTTCACTTCCGGGTAAAAAGCCGATTGCCTTGGCAATGTCACCGCTTAGGTCGTCCTTGTTAACTTTGAAGTCCATATTCAGGCTCAGTTTTTGGTCGGCCGAAACATTCCCGTAAACCGATACATCCTGATCTGCTATCTTTGTCTGGAATGGTTTTACGTTTACATTTCCGTCATCAATCTGGAAATGAGCCGTAAAATCGTCCACTTTAACATTCTTTAGTTTCTCTTTTTTTATGAAATTTTTGATCTGGTCAAAAGTCGGCGAATCCATAATCTGAAGGTTCTGGGTGTTGAAGAGCCCGCTACCTGCAAGCGATGTGGCAATAATGTCCAGTTTTTCATTGAACTGCCCCTTGAACTTGATTTGCGACGAAATGCTTCCAAGGCTCCTTCGGGCAATAGGCATATAGCGTTGCATCATTCCAATTGATTGGTAGGCTGCCGGTATTTGGAACGAATTGATGTTCATGTTGAAATCGAACTCTGGCTTATTGGCTGCATTGCTTTTGTACGATCCGTCTACGGTCAGTTGTCCTTCCAGCATGTCCATATTCAGCTTTTGAAGTTGCAGAATCTTGTCTTTGACGATGATGACACCTTCGATGTTCCGGATATCCATCCTGTTGAAACTTGCCCTGTTGATATTCGATTTGAAAACCATATCGAGATTTGCCGGAACCTGGAATGCCACCAAACTGTCGGCTGGAGCAGTCGTTGTCGTGTCGCTTTCTGCCATCAGGGAGGCAAGCTCATCAAAATTCATGTAATTCGATTTCAGGTTAAAATCTCCTTTCAATGTTTTGTCCAGAAAGAAATAGGGCAGGTAGTTCGATAATTTACCGCTAAATTGAAAGTCACTCTGTCCGGACTTTGCATTGAATTGTGATAAGGCAATCTCGGTGTTGCTGACTTTGACAGTTCCGGAATTAATCTCTACAGGACGGGTAATTTGCGGCGTTTTGATGTAGAAATTACTCAGGTTAATAGCTCCGGTCGATGAGATTTTGGTGAAATCCTGTTTCTCGACAGCTGACATTTTCCCTTTCACGTTCACTTGCCCGTCAATAAAACCACGAAGTTCGATACTGTCCATCGGAATGACACCGGCCAGTTTGGTAAAATCTATCTTTCCGTTTACCGAAGCGTCGAATTCCGGGTCGGTTACCGGGTGCGAAAGATTTAAAGTCAAATCAATCGGGTTCTCACGGATTTGGGCATGTGCCTGCGACACGTTCATTGTCAACAGGTCAAGGTCGCCCTGTGGTTTGCTGATGCTGCTTTCCAGCGAAATTTTCTCAACCTTTTCGGGTGAACCTGCATATTGGAACGTGGCATTGCGAACAAACATACGGGTCTCAATTTCCGGGTAGTTGTCCTCGTAATACCATCCTTTAACTGCGCCTTCAAATCCGGCTTCCCCTGTCGTTTCTACATCTTTCAGGTAACTTTGGTAGCTTTGAGGGACCATAGCCAGCAGCGTTTCAAAATTACTTTCGGGTTGTTTAAACTGAAGGTCGAAATACATGCTGTCTGATGGCATTTCAAATTTACCGCTCACATCCAGTGGCAACTCGTTGAGGTATAGTTTTGATTCGCCAAATACGAAGCTCATCTTGTCGTAATCGGCTGTCAGCTCACTTTGGGCTTTGAGCAGGGTGTTCGAAATGTACTGTACCGAGTCGTATTCAAGGATAAATTCGCCGATTTCACCATCAAGCTTGAATTTGGTGACTGTGCCTTCCACCTCGCCACTCGCGTCAATATTCGAATTGAGCAACCTGACCAGCGTTGCAATGCTTTCATCTTTATAAGTCAGGCTTAGGTTCCGGATTGCAATGCTTTGCAGTGAAATGCTCATTGCGTCCCCCTGATCAGTCGGTTCCGTTTTCTGGGTTTCATCCGGCAGGGCAATGTCCCAGTTTACCAATCCGTCTTTGGTGCAAAGCAAAAAGATGTTGGCATTGTCCACGCTCAGGCTCGAAATTTTCAGACCTTCATCTTTGAATAAATCGCTGATTGAAAGGTCGGTTGCCACCGACCCGATTGATACCAGGGTGTCGTTGGCAAAAAGGTCTTTCCCTGTAACTGTCAGCCCTTCAATTTCGGCCTGCACTTTCGGGAAGCTTTTAAATAGGCTAATGTTGAGATCCGAGAATTCAACATTTGCATTGACATTCTCGTTGATGGCTTTCTTTACTTTTTCGATTAAGGTGCCTTTAAACGCAATCGGGATAATGATTGCCACAGCTATAAAAAGCACAAATATTCCTGCTATTGTCATAATTACTTTTTTCATGGTTACTCGTTGTTTTCTTTTATAATGAGTTGGCGTAACATGTTAATTGCAGTTTGCGAAGAACGGATAATATTTCGTTCGCGGTTATGCGCGAAAGTATAACGTTCAACCACCGTATGATGTTGTCCCGTAACAGCGATCCAAACGGTGCCAACCGGTTTTTCCAGGGTGCCACCGTCAGGTCCGGCAATACCGGTTGTCGCAATGGCATATTCGGTATTCAACGCTTTTTTTACTCCTTCTGCCATTTCCAATGCCACTTCTTTACTAACCGCGCCGTGTGCCAGTAATGTTTCCGGTTTTACACCCAAAATCGCACTTTTTGTTTCGTTGGAATAGGCCACTACCGATCCTTTAAAGTAGGCAGAGCTTCCCGGGTTTTCGGTGAACAGCTTGGAGATTGTGCCACCGGTGCAACTTTCGGCAACACTGACCGTGGCGCCTTTCTCTGCCAGTAAATTCCCGGTAACGCCAGCCATTGTATCGCCATTGTATCCGAAAATATTATTCGGGATATAGGTTTTCAGAATTTCAATTTGCCTGTTTACTTCTTCTTTTAATCGTTTAGGGTCGGTTCCGTATGCACTTAGCCGAAGACGGATCATGAGTTGGTTTGGCAGGTAAGCCAGCTTGATCCAGTCAGGAAGGGCGGTTTCCCATGGTTCAATTTTTTCGGCGAGCATTGATTCGGGGATGCCATAAACCAAGACAGTTTGGTGATAAATGGACTTGGCTTTGCCGTTGTTCCTCAGACGGGGCAATACTTCGTCCTGCATCAATCCTTCCATTTCGAACGGAACGCCCGGCATTGAGACAAATATCGTGTCATTTTTTTCAAACCACATTCCGGGAGCAGAACCAAGTGCATTGTGGAGCACCGTGCATTTTTCGGGGACCAGGGCCTGGTCTTTGTTCAGTTGGTTGATTTTAACGTTTCGCTTTGACAGCATTTCTGTGACATGTTGCAAAACGGCTTCATTTACAACCATACCGCAATCAAAATAATCACACAATGCCTTTTTCGTAATATCGTCCTTGGTAGGCCCGAGTCCGCCGGTAATCAGTACCAGGTCAACCCGTTTTTCGGCGTCGGTCAGAGCCTGCAGGATGTGGTCGTGGTTATCGTGTACCGAGGTGATTTGGTATACCTCGATCCCGTGCATATTGAGCTGTTCGCCCATCCATGCCGAATTGGTGTCAACTACCTGACCAATTAAAATTTCATCTCCTATTGTAATGATCTCTGCCTTCATGTATTGTTTCTGGTTGTTTGTTTTTAGCTGTGAACACGGGAAAATGAGAGTGTGAGAGTGTGAGAAGGGGAGACGGTAGGAGTGTGAGAAAAAACTTTCCAGCTACTCATCGTTTCCTTTATTCTTTTTGACCTTTCGTTTTCAGATGCTCCACTTTTCCGGGAATCTTTGCATGTTTACCAGCATTCCAATTATGTTTTCATATTCGTTATTTAAATGCTTATGGGTTTCATCGGTCATGTAGCCACATTTTAGCGCAAAATCAAGCCAGTTTTGTGTTTCAGCTGCCTCTGCTTCACTTTCATTTAATTTGTTCGCAAATGATTTTGGGTATTTGCGACGACGAAAAGCTTCAGAAATGTTACTGCTAACAGAACGTGAAGACCTTCTTATTTGATCAGTTAATGAATATATTTCTTCTTTTGGGAATTCTTGAGAAAGGAAATAAATGCTCATGGCACTTTCAAAGGATTGTTGATAAACCTTGAGTTCCCGGTGACTTCTTACAATTTCCATAGCGTTGTTTTTTAGTTTGTAACGAAAAGTAATCGATTCTTATTTATCTCACCTTCTCACTCTCTCATCTTCTCACTCTTTCTTTCCCATCTTCCCATTTCCCTTTAGCTTTGCCATGGCTGCCAGTCGCTGGAGTAGGGTAGGGTGTGAATAATGCACAAATACATACGCTGGGTGGGGGCGCAGGTTGCTGAGATTTTTTACCGACAATTTTTTGAGCGCTTCGGCAAGAGGTTCACCATCAAAATTCTCAACGGCAAAGGCATCGGCTTCAAATTCATTTTTACGCGAAAAGATGTTCATCCCTATTCCTATAACAGAAGAAAGGGGCGAGTACAAAATCCCGAAGGCAATCAATCCAATATGAAAGCTGGGTTGACTGACCCCCAATGCCTGCGATAGTGCCGGGCTGTCAATGAAAAGGGAGAACAGGAATAACATAAACCCCGTTTGAAGGATGCCCAGAATCAGGCTCCAAATGATGTGTTTCTTTTTGTAATGGCCAATTTCGTGGGCAAGCACGGCAACAAGTTCGGGTATTGCCATATCGTTTATCAGCGTATCGTACAGAACAACGCGTTTTTTTGCCCCCAACCCGGTAAAATAAGCATTGGCCTTTGTTGATCGTTTCGATCCGTCAATCACGTAGATATTGTCCAGTTTGAAGCCTACTTTGTTAGCAAAATCATTGATTGATTGTTTCAACTCACCTTCCTCAAGCGGTGTTTGTTTGTTGAAGAGCGGAACAATCAGACTGGAATAGAACATAGCCATGAAGATTGAAAAGGCGCTGATGACAATCCATACATAGAGCCAGAACCATTTGCCTGTTTTTAGATAAATAAAAATGATAAGCGCGAGCAATCCACCTCCGATCACAGCTCCCAGTAACCAGCCTTTAAGTTTATCGAGAAGGTATGTTTTTGCTGTGGTTTTGTTGAAACCGAATTTTTCTTCGATGACAAATGTGCTGTATAGGTCGAATGGCGTGGTAAGTACATCGGATGCCAAAAGCAGGATGGCGAAGAAGATCAATGCCGACCAGATGGGACTTGCCGAAACGGATACAGCCCAGTTGTTTACCAATGCAAAGCCTTGCAGGAAAAACATCAATATAATCAGCAAAAAGCTGAATGAACTGGTAAACATGCCGAAACGGTGGTTGGTTTTTGAGTAGGTTTGCTGCTGACGGTATTTTTCTTCGTCGTAAATGTCTTTTACTTCATCGGGCAACTGGTTGCTCCAGCGTGTGGTGTTCAAATAATCGAGGAACCGTTCCAGTGCAAAATCAACTACCAGAATCGCGATAATAATCCAAAAAACTGTCGTCATCTGTTTGTGTTATAAATGAACTCAAAGGTAAAAAAGCTGTTGGAATATGTTGTTCTCAAATGACAAAGGTTCCAATTATAAAATCAAAAAAGCTGCCTTTAAAGCAGCTTTTTGGGTTGAGTATTGTCGTAAGATTCGTGTATTATTCACAGTCATAGTATTTAATGATTGGCCAGGAGCAAACTGTCGTTTCAATGTCGTCAACAACAACGGTTTCACAGTCAGCATTCTCTGGTGGGGTTATCGTTTTTACAGATACTTCGTTAACTTTAAAATCAGTCCAGATAGTTACTCCACCGTTGCCGTTATTCTTTTTACTGCAATCCGGTACAAAAGTCAGGTCGAATGAGATTTCTTCACACGCAGTAATATCGCCTTCCCAGGTCAACACGGTTTGGTTTCCCGAATTATTCACTGCATATGTTTTTTCGTCATTTGCCGTAAAACCGTTTGTAGGGTCAATATGAGGACAAGTTAGCTTTACCTGTGCATTTGGAATGTCGTTTTCGCTTTTGTATTTGAACAGGACAGTTAAATTATCCGATGTTTCGTAAGAGAAACTTTCTTCGCAACTGCAATCTTCAACGGTAATGAAATAGCCATCCGTAAAACCACCATTTCCTACTTTATATCGAATTTGAAAAGTTCCTGTATTTTCGAAAGTATATTCAAAAACCATGGGGTCAGAATCCGATTTGGCAATTTGGGCAATCTGTGTCCAAATTCCGGTCGAAAACTCTGCCTGTATTTGCATGTTGCTGTTTAAAGAGCCACCGCTAATGGTAAAGGTGTGGGGAACATTGATACAAACCGGATCAGCATAGGTCAGGCTTGTTTCCTGTACTGTTGCTTTTTTCAGCACCAGATTATCTGTCTCAACGGCAATTTCTTCTTTTTCACATGAGAAGAACAGCCAACTGGTAAGCATAAATGTCAGCGTACCGGCAATGAATAATTTGCGTTTCATGTTTTTCAAATTTGGTTAATGTTTGAGATATAATGTTTTTGTCTTATGTAATCTTATTTTGAGATCGAATTATTTTTTAAAGGCTGTTATTGTTTGGTTTAGTTTGTTTTGGTTGATGGTGTGGTATTCAAAGTTATGACAACTATTAGTTGTTGTCAATAGATTTTGTCCTTTTAAGGATATTTGCCGGACGGAATTCAAACTCCATTTATCAGGTATTCATTCTTGATGAGTGAAGCAGGATTTTGGATGTATGAGGGGTTGACGCAACTTGATCAGGAATAGGTTGAATAAACTTCGCGTGTTTATCTTGTCGATAGCTTTCATCTCATTTGAGAGCAAGGCAATGATTTGATTTATTCTTTAAAAGCCAACCATTGGTCCGTAATGAAATTGACCAACGATTGGCTGTTACAAATGAGTATATTTTGAAAATTATGGGCAGGACAGAAATAGCGGGTTGTTACTATTTCACATTGTTGATTATGATTTGATCATCCCCTTTGGTTAAAAATATTTTTGGGTGTATCCTGTTTATCTAGTTGCCACTCAACGATGTAGTCGTGAGTTTTATTCGCAGATCGGATGATACCTTGCGGAAAAACTGGTTTTTGTTTTTTCTCATTACCCACTGAAAAACTTTCCCTCGAAGGAAGTTGACTTAAGTTCATAATTGAATCATTTTTAATACCTCGTTTCATAATTGGATAGTTAAGGGTTGGAGTTGTGTCTGGAGTTGGAAATAATTGTAACTGATTGAAAATTTTCTGTTTATCGATTGTTTATCAAAAATAAATTTAAATGGTTTTATTGAAAAAGTCAATATGTGATGATTATTTAGATTGATTATTGATAGTTTTTAGCGATGAGCTTTCTCTTTTTTATGAAAACTGATTGACAAATTGGGGGATGAATAACCAATATTCTGGGGGTGAGGGGGGGATGTGATGAAATCCGCCTTGGGATTATCTGTATTGAATTTTGTAACAATTTTAGCTCTGGTAATATCAGTCCGGGATTTTCATGCCCCAAAGTCACGCGTCACTTTTTTATCTTATTGCCTGGTAGAGTACTTCAACAGGGTGCAATACTTTTCGTCCTGTGCCTTCTTCGATGTGATGGCGGCAGGATGTGCCCGGTGCGGCAATGATCTCATCCTTGTTTGTATTTCTGACAGCCGGAAACAACACCAATTCCCCGATTTTCTGGCTTAACTCATAATGTTCTTTCTCGTAGCCAAATGAACCTGCCATGCCACAGCAACCGCTTGGAATTTCTGTCACCTCATAATTTGTCGGGATTCCCAACATCTTTTTGGTCGGGAGAGTTGATGCCACTGCTTTTTGCTGGCAATGTCCGTGCAGTTTGATTTGTTTGGTATCAGTTGTAAATAAATCGGGAGAAATGTTCCCTTTTTCAAATTCTGTTTCAATAAATTCATCGAGCATCAGCGCATTTTTCGAAAGGGACAAGGCTTTCTCTTTCAGTTGCTGATCGACCAGGTCGGGGTACTCATCCCTGAATGCCAGGATTGCAGATGGCTCAATGCCCAGTAACGGTGTGTTTCCTGAAATCAGCGGATGTAGTTGCAACACGTTCTCATTGGCAATTTTTTGAGCTGTCTTCAGCAATCCTTTCGATAGGTAGGTGCGCCCACTTTCCCTGTGTTTGGGAATGACGACTTCATACCCCAGTTTGTGCAGGAGCAGGATGGCTTTTATGCCGATATCACTTTCGTTTTCGTTGGTAAATTCATCAGCAAACAGGTAAACCTTCCCGTTTGGAAATTCATTGAGTTTATCCGGATTTTTGTACCATTGGCGCAGGCTGAGTTTTGATAATTTCGGAATCCGTCGTTCAACCGCAAAACCAATCATTTTTTTGAACGTCTTTGTCCCGATGATCCAGTTTGTTAGCGGTTTGGCAAGCCTGCCAATTTTGTTTAGTTGGGGTAGGTAAGCAATGAGCCTGGCACGGAATGGGATGCCATGAATTTCATAATAATGCTGAAGGAATTCAGCTTTAAATTTGGCCATGTCTACATTCGACGGACACTCGGCCTTACAGGCCTTGCACGAGATGCATAAATCGAGTACCCGGTAAATTTCTTCACTGTCAAACGGGGAGTCTTTGGTTGGCCGGGTCAGGAACTCGCGCAGGATATTTGCCCGTCCCCGCGTGGTTTTGTCCTCGTCTTTAGTGGCCATGAAAGTGGGGCACATGGTTCCACCAATGGCTGAACTTTTCCGGCAATCGGCCGATCCGTTGCACATTTCAATAGCCCGCAGCAACCCTTGCCTCTCCGAAAAATCGAACGTTGTGTCGTATTTTGGGCTTTTCCCAATCAGGTACCGCAGGTTCTCGGTGATTGGTGGTGTGTCGACGATTTTTCCGGGGTTTAGTATGTGGTTCGGATCCCAGGTGTTTTTAAGGTCTTTGATGAGTTGGTAGTTGTGCTTGCCCAACATAAACGGGATAAATTCTCCTCTTAAACGGCCATCTCCATGTTCGCCGCTTAACGAGCCCCGGTATTTTTTTACAAGTGCCGCAATTTCTTTGGCGATGGTGTGGTACAATTCCACGTCAGCTTCGTCCTTCAGGTTTAATAAAGGGCGAAGGTGGATTTCGCCGGTAGCAATGTGTGCATATTTTACGCAACTCAATCCGTATTTTGCAAGGATTTGATCAAACTCGGCCATGTATTCCGGCAAATAATCCGGTGCTACGGCAGTATCTTCAATGACTGTCGTACTTTGCTTATCGCCGGGAATATTGGATAATAAGCCCAGCCCGGCGGTACGCAATGCCCATACTTTTTTAATATTGTCAGTGCCTTGTACCAGTGGAAAATGATAGCCCAGTTTGGCATTGCGCAAATCTTCTTCAAGTTTTTTTGCCGTTTCAAGCAATTCTGCTTCAGTTTCGCAGGCGAACTCAATCATCAGCATCGCTTTGGGATCGCCAAGAATGAAAAAGCGATTTTTCCGCTGTTCAATATTTTCCTTGGTACAATTCATAATGATGTCGTCCATCAGTTCAATCGCACCGGGTTTATATTTTAATGCAACAAGATTGCCTTTGTAAGCTTCCTCAAGGCTGTTGAAATGCGCACAAACCAAGCCTTTGTGCTTTGGTGGAAGCGGGATCAGGTTTAGTTTTAACCGGGTTGAGAATGCCAGTGTCCCTTCGCTCCCGGCCAGTAATTTGCAGACGTTTATTTTTTCGCCATTGCCTGTAAACGGATCAGTCTCCAGCAGAATATCAATCGCATAACCGTTGTTTCTGCGCTTAACTTTTGGGTCGGGGAACTCTTTGCGGATATGCTCCTGATTGATCGGTTTGGAGAGCGTTTCCTTAAGGTTGCGGTATATTTTAGTTTCAAGGGAAGTGGGGATCACCTCGCATTTTTTATTGAATTCGTCGGTTGACAGGGCCTTGAACAGGATTTCGGAGCCATCGGCCATGATACATTCAGCTTCCAGGAGATGATCCCTGGCACTGCCATAGATTAATGAATGGAGCCCGCAGGAATTGTTGCCAACCATTCCGCCGATGCAGCATCGGTTGGCTGTTGAGGTTTCCGGCCCGAACTGCAATCCGTGTGGGGCCAGGAACAGGTTTAATTCAGCAAGATTAACACCCGGTTCAACCCATACCCACTTTTCTTCCGGGTTAAACTCAAGAATTTTGTTCATGTATTTGGAAATGTCGACCACAATTCCACCTCCTACAACCTGTCCGGCCAGCGATGTGCCTGCCGCACGCGGAATAACCGTTGTTTTGTTCTTCCTGGCAAATTCGATGATTTTCCGGATATCTTCTTTCGATTTCGGTTTGCAAACGGCCTGAGGAATTTCCCGGTACGATGAAGCATCGGTTGCATAAATTACCCGTTGTACATTATCGGTGTAAACATCGCCTTCTAAAATTGACTTTAGGGGATAGAACAGGTCATTTTCTTTCATACATGCAGATTCTTGTCTTGCAAGCAAAAATATCAATTTATTTGGATGGAGCAGGAATAATATGCGGGCATTGTTTGTTTATTTCATCGGGTGAAGTATGCTGTTTTCCGGACATTGAACGAGGCCGGAAAGTTGAGGGAAACTTAACATACCTGCTTGGCTTTTTCAAAAGTCTTCGGAATCGGGCAATCGATTGTGTTATCCGTTTTTGATGTTTATTTTGACATAGGTTAACAAACCCTGAATTTTATCAGGATTGACAAATAAATATTGTTTGGCAGATATAAGCAGGGGTTATTTTGCCTATTTTTGCAGTTAGAATATTTTATTCAAAAATTAAAAATCATAACCTTTCAGATGAAACAAGCGCAACCTTTGAACAAATGGTTTTATTCAACAATTTAAGTTGTTAAAAGAATGAAGCCCAGTTTAGAGGATATGTTTGTTCCATGTGGCAATTGAAAATTAGTTATTAGATACAATGAAACTACTTGAACGCGTTATTAAAAATGCACAAAGTTATCAGAAGCGCATCGTGCTGCCGGAAGGCAGTGAGCCAAGGACACTAAGAGCCACAGAAATCATCCTTAAAGAGAATATTGCACGGATTATTTTATTGGGGAATCCGGTAGAAATTATGAAGTCAGCCGAAGAATGTGGTGTAAACATTACAGGAGCTGTCTTAGTTGACCCCAAAACTGACAGCCGTCGCTCAGCTTATGCTGATTTGATGGTTGAAATCAGGAAATCTAAAGGATTGACGAAAGAAGAAGCTTTGGAAATGTTGAATGATCCGTTGGTATTTGCGCCTTTGATGATTAAAAGCGGTGATGCTGATGGTGAGATTGCCGGTGCAATCAATGCCACAGGCGATGTCTTGAGGCCTGCATTTCAGTTTGTGAAAACTTTACCGGGAGTTAGTGTCGTTTCCGGTGCCTTTTTGATGTTTGTAAATGACCCGCACTTTGGTCACGATGGAATTTTGGTGTTTGCCGACTGTGCTGTAATGCCCGACCCGGATGAACGCCAATTAGCTGAAATTGCTGTTACGACAGCAAAAACTGCAAGGGCAATCGTAGGTATGGAACCTCGTGTTGCTATGCTGAGTTTTTCAACCAAAGGAAGTGCTCAGCACCCGAAAGTTGATAAGGTGGTTGATGCACTGAAAATTGCAAAAGAACTTGATCCTGAACTGAAAATTGACGGTGAAATGCAGTTGGATGCTGCACTGATGCCGGAAGTTGCGAAACTAAAAGCACCAAACAGTGAGGTGGCTGGACGTGCCAATGTCTTGGTTTTCCCTGGTTTGGAATCTGCCAATATCGGCTATAAATTGGTTCAACGCCTGGCAAATGCCGAAGCTATCGGGCCGGTTTTGCAAGGTATGGCTGCCCCAATCAACGATTTGTCGCGGGGATGTTCGGTCAGTGATATTGTAAATATGGTAGCAATAACATCAAATCAGGCTGCCGCCGTTTTTGAAAAATAAATAGATATGTCGAGTGAGGTAATATACGAAGCCATTGAAGAATTTGGCTTAAGTAAAAGAGCAAAATCCAAAACACTTTTTTCCAAGATTGGGATTGTTGGTTGTGGATTGATTGGCCAGAACCTGGCACGTGTGGCCAGCTTTTATGGTGTTGAGGTTGTCTTTATTGAAGTTAGTGAGGAAAAAATCAGGGAAGCATACCGGAATATTGGTAAAGTACTTGATAACCGTATCGAACACTGGGGGATGACTTCAGGTGATAAAAGAGCTATTCTTTCGCGCATTAAAGGTTCGCTGGATTATAAAGATCTGGCTGGATGTGACTTTGTGATCGAAGCTATTCGCGCGGTTGATCGCGGTGGCAAAATCAAGGAGCGGAAAAATATCTTCAAAAAAATAGAAAAGGTAGTTGATCAGGATTGCATCATTGCAACAAACTCTACAACCATCATCATTACAGAACTTTCATCGGAACTGGAACACCGTGAAAGATGCGTCAGCATTCACTTCTTTGTGTCATCGCAGGAAGCCCGTATTGTTGAAGTTGTAAAAGGCCTTTATACCTCAGAAGAAGCGTACGGAAAGGTTTGCAAATTCGTGCAACTGATTAATCGGAAGGTCGTTCCTGTTGAGGAATCTGCCGGTTTGGTCAGTGTACGGATCTTTGTTGTATTGTTGAATGAAGCCTGTGAAATCCTGATGGAAGGAATTTCTTCTATCGAAAATATTGATGAAACCATGCGTATTGGTTTTGGTATGCGCCTTGGCCCGTTTGAAGTGGCCGATAAAATGGGACTTGACAAGATCATTCGTTGGATGGACAACATCTACAATGAATTTGGAGATGTTCGCTACAAACCATCACCATATATTAAACGCCTTGTTCGTGCAAAACAGCTTGGAGTGTCAACCGGAAAAGGTTTTTACAGTTACGATGAAGATGGCAACAAGCTGAAAGAACAGGTATCAAATTGTTAGAAAATTAGGACGAAATGAAAATTCTTGTACTTAACTGCGGTAGCAGTTCAATTAAATACCAGCTTTTTAACATGACCGACCATCATGTAATCGCAAAGGGAGGTATTGAAAAGCTGGGCATGAAAGGATCTTTCCTGAAGCATAAACATGAAGATGGCCGTACGATTGTTTTTGAAGGTGAAATCCTTGATCACAAAGGTGGTGTCGAGTACATACTCGGGATATTGACCAGCGAAAAATATGGTTGTTTATCAAATTTAGAGGAAATTGATGCAGTAGGCCATCGTGTTGTTCACGGGGGTGAATATTTTAGCTCCAGTGAATTTGTTACTGATGAGGTAATTGATGCATTGGTAAAATGTAGCGACCTGGCCCCGTTGCATAACCCGCCAAACCTGAAAGGTATCCGTGCAATGGAAGAGCTGATCCCGGGGATCCCGCAGGTTGGTGTTTTCGATACAGCTTTTCACCAAACAATGGAGCCTGTTGCATACATGTACGGTATCCCTCACATCCTGTATAAAAAATATGGTATCCGTCGTTACGGGTTCCACGGTACAAGCCATCGCTACGTAACCAAGCGGGCTTGCGAACTATTAGACCGCGACTATTCAACCCAGAAAATTATTTCGTGCCATTTAGGAAACGGAGCTTCCGTTGCTGCTGTGAAGGATGGAAAATCAGTTGATACCAGCATGGGCTTCACCCCGCTCGAAGGTTTGATTATGGGTACACGTTGTGGTGACCTGGATGTTGGTGCTGTGACTTACATCATGGAAAAAGAAGAAATCGGTCTTCGTACCGCCAGTACGCTTTTTAACAAACATAGTGGGGTTCTTGGTATAACAGGTATTTCTTCGGATATGCGTGAGGTGGAAGATGCAGCAGCCGAAGGCAACGATCGCGCCCAACTGGCCCTGGAAATGTATGATTATAAAATCAAAAAATACGTTGGTTCATACATTGCTGCCATGGGAGGCCTGGATATCCTGATCTTTACCGGTGGTATTGGTGAAAATGCTGATACAACACGTTTTGGAATTACCAAAGAAATGGAGTTCCTTGGTATCCAGATTGATGAAGCAAAGAATAAAGGTTTGCGTGGAAAGGAGAAGGTGATCAGCAAAGACGGATCGCCTGTTACGGTGATTGTTGTTCCGACTGATGAGGAATTGATGATTGCCCTTGATACGGAGAAGATTGTTCGTGAAAGAACAAAATCGTAATTTCTTTTCCGTAAAATATTGAAATTTGACAGTTTAGGAAGACCTTCAATATTTGTTTTAAACATCCGATGCTAAAAAGCATCGGATGTTTTGTTTTTCAGCGGTTTAAAAACATTTTTTAGTTTGATATTTGTTCTGTATTTTTCATATGCGAAGATTTATTTTCGCACATATGAAATTAATTCGCTGAAATGATCAGACATTTGAATGATATAATTGGGCAGGCGAAACATTTTCCGACAAAGAAAATGGTTTTGGTAAACGGTATTGATGAACACAGTATTGAAGCCGCAAAAATAGCTTCGGAACTTGGGTTGGTGAAGGTTGTTATTACCGGGAATAAAGATGAGGTGAGGGCAGTCTGTTTAAGGCTGAATGTTGATCCAAACCTGTTCGAATTGGTTGATGCAGAAAATGAAGATGAAGCCGCCTTGCTGGCCGTGAAAATGGTGTCATCAAATGAAGCCGATTTCCTGATGAAAGGACTGATCAATTCGGATAAATATATGCGGGCCTTGCTAAACAAGGAATTTGGCCTTTTGCCTCCCAACGGTATTTTAAGTCATGTGGCCGTGATTGAAAATCCATCCTATCACAAATTACTAATTGTGAGCGATGTTGCCGTTATTCCTTATCCCAGCCTAGAGCAAAAAGTGGTGCTCGTGAATTATTTGATACAAACAGCCAAAGCGCTGGGGATTGATTCGCCCAAAGTGGCATTGATTGCCCCAACAGAACAGGTTCTTTCGTCAATTCCGGCCTGTATTGATTCGGCAAAGATCGTTGAAATGGTGAAGCGGGAACAGATAACCGGTGGTGTAATTGATGGCCCGATGGGACTTGATGTGGCGATAGACAAGGAATCTGCCAAAATTAAAAAGATAATTTCGCCGGTGGCCGGTGATGCCGATTGCTTACTTTTTCCCAACATCGATGCTGGAAATGTGTTTTACAAGATGAGCACCAAACTGTGTCATTCCGAACAGGCGGCTGTTGTTGTTGGTGCAAAAGTGCCGGCAGTGTTGTCTTCAAGGGGCGACAGCACACAAACAAAACTGAATTCGATTGCATTGGCCGCATTAATGAGTCAATAACGTAATGAGACAGAAATAGTGTCGTTTTTCGGTCTTCGGACAATCGATTAAAGAAGTGATAAAGAAAATAAAACAGGTCAGTGACCTTAAGTTGCATGAGTGATATTCGCATATTAGCCATTAACCCGGGATCAACATCCACCAAGTTTGCGGTTTATTTTAATAATGAATGCAAGCTTTCCAAAACCTTGCGGCATTCCATCGACGAGCTTTCAAGCTACAGTAGTGTGTTGCAACAATTCGATTATCGAAAGGGGATGATCATTGACTCGCTGGTGGAGGAAGGTTTTGATGTAGATAAAATCAAATTTATAATTGGCCGCGGGGGGCTGACCTATCCGCTCGAGTCGGGTGTGTATTTGGTTGATAACCTGATGCTGCAACATGCCCGCGACGGAGTTTACGGGCAGCATGCAAGTAATCTGGGGCCATTAATTGCTGACTATATTGCCAACCAAATCCCCGGTGCAAAAGCTTATATTGCCGACCCGGTCGTAACCGATGAGTTGGAAGAAATAGCCCGGGTGACAGGACATCCGGCATTTAAGAAACGATCGATTTTTCATGCCCTGAACCAAAAAGCGACTGCAAGGGTACATGCCCGGAAAGTTGGTGTTCCTTACGAAGATCTTAGGCTGATCGTTGCCCATCTGGGCGGTGGTATTTCGGTAGGCGCCCACCTGAACGGCCGGGTAGTCGATGTGAACAATGGGCTCGATGGTGATGGGCCGTTCAGCCCCGAAAGAAGTGGCGGTTTACCGGTAGGACAGATTATTGACTTTTGTTTTGACAGCCACTTATCGAAAGGTGATATTCGCCGGATGGTTGTTGGCGAGGGCGGCTATGTAGCCTACCTGGGGACTAACAATGCCATGGAGGTAGAGCAACGTGCTCAGAGTGGCGATGAAAAGGCAAAACTGATTCAGGATGCTTTGGCCTATCAGGTAGCCAAGGCAATTGGGGAATTGGCTGTTGTTTTGGATGGACAAGTAGACGGAATTTTACTGACCGGTGGCCTGGCATACAGTAACTATCTTGTGAATTATATCAAAAAGAAAACCTCTTTTATTTCCAGGCTATTTGTTTATCCCGGCGAGGATGAGCTGGAGGCTTTGGCAATGAATGCTTTAATGGTTGCCCGTGGAGAACTTGCAGCAAAAAAATACAATCCCAGAATCACTTAAATTAGCTGCTGCATAGTATTCATGCCACTTTCAGCGTTAATTCAATTAACAAATTAGTATATTGGCTTAACGAAAAACAGATTTTATGACTGCTTATTTATTTGTGATCAGCTTGTGTGTGGTGATCATTGTTTCTTTCTTTTTCAGCCTGATAGCTAAAAGGACGAATATCCCCAGTGTATTGATGCTTATTCTTTTGGGACTTGGAATACAACAAGTCCTGAATTATTTTGGGATACAGCCGCAGTATTTTAATACGCTTGAAGTACTCGGGATTGTCGGGTTGATTATGATTGTGCTGGAGGCTGCACTCGATTTAAAACTGAAGCGGGAGAAATGGCCGATTATTTGGAAATCATTTGTTATTGCAATGGTTTCCCTTTTTGCTTCCAGTTTTCTAATTGCTTTTACTATTCAGTTTTTTATTCAGAATATAGATTTTCTGACGGCCCTCATTTATGCCATCCCGTTTTCAATAATGAGTAGTGCCATTATTATTCCAAGTGTTTCAAATCTTGAAAACCACAAAAAAGAATTCATGATTTACGAGAGTACCTTTTCTGATATTCTCGGTATCATGTTTTTCTATCTGTTAATTGAAAATGTGGATGCAGATGGGGCAGGGGAAGTGTTTCTTGCCTTAAGCGGGAACATTGTTGTTACGCTCATAATTTCGGTGGTGCTTAGCTACTTGTTGGTCTACATCATTCAAAAGATAAAATCCGAAGCCCGTTTTTTTCTGTTTCTTTCAGTATTGGTATTGCTTTATGCCGTTGC
The DNA here is from genome assembly GCA_050298035.1 of Mangrovibacterium sp. GTDB lineage: Bacteria > Bacteroidota > Bacteroidia > Bacteroidales > Prolixibacteraceae > Gaoshiqia. Next base: position 17,418 of record JBNKTK010000021.1, on the reverse strand, counting down.
CAAGTTGTTTCACCTGTCATCGCTGCTCATTATCCTGATGTTTGGCTTGTTGCTTGGGAACTACAAAATATTGCTTTTCGGTAAACTGAAATCCTGGTTAAAAGAAGAGGCCATTGACGGCCTTTTTGAGAACTTTAAAATGATTACCATCGAATCATCTTTTCTTATCCGCACGTTTTTCTTTGTAGTTTTCGGCATCAGCATGTCGCTTGCAACTTTGGGCAGGTTACGGGTTTGGTTAATCAGTTTTTCAATTTTGCTGATTCTGTACGTGGTCAGGTATATCATGTTTGAGGTTGTGGAGAGGAAAGACACTTTCCCTCAGATATTTTTGGCGCCACGCGGATTGATTTCAATCCTTTTGTTTTTTGCCATTCCTGAAGATTTTTTGGTGCCCGAATTTGAAAGTGGGGCGTTACTCCTGGTGATTATTTTCTCGAGTGTGATTATGGCCGGATCATTGATCATGGAAAAGAAAAAAGCGAGATTGGATAAGGTTGAATTGCCGGAAACAGATTCCTGATCCAAACAAAAAACGTGTGATGATGAAAAAAGTGTTGCTTGTTTTTCTTATTACCTGCTCATTGTCTGCCTTTGCCCAGCGGCCGGTTGTCAATACTGATGAGTCGAAAGTTCCGGTTTATAACTTACCGAAAATGCTGGTCAGTGCGCATGGTCGGAAAATAAGGAACGTAAAGCAATGGGAAAAAATCCGCAGGCCTGAGTTGCTAAAATTGTTTGCCCAGGAAATTTACGGGAAGGTTCCGGGAGAACTGAGTGTTACAAAAGTCATGGTTCATGAGGAAAACGGTGATGCTTTTGATGGTCAGGCTGTCCGCAAACAATTGGATTTGATTTTTTCACGGGATGGAAAAGAATTGTCTGTCGGTATTTTGATGTATTTGCCGAAGACTGATAAAAAAGTACCGGTATTTCTAGCGTACAACTACCTTGGAAATCACACTATATCACATGATCCGAACATTCGGCTGACAGAATCATGGGTGCCGGATAACCCGTCACTGGGGATCATTCATAATCAGATTACCGAGCAATCGCGTGGTGTGAGTGAAGAGCGCTGGCCTATTGAGATGATCCTGAATGAAGGATTTGGGCTGGTAACTGTTTATTATGGCGATATTGATCCGGACCATGATAACTTTTCCGATGGAGTTCATCCCCTTTTTTACAAGGAAGGACAGTTTAAACCTCGTTCTGACGAATGGGGATCGGTTGCCGCCTGGGCCTGGGGATTGTCGCGGGTGGTGGATTACCTGGAAACAGACGAAAATGTTGATGCCACTGAGGTGATTGTCCTTGGCCATTCACGTTTAGGAAAAGCAGCTTTATGGGCTGCAGCCTCCGATCCTCGCTTTGCTATGTGTATTTCCAATGAATCCGGTTGTATGGGAGCCGCATTATCGCGTCGCAAATTTGGTGAAACGGTATCTGCCATCAATTCAAAATTCCCGCATTGGTTTTGTGGTAACTTTAAAAAATACAGCGGTTACGAAGAGGAATTGCTTGTCGATCAGCACGAACTGCTGGCACTGATCGCCCCAAGGCCACTTTATATTGCAAGTGCAGCCGGTGATTTGTGGTCTGACCCACGTGGCGAGTTCCTGTCAGCAAAATATGCTTCCGAAGTTTATAATTTGTATGGTTTAGATGGCCTGAATACCGATGAGATGCCAGAGCAGGACAGTCCTCTTTCCGGAACGGTCAGTTATCATCTCCGAACCGGTAAGCACGGTATCACACTTTATGATTGGGAACAATATCTTAAATTTGCCAAACAAAACCTGAAACACTGATGTTGGGGATTGCTCTTATTTAAAAGGCAGTCAGTATACCGCAGGATAGTTTGGTGAAAATGATTTACTTTTTTGCAACCGAAAACTCAAACTTAAACACAATGACAACACATCACTTCCTGGCTTTTGATTTGGGGGCATCTAGCGGACGTGCTATTTTGGGGACACTTGAAGACAAAAAGTTGGTTTTGACCGAAGTCCATCGCTTTGTCAACCAAATGCAATATATCAATGGACATTATTTTTGGAATATCTTTAGCTTGTTCAATGAGCTGAAAACAGGGCTGGCAAAGTGTATTTCGGAGCATGGCGTACAACCGCAATCAATTGCCGTTGATACCTGGGGGGTTGATTTTGTGCACCTGGATAAAAAAGGTATGATCCTTTCCCTGCCTTTTGCCTATCGTGATTCACGTACCGATACGTCGATGGATGATGTGTTTGCAGTGGTGCCAAAGGATGAAGTTTACCTGCAAACCGGCATTCAGTTTATGCAGTTCAATAGTTTATTTCAGTTATATTCCATGGTGAAGGAAGACAGTGACCTGCTAAAAATTACCGACCGTATTTTGTTTATGCCCGATGCTCTGAATTATTTGTTTTCAGGGGTTCCAAAGACCGAATTTTCGATTGCCAGTACCAGCCAGATGATTCAGCCCGGAAGTTGCAAATGGCAAACCCCGCTGCTCGAAAAACTGGGGATACCAACGTCAATTCTGGGTGATATAATCCTGCCGGGAAATGTGATTGGCGAACTCACTGAAGCCGTTGCATCGGAAACCGGAAGTGCAAAAATCCCTGTGATTGCTGTGGCTGGGCACGATACGGCGTCGGCAATTGCATCAGTCCCGGCTGAGAACGAAAATTTTGCTTACATCAGCTCCGGAACCTGGTCGATTTTCGGTATTGAAACGGCTCAGCCAATTGTTTCGGACGAAACGGCTGCCATGAACTTCACCAATGAAGGCGGTGTGGAAGGAACTACCCGCTTCCTGAAAAATATTATGGGCATGTGGCTCATCCAGGAATGCAGAAGAACATGGTCAAAAGAAATTGATTATTCCTGGGTAGAAATGGTCAACCTGGCAAAAGGGGCCGAACCATTCAAATTTATGATTGACCCCGATGATGCCCGCTTTCTGAACCCGGGCGACATGCCAGCTGCCATTGCTGATTATTGTGTTGAAACAGGACAGGGAACTCCCGGCTCTCATGCAGAAATTATTCGCTGTATCTATGATAGCCTGGCCTTAAAATACCGCTCTGTACTTGATCAGATTAAATCGGTTAGCGACCGGCCCGTTGAAAAAATCCACATCATTGGTGGCGGGTCAAATAACCACTTCCTGAATCAACTGACTGCAAATGTTACTGGCTTACCTGTTGTTGCAGGACCTACGGAAGCAACTGCCACCGGTAATATTTTGATGCAGGCAAAAGCGCTTGGGTACGTTTCGTCTCTTGATGAAATCAGGGAAATCATAAGGAATTCATTTGAAGTTGTTACTTTCAATCCTGAGCCGGATGATATATGTGATGATGCATATCGTCGGTTTTGTAACTTTTAAGTTGTTTGGGGGCTGTTCCTGCCCGGATTGATATGGAACAAATACTGATCTGTGTTTAAAAGTTATTTTGAAGATTGCCGAATATCTGGTTTTGAACTTATCTTTGCGCCATCTAAATAATTAAACTTAATAAACATGATTAGAAGAACTATTGCCACTCTGGTTATTTTAGGGGTGGCTTTGTGCCATGCCGGTGCAACAGTGGCACAGGACAAGTCGGATATCGATAAAAAAGTAGATGCCCTTTTGTCGAAAATGACACTGAATGAAAAAATTGGACAGCTAAACCAATATACCAGTCGTTGGGAAATGACCGGGCCTGCGCCTGAAGGCCAGAGCGAACAGCAAATGCTGGATATGATCAAAAAAGGGCAGGTCGGTTCAATGTTGAATGTGAATGGGGTCGAGGCAACCCGGAAAACCCAGGAATTAGCCGTCAAAAACAGTCGTCTTGGTATCCCCATGATTTTTGGATATGATGTGATCCATGGTTACAAAACCATGTTTCCCATCCCTTTGGCAACCGCTTCAAGTTGGGATCCGTCTGCCGCTGAACTAAGTGCAAGTGTTGCTGCCAAAGAAGCAGCTGCATCAGGTGTGCACTGGACTTTTGCCCCAATGGTTGACATTTCCCGAGATGCCCGCTGGGGGCGTGTGATGGAAGGCGCAGGAGAAGACCCGTACCTGGGAGCTGCGATGGCGGCTGCACAGGTTCATGGTTTTCAGGGAAGTGACCTGGCTGACGAAAGCACAATTGCTGCCTGTGCTAAACACTTTGCAGCCTATGGTTTTGCCGAGGCTGGCCGCGATTACAATACCGTTGAGATCACCGAAAATACACTGCGCAATGTGGTGCTTCCTCCGTTTAAGGCATGTGCCGATGCAGGTGTTGCCAGCTTTATGAATTCTTTCAACGAAATTGGAGGAATGCCTTCTACTGCCAATCCGCACTTGGTGCGCGATATCTTAAAAGGGGAGTGGAATTTTGATGGTTTTGTTGTTTCTGACTGGAACTCTATTGGCGAAATTCATGAACATGGCGTTGCCCCTAACAACAAAGAAGCTGCTTACCTGGCAATGAAAGCCGGATCGGACATGGACATGGAGGGAAACTGCTATGTCGATCACCTGAAAGAATTGGTTGAAGAAGGCCGGATAGACATTGCTTTGGTTGATGATGCTGTACGCCGGATACTGAAAATTAAATATGAGTTGGGTCTGTTTGATGATCCTTTCCGCTATTGTAATCCTGAAAAGGAGAAAACCCTTTTAAGTGATGAAAATCTGCTAGCTTCAAGGGAAGTGGCTAAAAAGAGTATCGTTCTTCTTAAAAATGAAAACCAGTTGCTTCCGCTGAAAAAGAGTGGTCAGACAATTGGGGTGATTGGTGATTTGGCTGATGACAAAGATTCTCCTCTTGGAAGCTGGCGTGCCCAGGCTGTGACGGGAACAGCTGTTTCGTTGCTCGAAGGGATGAAGAATGCCGTTGCCGACCAGTCAACTATTCAGTTTGAACAGGGGCCGGTTTATATAGCTCAGGAGCCGACTTTTGTTCGTCATTTGGTATATAACGATTCTGACCTGACAGGTATTGACCAAGCTGTTGCTTTGGCGAAAAACGTGGATGTTGTTGTGCTGGCTTTGGGTGAAAACTGTTTCCAGTCGGGAGAAGGGCGCAGCCAAACCGAGATTACGCTGAAAGGAGTACAACAGCAATTGCTCGAAGCTGTTTATGCTGCCAATAAAAATGTGGTGGTGGTACTAATGAATGGTCGTCCATTGGTAATTAACTGGATGGCTGAAAATGTTCCTGCCATTCTGGAAACCTGGCATTTGGGGTCGGAAGCCGGTAATGCCATCGCTGATGTGTTGTTCGGTGATTACAATCCTGCCGGAAAGCTTCCTGTTTCATTCCCGCGTGCTGTTGGTCAGTGTCCGATTTATTACAACCACAAAAGTACAGGTCGCCCTGCCGATACGAATACCGTTTTCTGGTCACATTATACCGATGAATCAAACGAGCCTCTTTTCCCGTTTGGTTATGGTTTGAGCTATACAACTTTTGCTTATTCCGACCTGAAACTTAGCAGTGCCGAAATTACAGCAGATCAAAAACTGACAGTTAGTGTGAATGTTGAAAATACAGGTAAATATGCCGGTGAAGAAGTTGTTCAGCTTTATATCAGGGATTTATTTGGAAGTGTAACACGCCCGGTTAAAGAACTGAAAGGCTTTAAGAAAATTTTGCTTGAACCCGGCGAGTCGCAGGTTGTTGCATTTGAACTTTCAGCCAGCGATTTGGCTTTTTATACAGCCGATAGTCAGTTCAAAGCTGAGCCAGGAGATTTTAAAATCTGGGTGGGAACAAATTCAAACGAAGGCCTGGAGGGTTCATTCAGCTTGAAATAGATAATTATATATGTAAATTATTTTGACAAAGGTTGGGATGTGTCCCAGCCTTTTTTATTTTTGTTTTTTGGGGTTTGATCAATGAGATGTGGCTTTTGATAGGTAAAAACAGTGACTAAAAATTTTGAATTGATCAGATATAAGTCTATTTTAGATTACGATCTCATTTTTGTTTATTGTAAAAAACATACAAACTTAGTTATTCTATCTGTGTCAGGATTCCGGAATAAATATAAGTTCCTGTTGTTGACTCTATTTTTGGTGGTCATTGCGATTGTGAAAGGGATTTGCATATCTCCTGGATATGTATTTGACAAGAGCAAGGTCATCATTGACGGAAGTCTGAGGCCGTTTTCAATAAAAGTTGATGTTTCTGAACACGGGAAGGAAAGTTATTTGGTGCATATTCACCTTCATGCACCATCTCCTGCACCTCCCCCTCATTTTTCGGCTAAGGTCAAATTTCCGCGCGACAAGGTTAACCAGTTATGGAATTCACAAACGTGGTCGAATAAATCACATTTTACTTTGCCTTCATACGATCGCTCTGCGGCTTCGTTTTCAATCATTTCCGGATTGACATTGAATGACCGGAACCAGGTTACTTTTACCTGTGATGATCGGTTCAATGCACGCTTTGTCAGCACTTCGGTGCAAGAGGAGGGGGACAGTCTGAACTTTACCCTGGATTTTTTTGAGGACAATCCGCCCCTGACCGATATGCAGGAATATGAAGTAGACTTGTTGCTGGACTTTCGGAATGTCCATTTCTCGGAGGCTATTTACCAGGCTTCGCGATGGAAACTGGCTGATAAGTTTGAAAAAGGAGTTGTTTCTGCAGATACCACCAAGGTTCCGGTATTTTCAACCTGGTACCCGATGCACCGGAACATACCGCTTGAAAACCTGACCCGGGAGGTTGACTCACTACAGACATTTCATTTTAAATCAATTTTGGTTGATGATGGTTGGCAGGCGTTGGTTAAAATGAAAGTTGATACTGTTTTTGATTACGAGGAACAAAGCTTTAAAACGCTCAGTTCGTTTACCGAGAAAGTCGGGAAAATGGGCCTGAAATATTACATGTGGTATTCGTTGCCGTTTACCGGCGGAAATCCGATGATCGCAAAAAAGTTTGAAGGAAAGTATGTCCGGTATAAAGCACCTCGTCAGCTGTATGTCCTCGATCCGCGTTACCCTGAAATCAGGCAACACCTGGTGAGTACCTATGCCCGGTTTTTTGGCGATTGGCAATTCGATGGTTTCTGGTTTGATTTTCTGAAAGACTTTTATCCGTTGGAGGGCGTTACGATGGAAGAAGACCTGGGGCGCGACTATGTGGATTTGGGGCTGGCTGTTGATGAGTTGCGAAAACAAATGAGTGACCGTTTGACTGCGGTAAAACCAACTGTTTTCATGGGACAGGATTTTGATGCAGTGGGCCCCAATCAGAATAGTTATCAAAACTTTTTGACGGGATTTGTTGGAGTAAATAGTACGAAGCTGGTGCGCGAGAAAATGGTGAATAACCGTTTACTCTATGGTGAATACACTCCGTTTATGGAAATTATGGCCGTGCATGCCCGGGATAAATGTGCCGAGGTGGCCCGTAAGTTTCAGTCTGTCATGTTTGGAAATCCGTACTTGTCATTCTTTGTAACGACCATGCCCGATGATACCAAGAAAACAATCCGTTTTTGGTTGAATTTCTGGCAAGAGAATTACGACCTTTTGATGAGAAGTGATTTTGAACCGATGAAGGTTGCCCAACAATATCCGGTTATTAAAGTCGAAAACGAAAATCACTTGCTTTATGCTGTCTATGAGGATTATACCCTGAGCTTGCCGTTAACGATTGATAAACAGATTGATATTGTCAATTCAAAAGAGAGTCAGCAGATAAACCTGGTAATCAGTCAGCCAGGGATTGTTTATCACTACCAGGTATTGGATCATAAGGGCGATGTGGTAACCGATGACCAGATCAAGACGAAGAAAACCAATACCCTTGAATTTTTAGTGCCTGAAGGAGGAATACTTCGTTTCTTCAAACAATAAGCTTCATTCACCTGGAGCGATATGAACCATGCTGTTTTGGGGAAAGAGAGGTTACTCTCAAACGTCATTGATCAAATTTCGCCGGAGGCCGGTTTGTAATGTCGTTTTAGCCAGGAGGCCAGTCCATCCAGTCCCGGGAAAAGTACCCGTTCCGTAATATTTGCCTGGTCCAGTTTGTCACGTACTTCCCATTTTAGCTCCTTGGGGATGATCAGACGCCGGTACACATCAGGGTGTTTTAGCAGCCAGTGATCCAGGATGGCAGTCGGGTCGGTCATTACCGAAAAGAAGGCAAATTGGTTGACAATCCGTTCGTCTAACGAGGGTGGCTCGAAAAAGATGACCTGGTCTTTCCCAAGTTTCTTGTCAAAGTCCGAAAGCGATTGAATTGTTTCGTCAAGCATCTCAATTGTAAACGCGTTGCATTTTTCGTCGTGCAGGGTCTTGTTAAGCGGCTCGCTGATCAGCTTGTTCGCTTTTACAAAGTCTACTTTCCATATTACCCCATCCAAATCGTATTTTTCAGTGTTCGAAGTGGCAAAGTGCATCGCGATGAACGGCGAATAAGTCCAGTCGACCAACCGGGTTGGAAGACCATGATGTTGTGCCATCACCAGCGAACGCCAGAACGAACCGCTCAGTTGTGCTTCTTTCGAAATAGAATATTTCCTGAAATTTCGCAGCAGGTGGTACTCCAGTTCCGGTCGGGCACCGCAATTCCGGAGGAAGCTGTTTTTCAGTTCGTAAGTTGCATCCGACAACCCCCGGAATGCAAAATCAGAACGGTATCGTCCCATTCCCGGTTTCCACGAGTCGCGATATACTTCTTCACACAGTTCTTCCCAGCTGTTCACAATGTAGTCGTTTTGGTAGATTGGATTGTTATTCATCTGTACAGGCTTTTTTTGAATGATAGAAGATAACCTTTTTTTGCGGAAGTTAATAAAAAGTCTTTCGTGAAAGGTTGCTCTAATTTGATCTAAAAGTTAATTTAGGGGGCAAAATTGAAACTTAGTTTATAATGGGGAAACATGCGTGGTTATTCATATGGCTTGTTGGTTTTGTTGCCCCTGTTTTTGCCCAGGAAAAAGATGATTTTAGCTATGTAAGCCAGGTGCCGCTTTTTTTTACGGAAATTAATCCCGAAAGTCCGGTTGGAATTTTCACCCTTGATACCCCTTTTAACTTTCTTGGCGATGATAAACCAGGTGTCCAGCTTTCGTTGGGCTATTCCATGGGCAATACCTGGCACCCCAAAGCCTGGTTTTTGTACCCGCAAGACCTGACCTTAAGCCAAAAAACTGAAGTCAGGGATTTGTATATGGGGTGGCGTCCTGATTATTTCGATTTAATGGGGATTAAAACTGAGGAGAAGTCATTTCAGTCCGACGGGGTTTTGCAGCATTTTCGTCTTACCTGGTTGAAGAACTGGAAAAGCCGACACAGCCTGGTACTGAACATGAACCTGCACATGCTGACAGGTGGAAAGTCGCCGATAAACTTTCTGGCCAGTGATGGCTTTATTGAGGCTTTTCACACGAACTTTGCAGTCGATGATAACTTCGGGAGGCGGTTGTACCAGTTTGACCGTGCTGCCATTGAGTTTGTTGATGAAAACGGGAACCGCTTGCGGAAAGAAAAGGAAGATGTTTTCCTTGGGGTTTTTGATGCTCATTATTACCGGGACTTATTTCATCTGGCAAAGCGCAAGTGGCAGTTCGATTCGCAGGTGGCTGCTCACGTTTCGCTGCCCTTTAACCGTTTGCACCGGTACATTGTTCCGGGTGTTTCAACGGCATTCCGAACTGACTACTGGTTGGGGCCACGCAGTTCGGTAACTTTTGCGCTTGATGGCGGGGTTACCGATCAAACCTTCCTGAAAACAGGCGAGGGCGTACATGCAATCGACTGGAAATACCGGAAACAACTAAAGTCATACATTGGAGTCAACTTCACTTCGAAGAAGAATAATACATTCCTGTTGGGGATTTTGAATAATTACCAGGATCCGTTGTTGAAAGGGTATTACTTTACCTGGGACCAAACCGGTTACGAGGAGATTGGGGTGAAATTTCTGGAAGAAGGTGATGTGTGGGAAGGTGAGCCGGTTTCGCAGGAGTTCTGGCTGGCCAAGTTGACACCGGCTTCTTTATACTACTTTTCAATCAAATCCTACCTGGTTTTGGGTTTTCATAAAAAAGGGCATGAGTTTACCTGCTATATTGGCGAAGATATGATCTCGATCAACAATGCACCTGATATCCAATTCGGTTTTCAATACCGTTTGCCTCTGATTGGCAAAAAATAATCATTCAGTTTTTGAAGAAAAATTCCATGAACAAGGCAGGCCTTTTCATGTTTATAGGTCAAAACTTATTTTGTGATGACCGATATTTCTGAAAAAAGGGAGCGATTACCGAGGTGGATGAAATCGCCGCTGCCAAGTGGTGAGAACTATTCGAAAGTTAAACGATTAATTGCAGAGCATAAGTTAAACACGATATGTACCAGCGGAAATTGCCCAAATAAAGGCGAATGCTGGAATGCCGGTACGGCCAGTTTTATGATTCTGGGAGATAAGTGTACCCGTAATTGCCGTTTCTGTTATGTGAAAAACCTGGTGCCCGACCCTGTAGACTGGGACGAACCGCGCCGGTTGGCCGAAACCATTAAAACCTTGAATTTACGCCACTGTGTGATTACGTCGGTCGACCGGGACGATCTTCCTGATGGTGGCGCTGGTTTTTGGGCCGAAACAATTCGGAAAGTGAAAGAACTTAGCCCGGAAACAACAATCGAAACACTAATCCCCGACTTTCATGCAAAAATGGAATTGGTGCAGCAGGTGATCGATGCACGACCCGAGGTTATTTCGCACAACCTGGAGACCGTTAAACGATTAACCCCCAAGATCCGTAGTACTGCCCGTTACGACCGCAGTTTGAAGGTGATTTCATTCATCGCAGAGTCGGGAATTGTGGCAAAGTCGGGTATCATGCTTGGCCTGGGCGAAACGCCCGACGAAGTGCTGGAGGCCATGGACGACCTGAAAGAAGCCGGCTGCAAAGTGCTGACTCTTGGGCAATACCTCCAGCCCGACCCGCATTTGATGAAGGTAGTGGAGTACATTACTCCGGAACAATTTGAAATTTACAGGAAAGAAGCTTACAGGCGTGGTTTCCGTTACGTGGAAAGCAGTCCGCTGGTGCGTTCTTCCTATCATGCAGAAAAGCATGTCGATGCCTAAAATATTTTACTATGAACAAATCAATACACAAACTTTCTGAAGTAGAAGAGTTGACTCCGGAAACATTCGTCCTTCATTTTGAACGGAATGGTTTTGAATTTTTACCCGGTCAATATGTTGTGCTGCGAAATCCTGAAACGGGAGTTGGCCGGGAATATTCAATTTTCAGTTCGGCGGGAGAAGATCGCCTTTCCTTTTTAATCCGTGAAGTTGAAGGAGGGGATTTTTCCCGTTATCTGCGACATTTAAAATTGGGGACAGGAATTGTTATTGAGGGGCCGCGCGGTTTTTTTGTACTTGATGAGCAGGCCAAGTCGGGCAACCCGTTGCTTTTCATTGCCTCGGGAACAGGTATCTCTCCGTTTCATTCTTTTGTGCGTAGTTACCCCGATCTTAACTATAAGGTGCTACATGGCGTTCATTTTGCCGATGAAGCATACGGGCGCGACACATTTAAACCATATCGTTATTGTTTGTGCACCTCGCGCGAGGAGGAGGGCGATTACTTTGGCCGGGTGACTTTCTACCTGAAAGAAAACCCGGTTGACCCAAAGACGATTTGTTATTTGTGTGGAAACTCCGACATGATAGAAGAGGTGACCGGCATGCTTGAAAATTACGGTATTGCTCCTGAGAATATCCGTTCTGAAGTATTTTTTTAATGCTGGTGGAATTTTTCTTCGATTGATCAGGTCTGGTGTGTTCCTGGTTTAAAAAAATATTTCTTCTTCTAGGCGAAATGCCGATGTTTTCTATTTTTGTCAAGCAAATAAGAGAATATCATGAAGAATATCTCCATTGCTGAAGATTTGGCCGATTGCTGTCCCGACATTTTTTTGTCGTGTATTGAGTGTGACGTCAAAATTGAGAAATTCAGGGCTGATTTGTGGCAGTTGATCGATGCGCAGTGCAACGATATCGCCGGACGTTTGGAGGTGGAAGCCATACGGAACATTCCGGCTATTGCTTCGTCGCGTGAGGCATACAAGGCATGTGGGAAAGATCCGGCCCGTTACCGTCTGTCGGCCGAGGCGCTGTTGAGGCGTGTGGTTAGCGGAAAAGGGCTTTACCAGATCAATAACGTGGTAGATTTGTTAAACCTGGTTTCCATTAGTTCAGGCTTTTCGATTGGTGGGTACGATGCCGATCGGATTGAGGGAAATGTCGTGATGGGCATTGGACGAAAAGACGAACCATACGAAGGGCTTGGCCGCGGAGAACTGAATATTGAAGGAATGCCGGTGCTGCGTGACCGGAAAGGCGCTTTTGGGACGCCGACATCCGATTCTGAAAGAACCGGCGTTCGTGAGGACACCAAGCGTTTTTTGATGGTCATCATATCTTACCAGGGGATCAGTATGATCCATGAGGCCAGCCAGGCAGCGATCAAACTGCTGCACGATTTTGCTTCAGCAACAAACATCGAAACATATCAAGTGACTGTTTAGCATGAAATTACTTTGCCGTTTTTTGATGAAACTATGGGGCTGGAAAGCTGTGAATGGTGTGATGCCCCACCCAAAGGCCATCATTATAGGCGTGCCGCATACCAGTGCCTGGGATTTTGTTATTTCTTATCTTTACTATACTTCGGTTGGTGGCGTGGCCAATATTGTTATTAAGAAGGAGTTCTTTTTCTGGCCGCTGGGTTACTTCCTCCGGAAAATGGGGGCAATCCCAATCGACCGATCAAAAGGCATGTCGGTTGTGAAGCAGATTGTTGAAGAAATGAACAAGCGTGAAGTGATGCACCTGGCAATCACCCCCGAGGGAACACGAAACAAAACCACGAGATGGAAAGCCGGTTTTCATACTATTGCCAAGTCAACAGGCGCGGTAGTTTATCTGGGTTTTTTCGATTTTGGCAGAAAGGAAATAGGCTGGATTGATACGCTTGAGCTAACTGATGACCCGCAGGAGGATATTCGGAGGATGAAAGCCTATTATCGGGCAAAAGGTATCGTAGGTAAGATTCCAGGCCAGTTTAGCGCCGAAGAGTAACTTTCATTTTGATAACGATTTGCCATACCCAATGACTAATTAACCAATGTCCAGTGATCACCTCCATATTTCTTTAGTCCAGGCAGATTTGGTTTGGGAAGATGTTGATGCCAATCTGCAACATTTTGAGCAGCTGTTACAGGAAGTGCCGGCAGAGTCTGATTTGGTCGTTTTGCCCGAAATGTTTTCCACCGGGTTTTCAATGAACGTTGCCGCGCTGGCGGAATCGATGGACGGGAAAACAATCGTTTGGATGAAACAACAAGCTTTCAAATTGAACAAGGTAATTGCCGGGAGTGTGATGATCCGGGACGATAACCATTTTTTCAATCGTTTTGTTTTTGCACATCCATCCGGGGAGATGGATTACTACGACAAACGTCATTTGTTTTCGATGGGAGGGGAGAACCTCCATTTTACAGCCGGGGCTGAGCGAAAGGTGTTTGAGTTAAAGTCATTTCGGGTATTACCACTGGTTTGCTATGATTTGCGTTTTCCTGTTTTTAGTCGTAACCGTAACGACTACGATTTGATTATCAACTGTTCCAACTGGCCGTCGCCACGTCGGGAGGTTTGGCAAACGTTGCTTAAGGCGAGGGCAATAGAAAACCAGGCTTATGTGGCCGGAGTTAACCGGATTGGCATTGATCCCACGGGGATCAGGTATTCGGGCGACAGTCTGATCGTTGATCCAAAAGGGAATGAAATAGTAGCAGCCAATCCTGAGACCGACCAGGTAATCACTGCAAAATTGTCTTTGTTGTCTTTGCGACGCTTTCGCAAAAGCTTCCCGGTATTGCCCGATGCCGACGATTTTCAGCTAAATATTTGATGTTGAATCCGTCATAAATCAGGCTCTTGATCCCGTTTTTTGACTTTTCTTATAGTGTTTTTTGATCTACTGTAGGAAACATAAATGAACGATATTGTTTCTGAGGGTGATTTGGCAGAAATATCTTAGGATTCATTAGTAAAACTGTCTGTTTGTTAAATTGTCCTTCTTGAAGCTTATTCTGCTATTTGAACAAATTTTTTTTCATAATGTTTTATTGATCAATTATGGGTGAGTATAGGGGTATTTGGTCATATGCATTTTGTGATATAGAGGAAGGGTTTTGGGCTAAATATCACTCTGGGAAATGTGGTTGAAAAGTTGTTGATAACCTATGTTTTTTACTCCGGAATTTTACGGATATACTCATGTTTGAGACTGAGATTGACATTTGAGGCTGGTTTTTGAGGCTAAATAAACAGTATTTTGTTAATTTTTGACGCTGTTTTGCTAGTCAAAATGTGCTATTTGATATTTCATAGTTGTCGCTCGTCCAATATGCCTCCTATAATGCCAGGTAGTATTGACTCAAACTACTCGATTGGCGTAACTTTGCTAACATAGCTAGATATTATAAATGATGTTGAATTTTATATGAGCAAAAGCCACAGAAACGAACTAATAAATTGTAAGAACAATGTTTTTTATCCCTATCAATTTGTGAAAATTTTAATAAAATAAATATGAGGAAATTTTTTACCTATTTGAGAATAATGTTTCTCCTAAATTATTCCAAACATTTTATTTATCCCCAACTCATTAAAAGTTCCGTGTTGGTTTTGGTGATGATTCTGTCATCCATGCTACCAACGTTGGGGCAAAATACGATTCCAATTGATGAACCAATTACAAAGTTTGAGATTGACGGGAACCTTGTTCCCCAGGATTATGTGTCAGATCCTGGCGGTGACTGGATTGCAGTACCTCCTTCCGGAATACCTGGAATATACAATGCGGATCATTCCTTTGCGATTGATACTACGAAGTATAAAGTTCTATACATTAATGATCCCTATAGTAGTACTTCTGATGTAACTTTTAAAAGTGGAAAATTGAATGATAACCCTAATCTTAATTGGGAGTGGTGGTATAAGGCTACAGGTGATAAAACGGATATCAATAATGGTATGTTTTTCTTGGGAACTGTGCCTGCTTCTATTACTGGGACTTATGCACAGCAGTGGATGTTTGCGGCCTCAGACAGATTGTCGGCCAACGGATCTTGTTATATTGATTTTGAACTTTTGCAGGAACAGTTGATTGCAAACATGGATGGTTCATTTTCAACTAATGCACCCAATAGTACTGGAGGTCGGACAGAAAATGATATTTTAATTTCAATTGAATATTCGGGAGGAGGAGCAGCTACGGTTTATTTTTCTCTATGGCAAGAGACTTCTCCTGGTGCTTGGGAATATGTTGATAAGACTTCTTCTGTTGGTGCAGGAATATATTTTGCACAGTCGAATTCCGGTACAGTCTCTGCTCCCCAGGGTGCTTTCGGCGGAACAACTTATTCTGCAGGGCAGTTTGTTGAGGCAGGTGTGAACATCACCGATCTTTTTTATTCTATTGATCCTTGTATGCCCACGATCAAGGTGAAAACCCTGATGATTAAAACAAAACAGTCTCCTGCTACTACTGCAAGCTTAGGAGACTTGGTATTTCCAATAATTCAATCCAATGTGATTCTGGGAACGGTAATCAGTTATAGTGGTGCTCCTTTTTGTCCAGACGGGTCAACTGTTCCGGTCGATCTTGTTGGTCATACCGGAGGAAGATACTATTCATCTGATCCTGTAAGTTTACCAGTTGATATAAACACCGGGACAATCACTTTGCCAAGTGATACAGCTTTAGCCGGAACATATACGATTACTTATCGTTATTTGCCACCGTTATGTACAAGCCCTGATTCTTTGGAAACTGACTATACAATTACGGTGGAGCATGCAACTTCAAAGCCTGTTGTTACAGGGGCAACCGAGGTTTGTCCTGATGGGGCGAATGAAACCTATACTGCTACAGCATTTCACAATGATTCTATTATTTTTTCAATTGATCCACCTTCCGCAGGTTCTATAGACAAGTACACGGGAGTAGTAGATTGGGGTGCTGCCTATACTGGAACAGCTAAAATTATTGCAAAAGCATACGGTACTTGTAATGATGCTTCGGACACGCTTGAGGTATTTGTTGGGGATAATCAAGCTCCAAATGTTACTACTAACAATGTAACAGTCTATCTTGACGCAAGCGGTAACGCAAATATTACGACTGGACAGGTAAATAATGGTTCTACTGATAATTGTGGCATACAGGGATATAGTTTAAGCCAGTCAAGTTTTACATGTAATGATGTTGGCGATAATACTGTTACCTTGACTGTTGACGATAACTATGGTAATAGTGCGTCTGCTAATGCAACCATTACAGTTCTGGATACGATTAGTCCTGTAATTTCGAATGTGCCTGCAAATGTTTCAATAGATTGTGCTTCATGTATTCAATCATTTCTGAATGAGGATTTTGAAGATCCTGGCTTAGGGGCTGGAGTTAGCTGGGCTTATTTAGATGAAAGTTTAGTGCCAGGTTGGAGTACAACAGCATCAAATAACAATATTGAGATTCAAAGAAGTGGGGGTGTTGAAGGAGTTATTTCTTACAGTGGAAATTATCATGCAGAACTTAATGGTTCGCAGGAAGCTGATTTTTACCAGGAATTCTGCACTATTCCGACAACAACCTTACAGGTTAGTTTTGCTCATCATAAAAGGTTGGGTTGGGATCCCAGTATCAATCCTACAGATGACATTATGGAAGTGTTTGCCGGGCCTTCATTAACTTCATTAACTTCGCTTGGGACTTTTACGGCTACCAGTACTTCGGGCTGGACTGTTCATAATGTCCAGTATAATGTACCGACCGGACAGAATTCCACATTGGTCCTTTTTAGAGCAGTGCAAGGAGCTCCCGGCAACCTTACACTTGGAAACTTAATTGATAAAGTACAGGTACTAACTCTATACTCACCTACGATGGTCCCTTCGGCTACTGATAATTGCAGCGCGATATTGACTTTTGAAGAAGAAAAGATAAACAGTGTTTGTGAGAATCAGTTTCAGTTGGTTCGTACATGGACGGCAACTGATCCAAGCGGAAATACAGCTACCGCATCTCAAACCGTAACTATAGGTGATTTTATCAAACCCGGATTGACGGGTGTACCTGCTGATATCGCAGTGTCATGTGATAACGTGCCTGATCCTGCCACGGTAACGGCCACGGACAATTGTGACAGTTCCCCAACATTGACTTATAATGAAGTACGAACTAATGGTTCATGTCCGAATAGTTACACTTTAACAAGAACATGGACTGCAACTGATGCTTGTGGAAATGATTCTACCGATAGTCAGGTGATTACGGTGACTGATACGACCGCTCCGATCATCAGCGGCACAATAACGGCAAGCACAGTAGAGGGCT
>JBNKTK010000020.1:0-41545 GCA_050298035.1 Mangrovibacterium sp. | reverse complement strand
GCTAATGCTGCCATGGCTTTGCGCAAGACCGTTTTTTGGGAGCCACAACTGCAGACAGACACCAGTGGTATTGCTGAAATTTCGTTTGCACCGGGCGTTGATCTGAACAATATTGGACTGCAAATACAAGGCGTATCAATGCAGGGCGAAAGCGGCTCAAAAACGTTCAGCTTTAATAAGCCACAGCAAATCAGTGAACCGGAACAATTAGTGGCTTCAACCGAAAATATGCCGCTGCAAACAACAGAAGCAATCAATTCGTATGAAAACCTTCGCCTGTACTTTGGGCAAATAAGCGATGCTGAAACCGGAAAACCAATTGTTTTTGCCGACATCACACAAAGCGAGCCCTACTACCACGAATGTACAAACAGTGAAGGTGGCTTCTTTCTTGCGCCTGACCGGTTGCAGAAAAACCGGAGTATCCGGATTTCGGGACCGGGCTACATGGCACAGGAGCTTACAGTTCCTGAAAATAGGAATACTCCTTTAAATGTCTACCTAAAGAAAGCGACGGTTCAGCCAGTCGACCCATCCCGGAAAACCCTGGAGATTGTTCGCAATGCCATACGGGAATCGCGTAAGTTGTATGCATCGGATGATTGCTTCCAGGGGTATAACAGGGAGGCGGTGTCGATTGACGGTGATACATACGGTATTTACGAAATGGCCTTCAATTACAGCAATACCGGGTATGCCGGTGTGCCATCAGCTATTCGTTTCGAAACAGTCAAATTCAAAAATATGGAGGATAAAAGCGGGCATAAGCTGATGATGCTTAAACCGAACCACCGGGATGTTTTCTATCCGCTGAAAACCGATTTGCTCTCTGTCCCCTCCATGTTTTGGCAACCGGACAACCTAAAACTTTTCAATTTTGAACAGATTGGGCGGGTTGAATATGACGGAGAACAGTGTTATAAAATCCGCTTTTCGCCAAACGAAAGCTCGGTGCTGCCTTTGCAAAGCGGAGTGCTGTATATTGGGACACAAAGCGGTGCCTTGCGTTATGCTGCATGGTCGACGGATCCGGCTAAGCGGCAATACCTGAGCTACACCACCTACTTGCAGTCGAACCCAATGGAATATGACATCAGCATAGAGGATGACTACAACGAAGCCAGCTATACGCTGCAAAACGGACAACTTTATCTTCAAGGAACCAACCGGCAAATCCGGATACTGGTGAACGGGCAAAACAGGTTGAAATTTGAAAACCGTTTGTCGGTTGTGGGCACAAGCGCCCGGAATTACAAGGACATTAAAACCAGAAATGCCGACACGCTGATTGAAGATCAAAAAAGCAAGCACATGCTGGTAAAAGATGCGATGTACCAGGTAGAGCCCTGGATAAACACGGGTTTTGTAAAACCCGAAGAAAAACTAATCCACGATGCGGGCTTTTTGCATGATATTACAGAAAATCAATAGTATAAAAGAAACTTGAAGGTTTGCTAAATTTGGAAAAAACAAAAACCATGGAACAATTATCTGACCTGCCAAACATTGGGAAAGTTGTTGTAGCTAAACTGAAGGAGGTTGGCATTGAAACCCCGGAACAACTAAAAGCTATCGGAGCAGAAGAGGCTTTTATCAGGTTGGCAACAGTTGATGAAGGAGCCTGCCTGAGCATGCTTTGCGGGTTGGAAGGTGCTGTACAAGGCATTCGCTGGCACCAGCTCCCCAGGGAACGAAAAGAAGAATTGAAGGTTTTTCTTCACCGGGTACGGAAGGGGTAGTCGCAGTGATCAGTCACAGTGATCAGTCACAGTGATCAGTCACAGTGATCAGTCGCAGTGATCAGTCGCAGTTAACAGTTACAGTTAACAGTTACAGTCTAAAAAAAATGAAACATCAAAATGAAACCACGTTTAAACATTGTTACCATCGGTGTGAGCGACCTGAAACGCTCCCGCGAATTTTACAGCAAAGCATTGGGCTGGGAACCCGGAAACGGAAGTGATGACAACATCGTTTTTTATGCGCAGGGCGGTATCGTGTTCGCACTTTACCCGTTAACCGGGCTGGCCGAAGATGCCAAACTTTCGCCTGACCGTAGCGGGTTCTCCGGGGTCACACTAGCCATCAACATGGATTCGAAAGAAGCTGTTGACAAGCTATACGGACAAATAATTGTGAATGGTGGCAAAGCGCTGGTCGAGCCCCGCGACACCTTCTGGGGTGGCTACGATTGCTACTTTACCGACCCCGATGGCCATGCCTGGGAAATCGCCTGGGCGCCTTTCTGGAAATTTGACGAACAGGGAAGTTTAATCTTATAACGTTAAAGGCCTTCAAGGTTTCCAAAATCTTGAAGGCCTAAATTCCATCATCGAATTTGGATCTATACTGAGTGAATAATTTGAAACCGCTCACTCTGTTTATGTATCAACGACACACTACCCCCTGATTATTTAGACATAATTTAGATTGCAAATTTTCAAACAAAACATTATCAACTTTAAATTCATTTTGATAATTTAACAGTTGATATCCAACAGCCAAAAATGAAGGTATTTTTCTGTTTATATCCTGAAGAATCTTTTATTCAACCTATAATAGGTTGACAACATTTTTAATTTAACGACAAGCTAAAACATCTTTTATGAAATCTTTTTTCCCATTAATCCTGATCCTTCTCCTTCTGTCATCAGTTTCGCAAGCTCAACCAGACAACATGAAGTTTGGAAAAATTGACATCAGTGATTTGGAGAATAATGTTTGCCCAATCGACTCAAATTCTCATGCCTATTATCTTTTCGATGTTGGAGAAACTGACTTTCGATATGATCAGGTTGGGGATAAAGGTTTCCAATTATATTTCACCCGACATTTCAGAGTAAAAATACAGGACAAGCAAGGACTTGACTGGGGTAATATTTCCTTCTCCCTTTACAAGAACAACTCGAACGAAGAAGAAATATCCGGTCTAAAAGCATTTACCTACAACATGGATGGAAAACAAGTTGAAAAAACAAAGCTGGAAAAAAGTGATATCATGAGAGAATCAACCAGCGAAAACCTGACAACAGTAAAGTTTGCCATGCCCAACATCAAAGAGGGTTCGATAATTGAAATCGAATACACGATTGTCTCCGATTTCCTATTCAACTTACAGCAATGGTATTTCCAAAGAACAATCCCGACCCTGTACAGCGAATACACAGTCAGTATCCCTGAATATTTCAATTACAACCAAACGCAAAAAGGATATTACAATATTTCAACAACAACCGAAACGAAAAACGAGACGATAACTTTCACATCAAAATCGCGTGAAGGGTTTTATACCGCCAAAACAAATTATCAGACACAACAAGTTCATTATCTGGCAAACATCAGGCACTACCAGGCAAAAAATATCCCGGCATTCCCCAAAGAGAAGTTCCTCCGTACACCCGAAAACTATCTGTCAAAAATTGAATACGAATTGCAGTCAACCAATTTCCCTCAACAACCAATGAAATTTTACACCACCAGTTGGGAAGAAATTGACAAACAGCTTAATGAAAGCGAATACTTTGGAAGAGAAATAAAAAACGGGAACCACTGGAAAGACGAAGTAGAAACACTAAAAGCTGGTGGACTGGAAGGAACAGACCTGATAAGCGCCGCCTTTGAACTGGTAAAACAAAAGATTAGCTGGACTGGAAGAAAAACAAAATACATCGACACCAACCTGAACAAAGCCTATAAAGCAGGCGAAGGCAACAGTGCCGATGTTAATTTAAACCTGGTCGTGTTACTCCGGGAACTCGGGTTCAAAAGCTATCCGGTAATTTTGAGCACAAAAGAAAACGGCATCATTTATCCGGTACACCCTTCAATCAGCAGCTTCAATTATGTGATAGCAATGGTTGAATGGGAAGGCAGCCCATTGCTAATGGATGCAACTGACCCAAACTCACTGATCAACCTGATCCCCGTCAGGTGCCTGAATGACAAAGGCCGGATAGTTGGTGACACAGCGGAGAAATGGATCAATCTGATGGACTATAAACCATTCTCAGTCAGGTCAAGCTACAACCTTAAGCTGGACAGCACGATGACGATGTCCGGAAAAGCCCTCAAAAAACTTAATGGCTACAGCGCTTACTACTACCGCACAAAGATTAAAGAATCAACAGATACTGAGGAATGTATCAAATCACTTGAAAATGAAAATGGTGAATTCAGTATCAGTAATGTAGAGGTAAAGGGACTGGACAGTTTAGACTACGACCTGAATATTGTTTATGATATAACTGAAACTGAAGGCTTAAACAACTCAGGAGCCATGGTCTATTTTTCACCAACACTTGACCCGTTCTTTGATGAGAACCCTCTTAAACTGGAGAAAAGAGAATTTCCGGTTGAGTTTGATTACCCATTCCTGATCCAGCGCATGTACACTTATGTCCTGCCTTCGAACTATGAATGCTCCGAGCTCCCTAAACCTATCGCAATAAGGCTCCCTAATAATGCAGGAACCTTTAAATACCAAGTCGTAAACATGGGCAATATCTTAAATGTCAATTCATCGATCACGATCAATAAAAGTTTGTTTTCGGTTGAAGAATACGAACAATTAAAAACCTTCATCCAAATGATCGTTGACAAGGAAAAAGAACTGGTTGTATTAAAGCCCAAACAAATCTGATCCTGGCAACGTAATGCAGCTCAAACAATTCAAGAACCATATCTGATAAATAATGAACAGAGTAATCCTTGCTATTTTCTGCGCCTTTACATTTTCATCGACCGCTTTTTGCGGTAACGCATGGCCAACGGCACAAATAGCCGATTCACTGAAAAAAGATGCCAACGCCATAATCAGGGAATACCGCACAACATACCAACGAACCTCACTCGAAAAATACTCAATGACTGTCGACTATGTCGTTACTGTAATGAACGAGAAAGGAGCATTTGACGGGGCATTGGCGATCTACTATGACCAAAACTCGGAAGTTACCGATATTGACGAGAATATTTACGACTCGAAAGGAACCCTGATAAAATCGGTAAAAAAGAAAGAATTTGAAGACTACGCCAGTAACAACAGTTTTACCATGTACAGCGATAACAGGGTAAAGGTCTACAAACCGTCAAATAACTTTTATCCATACACGGTTGAATACACTTATACCGTCGAACACAAAGCGTTGTCCGGTTTCGGGGGATGGCTGCCCCAAAAAGGGTATGACACTTCCGTTGAGCATGCAGAGCTAACAATTGAAACACCTTCCCTGTTTGGATTGAGATATAAAGAACTGAACTATTCATTCAAGTTTAACAAATCAGAGATGGGTGAACAACTAAAATATAAATGGGAAGCATCGAACCTGAAAGCGATTCCCTATGAGCGTTCGGCACCCAATTATCTTGATATTTTTCCATCCGTGCTCCTTTCTCCCGACGAGATAGGCTTTGAAGGTTCAACCGGCGACTTTACCTCCTGGCAGAGCTATGGGAACTGGGTCTACAGTTTAATCAAAGACCGGCAGGAACTCCCGGCAGCCACGGTTGATAAAATGAAACAGTTGACAGAAAATATTCCCGACAAAAAGGGAAAAGTAAAAGCTGTTTACAACTACATGCAAAACAAAACCAGGTATGTCAACATTGCACTTGGCATTGGAGGTTTTCAACCTGTTATGGCTGCTGATGTAGATGAAAAGGGCTATGGCGACTGCAAAGCACTAAGCAACTACACAAAAGCGTTATTAGAAGCCATCGGTATTGAATCATTTTACACCGAAATAGGCAGCGGCTCAAGCCAAATAATAAAGTTCCCCGACTTTACCAGTGCAAATCAAACCAACCACATCATTTTATGTGTCCCGCTTGACCAGGACACCACCTGGCTGGAATGTACCAGTCAGAATATGCCATTTGGCTATATCAGCGGAAACAACTCCGACCGTTACTGTTTGCTGGTTACCGAACAAGGTGGCAAACTGGTAAGAACTCCTGATTTATCAACTGAAAAGAATACACGAAATTCCACGATCTCCGTTAACCTGGCCGAAACAGGAGCGGCAAGTTTCGAGGTTAGCTCACAATTTAGGAATTACCTTTTCGAGGATGTATTTCCTTTGATAACCGAGTCAAAAGAAGAACAAAAGAAAGTCTTACTGCGGGTACTAAACGGCAGTGGCTTGCAACTTAATGACTTTTCAATAGAAGATAACTCAGGAGATGAAGCCGTTGCCAACCTCTACATAAAGGGGAACATCAGTAGCTATTCGTCAAAAACAGGAACCAGGTTGTTTGTTGAACCCAACATGCTTTTCCCTCACTCGTTTATGAGTTACATAAAAGATTCAAGAAAGCTCAACCTATACGAATCAACCGGGTATGTTTACTGTGACACCTTAAACCTGCAAATACCCGATAACCTTGAGATTGAATTCTTGCCCCAAACATCCGAAATGAGCTCTGTTTACGGAACATACCAGATCGACTATCAGAAAATATCCGAAAAACAAATCCAGATCAACCGGCAAATACAAATAAACAAAGGAAACTATCCTCCTTCCGAGTTCAAGGAAATCAATTCGTTCCTTAAAGGAATTGGCAAACGCGACAAGGAAAAGATTGTTCTCAATACAAAGAAATCGTAAAGCAGCGATATTACTGACCGGGTGACTTGAAGTCACCCGGTCAGTAAAAGAAAAAGCCAATGTGTTTTAGAAACAGGTTCCGGATTTTATCTTCCTACCGCCGAACATTTGTGTCGTACATCTGTTTCACTTGCTACAAATCCATACTGAATATCAACAAAGTAACAGAATACTTTATTCACTTTAAACTATATTGATATGAAAAGAAACATGGGAATGGCAGATCGTGCAATTCGTGCAATCGTAGCTGTAGTAATCGCAATTTTGTACTTCTCCGGAACAATCTCAGGAACCCTGGGCATCGTACTACTGGTTTTTGCCTGTATTTTATTGCTGACCAGTGCTATTAGTGTGTGTCCTTTATACCTGCCATTTGGATGCAACACCGGTGCATCCAAAGAAGCTAAGGAATAGTCAAGTCATCGTTATAAAAAAAGGGGCTGTCTCAAAAGTCATAAAACCAAAGAGATGCGTCATTGCGAGTGAAACGAAGCAATCTGTTTTTCAGGAGATTGCTTCAGTCGTTCCTCCTTCGCAATGACGATTAAGGTGACTTTTGAGACAGCCCCTTTTTTTTCATTTATTCTGCTTGCGGTCTATTTTACAGGAATGTTTTTGAGCGTTTCAACCAAGAAATCCCAGAACTTGGACACCGTTTCAATATTCACTTTCTCATCGGGCGAATGCGGGAAACGGATGGTCGGGCCAAATGAAATCATATCCCAGTTCGGATAAGTTCCGCCAAGAATACCACATTCCAATCCGGCATGAATAGCTCTTATTTCGGGAACCTTCCCGTACTTCTCGTTGTAAACAGCTTGCATGGTTTTCAGGATTGGCGAGTCCATATTGGGTTTCCAGCCCGGATAAGCACCCGACATTTTTACTTCGGCGCCTGCCAGGGTAAAGACAGCAGCAATGCGCTTGCCCAATTCTTCTTTTGCCGAATCGACTGAGCTGCGCATCAAGCTTGCCAGTGTGATTGTTTTTTCTGCAGCATCTGATTTGATGATGGCCAGGTTCGATGAAGTTTCAACCAGACCCGGCATGCTGTCGCTCATACGGATTACACCATTCGGGCAAGCCATTACTCCTTTGGTCAGGTTTACCTGCGTTGTTTCATCGATTAAAGCGACAGGCATATCCGCACTTTCCAGTGTCATTTTCATTTCAGGTTCGGTAGCCGAAAGCTCTTTCTTCACAACAGAAAACTCAGCGTCTATCACTTGTTTCATCGCTTCAAATTTGGATGAATCAACAGTCAAAATGCCAAAAGCTTCACGTGGGATGGCGTTGCGAAGGCTTCCTCCGTCGATTGATGCCAAGCGCGCACCGGCAGCCAGGTAAGCTTCGTTCAGCAAGCGGAAAAACACTTTATTGGCATTGCCACGTTGCAGGATAATGTCCATTCCGGAATGACCTCCTTTTAGACCGGTAATGCTCAATTTGCAAGCCACTGATCCGGTCGGAACTGCGACTTCAGAGTAGTTGAATTTCACGTTGGCATCTTCGCCACCGGCACATCCCACGTACAATTCCCCCTCGTCCTCCGAGTCCATATTCAGCAAAATTTCTCCTTGCATGATTCCTGCTTTCAAGCCTTCAGCTCCGTCCATCCCGGTTTCTTCGGTTGCTGTAAACAGGGCTTCAACCGGGCCGTGAAC
The DNA here is from genome assembly GCA_050298035.1 of Mangrovibacterium sp. Lineage (GTDB taxonomy): Bacteria > Bacteroidota > Bacteroidia > Bacteroidales > Prolixibacteraceae > Gaoshiqia. The sequence continues at coordinate 33,276 of JBNKTK010000020.1, read as the reverse complement.
CAGGTCATTTGAAGCCAACACTGTCATTGCAGATGCAACACCAATACCGTTATCTGCGCCAAGTGTTGTTCCGTTGGCTGTCACCCATTCGCCATCAATATAGGCTTCGATGGGGTCATTCGCAAAATCGTGCACTTTGTCACTGTTCTTCTGCGGAACCATATCCAAATGTCCTTGCAGGATTACACCTTTCCGGTTTTCCATACCAGGAGTGGCCGGTTTACGGATAATAATATTTCCGGCCTCGTCCTTGATTGTTTCCAACCCAAGCCCCTTACCAAAGTTGTACATAAAATCCTGAATCCGTTCTTCATGGTGTGAAGGACGGGGAATTTGGGTCAGCTTATAAAAGTTTTCCCATAATGCTTTCGGTTCCAGCTGACTAATTTCTTTATTCATTGTCTCCTATTTTAATTGATTAATAAACTGAGTGAATTTTCTAAAAATACAATTTAACACCCCAAGTTGTTCTGACTTTCGTCAGTTCAAAAACAGAAAGCCCTGCAAATAATACAGATGCAGGGCTTTCAAATATTGTGATAAAGTAAGATTATTCAGCTTCTACACCCGACGGTAATTCCAACCCGTATTTGTTTTGTTTGTCGGCACGCAACAACATGAAAGCCAGAAAAATTGAAATGACACCACAAACCACTAACATCAGAATCGGGATGGTGTAATTATACATTTTTTCTCCGGCTTCAATAGCAGCAAGGTCTTCACGATTGACATAATCCAGAACGGCGCCAATTCCCCAGAAGAAAAGGCCAAGCCCCCAGTTTTGGATAGTAAACATAGAAGAATAAGCCGTTCCCAAACGGTTTTCGGCAACAATTTTGGCAACAGAAGGCCACATGGCTGCAGGAACCAGCGCAAAAGCAATTCCTAACGAAACCAAGCCTAAATAACCAAGGGTTACACTATTAAACACCGACAGGGAAACATGGGCAAAGATCAACAAAAAAGCACCCAGGATCATTAAAGAAGCTGCTTTCCCTTTTTTGTCGACTATTGATCCAAAGATTGGCGTAAAAAGGATTGTGCCCAGCGGAATTAATCCGGTTACTTTAGGCCCGTTATGAAAGATCGCACTGATCTTTTGGATCAGGTTCAGATTGCTAAAATCAGGTAACTCGTAGGTAAAACCAAACTTATTCACCAGCAAGTCGGGCGCGTACTGGATGAACGGGAAAACGGCAGAATAAAACGCCACACACAAAAGGGTGATGTAAATAAAACCTTTATTGGTGACCAATTTCAGCAAATCGCTGAATTTGAAATCTTCCTCAGGTTCGCCTCCCTCTTTTTTGTTGGCATGAACCTGTTTGTCCAAGCGAATATCGAAAATCAGGTAAGCCATGAACAAAATGAACCCAAGACCGATTAGGGAAGCAGCAAAAGCAAATGCCGGAGCCACATGACCGCCACCTATCTCGACAGAAAAGGCGGTGCCAAAAGCGGTACCGAAACGTCCAAAAGCCACATTAATAGCCATAGCCAAAGCCAGTTCGTATCCTTTAAACCATTTGACCGTGGTACGGGTAACAATCACACAGATCGATTCAAGCCCGATCCCGAATAACATACGTCCGGCCATCATAAATTTCATCATGGTACCCGGGTCATTCCCGAAGACACCGTAAGTTGCCAACGCAGTTATGGATGCGCCAACGGTAGCAACAATCCCAAATACAACTCCTGCAACACGAATCCCCCATTTATCGAGGATAATTCCTCCAACCATAATCATCCCGAACATGTTTGCCCAGGTAGTCGAACTGATAATCAAACCAAACTGGCTACTGGTGATGCCCAACTCCGAGGTCATCAACCCTTTCAGTCCTGACATAAAATCCTGGAACCAATAGGTTCCGAACATGAACATGGAAATAATCACCAACACCAGCCAGCGCACAGCTGCCGAATCTTTTAACGTCTTTTTAATCGCATCCATAATATAATGATCAGTATTTGTAAGTTTTCGATTGAAGCCGATAAAAATAAGAAAATTAAGCTGCCACGCAACTGACATAAATCAAAAAAGACAGCCAACAGACTGCCTTTTTGCTATTATTTCAGGAGGATACTTTTTATGCCGCCGGTTTTTGGGTGAAAAACTATCTGATGATTCCCGTCAAGCAACTCATCAGGCAATTGCGCCACCGCCCCAAACTGGGCAATATCGGCACGGCTAACGGCCATCAGGTTGATCCCGTTAAGTACCTTGATTTCAGCCTTCCCGGGTGTGCGGTAAAAAACGTTGGATACTCCGGCATTTGGGGTTACTTTGGCTTTGTCCTGAGCCGATGCCAGATCATCCATTTTTTTCATGTCAACCACAATTGGTTTTCCGCTCATGTCAGTTTTAGGCAAAACACCTTTTGTTTCAGAAAAGCGAAAAACGACTTCACCGGAGACAGAATTTTCACCGGGAATAAAATCAAAGCAGTATTCAAATGTTTTTTTATAGGTTTTCCCAACAAACAGGGCTACATATTCTTCTTCCAGTTTCCCCAGTTCATCAACCATCAACTCGTATGAACGTCCGTCGGGTAGTTGCTCCTCGTATGCATTTGCCAACGATTTAAAGCGGCGTTTCCGCAACTTTGTAATGGTATGAGCTGCCTCCAGCGCTTTTTCTTCTACTGATTTAGCTACAATCACATTCCGTTTGGTAGAGTCCTGCTTTTCAAAAAACGGGTTTAACGACAAATCCGGAAACGGGAAATCGGGTGTTTTGGTATCACCCAAAAAAGTTGAAACAGAAGCAGGTTCAGGTTCAACATCGATAAATGTATTTATTCCTGCAAGTGTCCCCGAGGCTGTAAGACTCAACAAAGACGCGGCCATCCCTTTGGCTTTATAAACCTGCTGCGGATCGGGTTCGCTGAACGTTTCAATTTCTAAATCATTGATTGACCAGGTTTCACTATCCAATGCCGGTGCATTTTTCAGTCCAAGCATCGCTTCGGCATACTGATAATACGGTCCATGGAAGAATTTTTCCTGCGTGGCTTTCACATAAATCCGGATCCCGGTGCGTGGCAAGCTATATACAATACCATCGGTGATCACCGGGGTTGAAACTGCATCTTTCTTGTCGGAACGTTGTGCCAAAACGCCCAGACTGAAAAAGAGCAAAATGAAAGGAAGAATGTATTTCGTCTTCATGTTTAATTGTTTTAGATTTATTTGTCAAAAATAGCTATTGTCATCTCAAGTGGGGAATTTTTGAACGAAAATTCCGGTTCCAATCCTAAAACAAAATTCCAGGCAAATTATTTTACAAGATGGCGGAAAGCTTTTCCGAAGGATTCGATCAAGTCGCCGGCAATCAGTGCTTCCTGCCCATATTCGGTTGCCGCCAAATCACCAGCCAACCCATGCAGATAAACTCCCAGGATTGCTGCTTCTTGCGGGGCATAAGGCTGGGCCAGCAAGCCGAGAAGCAATCCGGTGAGCACGTCGCCACTGCCGGCAGTCGCCATTCCCGGGTTTCCGGTCGTATTGAAATAAACCTGAGCATTCGGGAAAGTTACGCAGGTGTGAGCACCTTTCAAAACCAGAATCACCTTGTATTTCTGCGAAAATTCAATCTGAACCTGAAGCCTGGTCCATGAATCAGATGTTTCGCCGGCCATACGTTCAAATTCTTTGGGGTGCGGGGTCAGGATCGTATTCTCTGGTAAGTCTTCGTACCATTCGGAATGCCTGGACAAAATATTCAGCGCATCAGCATCCAGAACCAGTTTCGACGGTTTAGCCAGCAACAATTCTCTTAAAGCACGCTGCGAATTTGGTTTTGTCCCAATGCCGGGCCCACAACCGACAGCCGAAAAAGCCTCAAGCTCAGGAAACTCGGTAAACATCAAGTCAGAGGCATCAATGGAGCACATGGCCTCGGGAACTACCGTCTGGATAATCGGGAAACCGGTATGCGGCACATGAGCGGTAAGCAACCCGCAACCTCCTCGCAAAGCAGCTTTAGAAGCTAAAACAGCAGCTCCCATTTTTCCGTACGCCCCGGCAATCAGCAAGGCATGCCCGTAGGTTCCCTTGTGTGAAAATTTTGCTCTTGACCGAACCATAGAGGCAACATACTCCTCAGTCAAAAAGTGAAAAAAAGTTTGAAAAGTCGTAATTGCTTCCGGGTGCAACCCGATAGGCAAAACTTCCCAACGGCCAAGAAACTCATCATGCTCAGGAAAGAAGAAGCATAATTTCGGGAACTGAAAAGTCAGCGTATGATTTGCCTTGACCACTTTCGAGAGATCGTTTTTCGAGTTGTCTTCGCCGAACAGCCCGCTGGGAATATCGATGGCAACAACCATTGCAGGCGAATTATTGATCTTTTCTACTACCATTGCTGCCAACCCGTTGAGCGGGCGGCTTAAGCCGGAGCCAAACAGTCCGTCCAGCACAACGTCTGCATCCTGTATCTCAGGAATATCTGTTTCATCCGCTAAGTGGGTCAATTTTACCTTTCCTTGTTTCTGCAGGCGATGCCAGTTTATGGCAGGCGAACCTTTCAGTTCCCGTCCAAAGTCAAGCAAGAATACCTCGCATTGGTAATCGTAATCTGCCATCATGCGGGCAATTGCAAGCGCATCACCTCCGTTGTTCCCCGGGCCGGCAAAAAAAATCAGTTTCTTTTCGTTTGAAATGTAGTGGATCAACCAGTTCACAATTTGCATCGAAGCCCGCTCCATTAGGTCAACATCGGAGATCGGTTCCTTTTTGATTGTGTATTGGTCAATTTCGGCTATTTGTTTCGTGGAAAAAATCTTCATAAGATCATTTTTATACCGAATTTACAAAAATCTATAGTCACAGACCTATTTGTTGTCTTCTTTATCACTTTATTCATCGATTGTCTGAAAAAGCAGTACAACAATTCCCGGTCACTGTCCATATCTTTCACGACCTGATATTTGTCAAGCTTGATTCGTGGAAAAGTTGATTATATTTGTCAGTCTTGCAAAACTTTACAACTGAAATTTACGAACTAAAAAAAATTAATTATGCTGAAAGGACATCCCAAGGGACTATTAGTGGCATTTTTTGCCAATATGGGAGAACGCTTTGGTTATTATACCATGCTCGCCATTTTTGTACTTTACCTGCAAGCCAAGTTTGGTTTCTCAACAGCCGAAGCCGGTGGTATTTACGGTGCTTTTCTGTTCGGTATTTACTTTCTTCCTATTGTGGGGGGATATATTGCCGATAATGTACTTGGTTACGGGAAAACCATTACTCTTGGTACCATTGTTATGTTCTTGGGATATTTGCTTTTGTCACTTCCCGGACAGGGAATTATCATGGTTTATTCAGCTTTGATCGTGATTTCACTTGGAACGGGCTTTTTCAAAGGAAATCTACAGGCATTGGTTGGCAACATGTACGATGACCCCAAATACAGTGCTAATCGAGACAATGCTTTCAACATTTTTTACATGGGGATCAATATTGGGGCTTTCTTTGCGCCATCTGCAGCTGAGGCTGTTGGCAACTGGGTGCTGGGAACCAAGAACTACACTTACGATTCGGCGATTCCACATATGGCCCATAAATTTCTGGATGGCCAACTGGAAGATGCTTCCAAGCTGACTGAGCTTGCCAAAGCACAAATGGGAGCCAATTTTACCGACCTGACATCATTTTGTAAGGATTATATAGACACGTTGGGGCAATCATACAATGCCGGTTTTGCTGTAGCTGCAGCCAGTATGATTGTTTCATTCCTGATTTTTATCGGGTTCAAAAAATATTACAAACACGCTGATATTACCGAAAAACAAAAAGCAAAGTCAGAAGAGCATAAAGACAAAATGATCATCCTAAGTCCGCAACAAACGAAGGAACGTTTAATTGCTCTTGGACTGGTTTTCTTCGTAGTCATTTTCTTCTGGATGGCATTTCATCAGAATGGTTTCACCATGACCATTTTTGCACGTGACTATACCCAACTTGGTCATGTTGCCTCAAGCACCTATGTATTATTCGACCTAAGACAACTATTACCGATCCTGTTTGCCATTATTGGTAGTATCCTGTTGTTTTCGGGAAAATCCGGCAAAACAAAAGGTATCGGGGGTATTGTTACCTTGCTGAGTGCAGCTTTGGCTTACTACTCCATCACCTCTTACGCAGGCGATTACACTATCACACCACAAAAATTCCAGCAATTCAACCCGATCTTCATTGTTTTCCTAACACCGGTAGTTATCGGGATTTTTACCTGGTTGCGAGGAAAAAGCAAAGAACCTTCTGCTCCAAAAAAGATCGGAATCGGGATGATCATTACTGCAATTGGTTTTGGGGTACTGATCGCTGCTTCTTTAAATTTAACTTCTCCAGGGCAATTGAACGGCGGTGTATCCGAGAACCTCGTTTCACCTTTTTGGCTAATCAATTGTTACCTTATACTGACCGTGGCTGAGTTGTTCCTCAGTCCGATCGGAATCTCGTTTGTTTCGAAAGTAGCTCCGCCAAAATACAAAGGTCTGGCACAAGGTGGATGGCTTGGCGCTGTCTCTTTTGGAAACCTGGCAGCCGGTTTAATTGGTATTCTTTGGGATAAAATTGAACTTTGGCAATTCTTCGCGATCCTGGTTATCATGTGTTTCCTATCAGCTGGATTTATCTTTGCGATCCTGAAACGTCTGGAAAATGCAACAAACAACGCACAAGCACATTAGACCAAAAGATTCAAAATAAAGAAAGGCTGTCCCCCAAGTTTAGGAAGGACAGCCTTTCTTTATTTTGCTGGTTCGCTTTTAGTCTTCAATTGTCGAAAGCAGATCAACGCCCAAGGTTCCTTTCAGGCTTTCAAGATAAGCCGGAGAAGAAACTTCTTTCAATCGGGCCTTTGCTTCTTTTAAGCGATCGGATAAAGACAGCCGAACTGCAGTTTCGGCATAATTCTTTTTGCTGATGATATTCTCAATGTAGTCGACATTTTTTGTCCATTGGGCAATATCGCGTTTTTGCTTCTCAACCAAACGGGCTTGGTACCAGTCGCTGTTCAACACGGCCTCGCGAGTGAACATGGCACGCACATCCGGATGGTTACGTCCTTTTCCGTTGTAATTACCGTCCACCATAATGTGAACAAGTGCTTTCAGCGGGGGGCACAGCAAATCGACAGAACCGTCGCGCATGTAGCCTTCGGCCACTCGTTTTTGTGTGATTGAAAGATTTTCAATCGAAGCCACAAACATGTCCATATCCTGCAATTCAGGCTTCAGCATATCTTCACTAAAAACAGCATCCGGCTTACTGAAAATACGGGCCATAAAATGGGTTACAAAACGCAGTGTGATCCGGTATCCCAACAGGCTGGCATCAACTTCTTTCCCCTGGTAGGTGAAATTATCCACTTTTTCGAGGTAGCCATTTTCAATCAGGAACTTCGGATTGCGTTCCTCTACCGACATCCGGCACCAGATTTCCGGGATCAACAAGCTAATGTCGTGATCAACTTTGTATTTTGGGCCTACATAACCGGCAGCAGATGAGAAACCATCATAGCCTGTAAGAATGTACGAAAGGAACGCATTGTTCAGATCGGAAGCCGGTAACAGGGAATTGAACGGGCCTTTTGTCAAGGCTCCCTCAGAACCAAATCCGGTAGTTGACGGCGATTTTCCGGTGATACTGCAAATAAAGTCGATAAACAATTCAGGTAATTCCTGGTAATGAATCGGATTGTAAACAGCCAATGGCGGCACATTATTTTCAGGCTCGGCCGGGTTATTCCTGCGTCCGGGCAAAACAGCATTCACCGGCAGGTACACCGGTTTGTCCAACGGTATTTTGCGGAAGATACGCGTACTTACTTCTGCCACATATTTGGCAACCGGATCAATCAAATCAGGACGTGTTTGCAGGTAGCGCGGGTTCTTCGATGGCTCACCATTTACCAAACGGGGCTCGGAAGGCACCACCAAAAACTCGGGGCCTTCGCTTTGCAGAAAGTTATTGATCAAATCCTTAACCGGCTGCGTGTACAATTCAAACCCAATCGTGTCTTCTTTTATGTCCTGTACCTGTTGGCGGGTCAGCGGCTCAAAATTAGACAGGAAGGTATTCGGACTTGACAGGTCTTTCTCTCCCTGTTTGTCATACCCTTTGATGATACAATCGTCGGGGCGTTGGAACAAACGTGCCTCGCAGTTTTCAACAATCTTAACACTTGGATTTGAATATTCCGGGTTCAGGTTCTCCAGTTTCTTCGAGTCCAGAATTACCGAAGCGGTGATATCGTCTTCAACCTGAACTTTGCTTGACGGGTTATAATCCTGACGGGTTTGGAAAATACGCCAGGAATTATCCGGATCAAGCCCGACACGCAGGTAGTTTGTTAATAGCTTGTTGCGTTGAAATTTCAGCTCATTGCCCGGCACACCGTTTACTTTATCAACCGAGAAATATTTTCTCCAGTCTTTGTCCCAATCCTCGCTGTAGTTTCCTTTTATCACATAAATCAACACTTTAATGCGTTGCGGGAATGATGTCAGCCATTGATTGTACTCATCGGTGTATTCATCCGATGGGGTCAGCAATTTGATTACAGAGCCCAACGAACGTCGGCGGCTTAGTATGTGGCGGGATTTATTGACCGAATAATCAGCTGGGATTTTAAAGCGTTTTGAAAAATCCTTCGACATGATTTCCTCAACCATATCCAGATCAGCATGCAAATCAGTCACGATAACTGATCCCTGGATCATCGCATCTTTAATTGATTTTGAGATTTCTGACTTTCCGCCACCGGAAACCGTACATGGTTTATGACAAAGCGTTCCTTCGGCCCAGGTACCCACCAGGTGCCATTTGGGGCCTTCAATGCGCTTTTTCATTTCCACTTTGTACCCGTTTGGGTAGATGTAATATTTGTAGGGCAACAATTTTATCGATTGTTCTTCACTTCCTTTTGTCCATGAAATGGTTTGTTTGACCAATTCAAATTTGGCATCCTCGGGAACATAGATTACCTCCGGGTGTTTCTTATCAACCGCATAGCCTTCTTTTTTAAGCTCCAGCATGTCGGCATACATGTAAATGAAAGAGGCAAAGTCCAATTCATTTGTCGGGAGGCGTTCATCGAGGTAACATTTTTCGCCCAGGTTGTAGCTGCGGAAAGCAACTGCCCCGCCGGCATGTTCTTCTTCGGCCAAACCATACAAGTTAGCCGAATAGCCAATCATGGTTTTTACTTCTTTCTTGCAATATCCATAGTAGTTATCGGCAATAATCGTGATCACAACGCCACGTTCGTCGCGGGCCGTAATCTTAAAAGCGCTCCCGTCGTTATATTTTTCATCTTCATTTTTCCAGCACATGCCATCGCGTTTCTGACGTTCGGTGGCATTTCCGTAAAACGGCAGTCCCAGTTCTTTCTTAGTCAGATTGATGAGGTGTGGGGCCAGGATCACACAGCCTGAGTGCCCGGTCCAGCTATCCGGCTCAAGTGCGGCATCGTTTTCGGGCAGATACGGGTCTCCGGCATTTCCGAAGATCGACTCAACAAAGTCGAGGTTCGACACCAAGCTCCCCGGAGCAAGGAATTTAATTTCCATTGATTTTTCGGAAATCACCCCGGGTACTTCGGGAAGCACAACCGGGCGGAGCATCAGGCAAACAAACAATTCTGCCGGATTTTCCTGGTTAGCGGTGAAAGGTAGCTGCATCAACTCCGTTGGCGGGTTCAATGCATGTTGCAGCAGCTTGCAAAACGTTGCTTTGGGCACCGCCTTTTTATCATCAGGAATAGGCAATCCGCCTTCACAAATATGAAAAACCCCCTTCGTCGTTCTTCGGTCTTCTTTTGGATTATTCAAAATACCTTGTGCTGTGCGGTATGTTTTTATGACATCGTTCTCATAATAATCAGCATCAGCAGGTAACGAAACGATCCGGGCCAAACCATAGCGGTCAAGGATGAACGGATGATCCGGGAATGAAAATGAATTATCGCCGGGGACATCGCCAAGAAAATCGGTTAAAAAGTCCTTGATCCGCTGCCCCATTGGGGATGTTTTGTCTGATAAAAGCCTTGATTTGATGTTATAGTTGTCTAACAAAGGCTTGGCCATTTCCAGGAAATCCGATTTGGCACCCGAAACACTGGTGGGATAACCATCGGCTGCCAGCTTTAGATTGATGTATTGAATTTTCTTTTTATCCGACACCTCAGGCTCATTTGTATTGATGCCTATCCCAAAAGTTCTGTTTACTGTCATGGTATAATAATGTTAGGGATGTTCACAATTAGTTATTAAACAAATTCCAATAGAATTCCGAACCTCAATTTTTCCGGTGCAACTTTCATTACGTTTGTTACTCGTCTAAAGTTCCCGGGAAATAAAATCGAACCAGATTTTCCTATCTAGCGACAAAATTATACAGAAATCGGACTTTTAATAAAAATCTGTAATTCGCCCCCCTAAGCTTAACACAAAAGTTACAACAAGAAAAAAGAGCCATTTCCGGCTCTTTCCTGCTATCTTTTTTCACTTACCGCCTGACATCGATCAAGGCTCCGTCAATAATCTTTTCAACAATTTCCTCGTCAAGCAATGTTGTAATATCTCCCAGGTTCGAAACATCTCCTTCAGCAATTTTACGAAGGATGCGTCGCATGATTTTCCCGCTTCGGGTTTTTGGCAGCCCAGGCACCAGTTGGACAAGATCGGGACGTGCAATGGGGCCAATAATCTTGGTCACACCTTGTTTGATACTTCGGCGGATACCTTCTTCACCACCTGTTGAAAGCTCAGAACAAACAACAAAGGCATAAATACCCTGTCCCTTTATTGCGTGGGGATAACCAACAACCGCCGACTCAGTTACCAGCGGATGCTCATTGATGGCATTCTCAATTTCGGCAGTTCCCAACCTGTGCCCCGATACGTTTATGACATCATCAACCCGGCCAAGTATCCGGTAATAGCCATCTTCATCGCGCTTAACCCCGTCACCTGTAAAGTACATGTTTGGGAAAGTTGAAAAGTAAGTCTCTTTGAACCGCTGATGGTCGCCCCAAATCGTCCGGGCCATTCCCGGCCAGGGATATTTCAGGCACAGGTTTCCTTCAACCGAATTCCCTACCAGTTCTCGCCCTTCGTTGTCCACAATAATTGGCTGCACGCCCGGGAGAGGCAACGTGGCAAACGATGGTTTGGTTGGCGTAATACCGGCCAACGGCGAGATCATCACTCCGCCGGTCTCGGTTTGCCACCAGGTATCAACAATTGGGCAACGGTTCTTGCCAACATGATCGTGGTACCAGTGCCATGCCTCCTCATTGATCGGTTCACCCACCGTTCCAAGAACTTTTAGTGAAGTCAGTTTTTTCCCTTCCAGGTGTTGGTTTCCCATTGCCAGCAATGACCGCAATGCCGTTGGGGCGGTATAAAACTGGTTCACCTGGTATTTGTCAACAATATCCCAAAAGCGACCGGCATCAGGCCAGGTAGGGATACCTTCAAACATCAACGTTTTAGCCCCGTTTAGCAGTGGCCCGTAAACAATGTAGGAATGGCCGGTTATCCAGCCGATATCAGCCGTACAGAAATACACATCGCCGGCATTGTACTGAAATACATTGCGAAAGGTGAAAGCAGTGTAAACCATATAACCGCCGGTTGTATGCACAATTCCTTTGGGTTTTCCGGTTGATCCGGATGTATATAAAATGAACAGCGGATCTTCCGAATCCATCTCTTCAGCCGGACAGAAATCGTCTTGTCCGGCAATTAACTCATGCCACCATAAATCACGCGCTGCATCCATATGCACGGGGGTGTGGGTACGGCGCAACACGATTACATTCTCCACACAAGTACAGGCTTCAAGCGCTTCATCAGAAATTTCTTTCAACGGCGTAACTTTTTCTCCCCGGAAACCGCCATCGGCCGTCAGCAAAATTTTTGCCTCTGCATCGTTAATCCGCTCAGCCAGAGCATTGGCCGAAAAGCCGGCAAAAATAACAGAATGGATGGCGCCAATGCGTGCACAGGCCAAAAGGGCAATGGCCAGTTCCGGTACCATCGGCATATAAATTGCCACCCGGTCGCCTTTCCCTACACCCAGGCTTTTTAAGGCATTGGCAAACTTATTCACCTCAACAAACAATTCGTGGTATGTCAGGCTTCGCTTTTCTTCCGAAGGGTCATTGGGCTCCCAGATTATAGCTTCCTGGTTACCATGGGTATATAAATTCCGTTCAAAAATATTTTCAGTCAGGTTCAATTTTCCATTCACATACCATTTGATGTCAGGTCCGCTAAAGTTCCAATCAACAATCCTATCCCACCGTTTACGCCAAAACAAGCACTCGCCCTGCTGTCCCCAAAAAGCTTCAGGATTCGCAATACTTTTTTGATACTCATGAATATAGCCACCCAAGCTGTGAATTTTTGTTACCATTTTCGTTCAGTTTTTTAAATTGAAAAAATCAGATTGATCACTGTTCTAATTTAAACTGAATAAAAATAAGAAACAAGATTTTTTGATAACCAGTCAATTAAAAATTTTCTGACTCAGTAATCATTCATTAACAAAACCCCAACATTTAAAAGCATTCCCCGTCAACCAAACAGCCGGTAAAGTGTTTTATCAATTAAAGTTAAAACAGAAAACATGTATACCGGATTATTACACTTGCACAATACCCTTCGCTGGTTAGTCATATTAGTCGCGTTGGTAACCCTGCTCAAATATTTTATGGGATGGTTCAGCCAGAAAAACTGGAAAAAAACAGACACCATTCTTGGTATTGTATTCACATCAATCATGGATTTGCAGTTACTGGTCGGCATAATCCTCTATTTTTTTGTAAGTCCGATCACCGAAGCTGCGTTTCAGGATTTTGGTGCCGCCATGAAAAACGCCGACTTGCGTTTCTATGCAGTTGAACACGTTTCGATGATGCTGATTGCTGTTGTTTTGGTACACATCGGACATGCCCGCTCAAAGAAGTCAAAAACCGACCGGAAGAAATTCGGGAATGCGTTGGTTTTTTATGGCATTGCCTACCTGATCATACTGGCTGCAATTCCATGGGGAAGAATCATTTAAAAAAGATTATCACAGAAAGTATCCCCAAACCAGTGGATGACTTCGACATCCACTGGTTTGGGATCCTGAAATAAATTCAGGATGACCACCTTGATATTTTGGGAATACCTCCGTCTTATGGCTTGAGTTTCCGGAGCAACTCGTTCATGTCGAACCGGAGGCTCACCCGGGGCAGCCTCAATCCATTGCCATTCCCGTTATTACTCTTCGAGACAGCATAAATATCATCAATGATGTGTTTATACTTTTTTGCAATGAAGTTACGCTTCAACTTCAGGGTAGGCGACAATTCGCCACTTTGCGACGACCATTCCTCGCAAACCAGCCTGAAACGTTTGATCTCTTCATGTTGCCCCAACGTTTTATTTATCAGCTCAACTTCCTTCAAATACTGCGCAACAACTTCTTTTATCTGCACCAGTTCTTCATTATCGCGAAAGTGGATTTTGTGTTGGGAACACCAGTCGTGCAAGTACTCGAAATTTGGGGAAATCAGTGCGCTGGCAAATTTCTCGTTTTCGCCAACCACCATGGCCTGCTCTATAAAGAACGATTCTTTCAGTTTGTTCTCAATCATCTGGGGAGCAATGTATTTACCACCCGACATTTTGAACATTTCCTTTTTCCTGTCGGTTATTTTCAGGTATTTGCCTTCATCCAGCAAACCAATATCGCCGGTATGGAACCATCCATCCTCATCAATAACTTCGGCAGTCAGTTCCGGAGCTTTGTAGTAGCCTTTCATTACCGACGGGCCTTTGCACAGGATTTCCCCGTCTTCGGCAATTTTAACTTCAACACCTTCCAGTACAGGGCCAACGGTGCCGATCTTCATTTCGCCGGTGTCGGGGTTGCTAACAGCAATAACCGGTGAGGTTTCGGTCAACCCGTATCCCTCCAGCGTATACATCCCGGCCATTCCCAATACCCTGGCAATCCGGGGTTGCAGGGCCGCTCCGCCCGAAACCACATAAATGATATTGTTGCCTAAAGCTTCGCGCCATTTGGAGTAAACAAGTTTGTCGGCGATTTTTATGCGGAGTTTTAAGAACAGGTTGTATTTTTTGTTGTATTCAAAATGCCGGGTGAGGCTGAGCGCCCAAAAGTAAATGCTCTTTTTAATCCCGGTCAGTTCCTTTCCCTTCGAAACAAAACCGTCGTAAACACGCTCGAGCAACCGGGGCACCGAGTTGAACATGTGTGGTTTGATTTCGCGTATGGCGCTCACAATCTGCCCAAGGTTTCCCACATAGTAAATCCCCATTCCTTTATATTGAAAATGGTAATTTACGCTGCGTTCGTAAACATGGCACAGCGGCAGGAAACTGATCACGTGGTGATCCTTTCCGAGGTGGTGCATCTTTGCATGGGCAACAAAATTCGACACCAGGTTTTCGTGTGTCAGCATCACACCTTTGGGAACGCCTGTCGTTCCTGAGGTATAAATCAGGGTAGCAACCTCGTCCGGTAAAATTGAAGCCTTAATCTCTTCGAGTTTGGGAGCCAATTCACTGCTACGCTTCTTACCAAGTTTCAGGATTTCTTCGTAATACGTGCAGCCGTTTATTTCTTCAAAACCATAAATCTCTTCTATGGTGTCCAATTCATCAGCAATTGGTTTTAACTTTTCGTACAGTTTCTTGTCTCCAACAATAAGATAGCGAACCTCTGCATGTTCGAGAATGTAGCGGTATTCCTCATCGCTGATTGTGGGGTAAATGGGCACGTGCACCAACCCGGCCATGGCCAGTCCCATATCAGCAAAATTCCATTCGGGACGGTTGGTTGTTACTGTAGCCACTTTGTCGCCACGTTTCAGCCCCAAGGCCAGCATTCCCATTGCAAACTGATGGGATTTTTCGACATATTCGGCAGTAGAATAAGTGTACCAATTGCCGTTTGTTTTACCGCCAAGAGCATCTTTCCGGGGAAATTCGGACAGGTAGCGCTCAAGAATATCAAACGTTCTTTTGACGTCTTTACTCATTATTTAGATTTTTAGGTCACGAACCGCTTTATCATTTCCGCTATCCCTTCGCTTGTAAATCAGTCAAAGACATAGACTCGATTTTTAAAAGTCCGTTATTAAACCAGACAACCAAGCAAAGATAATATTTCAAAAAAAATGAAAAATTGACATAATCGTGTTGGACAGGCCAATTCTCTATTTAGAATCATTCCACTAAAACCCTTAACGATCAGCCTTTTCGAACTTTTTATATTTCGTGTATGAAATCCCGCTCAGTATCGCGATGACCACAATTGCGGCGTAAAGTGACCAATGCACACCTTCCACGCTTCCTTTCCCGTATGAGTGCATCCCGCTGAGAAAATAATTTACCCCGAAATAGGTCATCAGTACTGAAAAGAAGCCGATAACATTGCCCAGGTTAAAATTGTAGCGGCCACGCAATGCCGGGATAAAGCGCATATGCACAATAAAGGCATAAATCATCACTGTAATAAGCGCCCAGGTTTCTTTCGGGTCCCAGCCCCAGTAGCGGCCCCAGCTCTCGTTGGCCCATACGCCGCCAAGGAAAGTACCAACGGTCAGCATGTACAGCCCGAGGGTTGCCGAAAGTTCGCTGATAGTTGACAGCTGATCGATAAAATAAGTGGTGCTTTTCCGGTTGCGCTCATTTAGCAAAGCATATAGCGTAAGTACCAACAGTCCGAGGAAGGCGCTCAGGCCAATAAAGCCATAGCTGGCCGTGATCACAGCAACGTGGATCAGCAACCAATACGATTTTAGCACCGGCACCAAATGGGTAATCTCCGGGTTCATCCAGTTGAGGTGCGCCACAAAAAGCGCTATACCGGTCAGGAAAGCAGCAGTCCCCAACACCATGGGGTATTTGCGCCCAAAGACAATGCCGGCAAGCATGGCTGCCCAGGCCACATAAACCATCGACTCGTAACCGTTGCTCCAGGGAGCATGCCCTGAAATGTACCAGCGAAGGATCAGCCCCCCGGTATGAACCAGAAATATAAAGACAATCACCCCGTTAAACGTGATCTTCAAAATCTTATTGAAACGCTTTTGCCTGAAAATATTCACAAAAAGGATCAGCAAAAGGGCAAAACCAATCAGAAGGTACCAGGGAAAGATCCGCTTGAAAGGCTGTATTTTGTTGTAGGCAATTTCGGCCGCTTTCTTTTCAGGTGAAGGCAAAATGGTGCTGCCAAACTTTTCCTGAAAACTGGCAACAGTGGCTATAATTTGCCGGGGCTGCACCTCACCCGGATTGTCAACCGACTCGCGCAAAAGCTGAAAGCAACGGTTGACAAAAAGAGAATCGCCCTGCGGATAACCTTTAGGACTGCTACCAACTGTATACCAGGCATCAGTCGGGTTGATTGGCGGGAAGAAGGAGAAAAACTCACCGTTGTAAACCATGAAACAGATATTCACACGTTCGTCAATGCTGAGATAGGCTTTCTCCAACTGATTTCGCGTGGCAGGCATTTTATTGTAGGCATCCTGCACCGGTTTCATGATGAGGTATTTTCCGTTTTCATCGAAGAAATCAATGGCCGAAGCATATTTCCCCTGTATGCCAAGTTCTGCGGCAATTTGCGCGTTATCTACTTTAATCATCTTTACGGTACGCCACAACTCGGGATAGAGGTTCATGCTCAAAACAACCTCATCGGACGACTTCCCGTAGAAAGATGACCTTTTAGTGACTTTCCGAAGGATTTCACTCGACATAGTCGACATCGGCTCAATCCTTCCATCTCGTCCGTGTACCCACAATTCCGAAAAATCCTGTACCAACTGTTCATCCAATGAAGGAATGCCGGCAACCATTGTCTCGTTTGCCCGGGCATTACCGGAAACGAGCAAAAGTAAAAAGATGACACTCGCAGCAGATACTTTGTTGAGATCTTTCAAATGCCGAATGAGGTATTGGAAATACGAATTCTTATTGGCCATGGACAAGATCATCCCCAAAGCCATCAGCAAATAACCGATGTAGGTGATGAAGGTTCCCCAATAATCTTTGTTTACAGACAAAACCGTCCCCTGTTCATCCTGATCGTATGACGACTGGTAAAACCGGTAGCCACGATATTTCAGGGTATTATTCATGAAAATACGGGAATCTTCACGAAAAGCACGTTCGTTATCAAGCAAGGTAATTTCGCTGGCATACGATGACGGGCTTTGCGACCCAATGTACCGCTCCATTTGAAAATCGCGCAAATACAGGCTAAACGGAAGGAAAATCGGTTCAGAACCATACGAAAGCTGCAAAGAGGTATTGCCAACCATATAACTTACAGGTTCTCCAACCTGACCACTACGCCCGAAAACATTTACCGTACCTGTTTCCTGCCCGTCAGAAACCTCCAACACGACAGCATCTTCCTGCGATTTTCCGGATTCATCTTTGGCAACACGGGCCAACGCTTTGGGATAGTAGTTTTTAACCAACACCAAATAATTATCAAAAGCATAGAGGTGCATAAACTTAACAGGTGCCTTTGTTCCGGCGGCTAATTTTTCAGGCACTTCTCCTCCCATCGCCCGGATTTCCATATCGCGATCGGCAACAATATAAAGGGTCTCGTCTTCCAATTCGTACCGGATGTTGGCATCATTGTTAAACCCAACCACCACCGGGCCAAGATTGGTTTTATCGCCCATGTGAAAAGCAAAATTTTTCATTCCCTGCCCGGCCGAAGCTACAAAATCAATCAGCGGCGAACCGGAAGGATCTTCAACGGGACTGTATTTGGCATTTTTTACATAGTCAACTGATTTAATCCGGACCCGCTTCCCGTCCACATCTATCGTTTCATCAAACTGTTTGGTTGTCAGTTCCGAAAACAACACCTTCTTCTGTATTTTCTGATCAGGTGTTTGCACCATAAAATAGCTGTCGGTCGAAATTATATAGTTTGAAGCTTGCCCCTCCCGGATGTGCATCACTCCTTCAAAACTAATATACCGGGTAATGGCTGCCCCAATGACAACCAGGATAAACGAGAGGTGGAAAATGCCGACCGTGAGTTTTTTCCGGGTATACATCCGGTAACGGATAAAATTGGAAACCAGGCTTATTCCCAGCAACAGTAAAACCAACTCAAACCAGTGGGTATTGTAAATTATAGCCTTGGCTGTTTCGGTGCCCATGCTGCTTTCGACAAATGTTGCAATTGCCATGGCAAATGCCATGACCAACAACAGGAAAACCATAAATGGCATGGAAATCAGGAACTGAAATAATTTCTTCATATAAGTGTCTGTTTAAAGAATTTCGTTGAAACGAACATGTTGTCGCCCTTACTTTTGGGCATATTTTATTTAACACAGTAACAGACAGGATTAATTTTGGTTGAGCAGATGAAGAACTGAAATCTTAAAAGTTCCTTAAAAAATCGATTCCAGTTATTAATGACCAGGTAAACATTTTCAAAATCACGTTGCACCTGGCATTTGCGCAAAACGATGTGACAAGCCTGTCCGACATCAGCTAAAAAGAAGAAGAGGTTGCCCGCATGGAAAGGCAACCTCTTCTTAAACTTGTATGCGTTTGTCTTATTCGTCAATCTCGCCAATGAATACCCCGGAAATATTCCAGGCGCTAAAACTGCCACCTTCCGGTTTTCCCAACGGAATGTATACCTGAACGGTATGTTCTCCTTCTTTTAATTCTTTTACCGGCATGTACAGGGGATTCGAAACGGTACCGGGGCACCAGCCTGAGCGACTGTAATCGGATGATGAAAGCCCATTCCAGAAATTGCCGGAAGCCGGATTGTATGCCCGGTGGGTTGCACAATCGGTCCGCCAGGGCGTGTATTTGAAGAACGGCTCACCGTCGATAAAGATTTCGTTTGTCTTTTGCACAAATTCGTCTCCGTTTTCCCAACCGCCATGGCCTGTCGAAATGTAACGGAAAGTGATGTTCTTCACATTTGTCGGCACCCGAAACCCAACTGTCAGCGTATCGCTGCCGAACATGGTGCCGTATTCCTGTCCGGCCATTTCCAGCACATTGGTCGTGGTAAACACCGGCTTGATCCAGTATTCCTTTTGCGGCTGTACGCTCACTGCCATATCATTCAGGTAATATTTCAGGTTCAGGTTTATTTTGTGACCGCCTCCATCATAATTGCCTATAAAAACCCCAATCCAGGTTTCGCCGCGCAGTAACGGGAGCAATTCAGTCACTTCCTGCTTGTACACGGCGGTATCTTCCCAGGCAATGCCCACATCGCGTTTATCGTTAAAATGATGAATACCAAAAGGAGTGAAAAACCGGATCAGCTCGACAATCGGCTCATAATCGCCGGTTGCAGCAACACCCTGGTAGGTTTTGCCTTCCTTGCTGATGTATTTGGGGAGTGAATCCAGACCATATTTTAAGCCATCCAAGAAACTGCGCGGCTTATCAACCGGAACGACAAACACCGATCCGGTACGGTCGTAGGCATCGCCATTCGATTGTTGCTTCATTTCGGCAAACACGGAAGTACCATCAGGGACATCGGGCAGATTAACCTTTCTAAGGACGAGTGTTCCACCGGCATAGCGGTAAGTATAGTCTTCGCACTCGCCCTGCGGATTGTCAATCTCATCGCCCCAGTTTATCTGCTGGTCTTTGAACACAGAAATATCTTTTACAAAAGCGTTTGCCAAACGACGGCGGTAAGCGACATCCGAAACTTCGGTGCCCAAATCAGTCGGGAACAAAACAGGGGCATCTTTTGACTTCTTCGAAATATCAATGCTCGATGCCACCAGGCTAAAATTATCGTTCCGTTCATATTTCAGCACCAGGCCATCCGGCATCGGGAACCACAGCGTTGGTGTTCCCAAAATCCCGGCTTTGTCGGTTACCCAAAGCTCAATGCGGTTCGAAAATGAGCTCCCGACATATTTTTTGCAGGGGTATCCCAGTATTTCTTCGGTAGTCCCGTCCGGTTCAAAACCTTCCAGCAAATTGAACTCCGTTGACGTATTGATCAAATCGCCATTCTGAAAAGACGCCAATTGCCAGGCTTTTTTTGCCTGATAATCCAGAAAGGTTTCTTCATTCGGCACCTCCGGGATCAGGTTCTTGCCCGAACGATCAGTCACCAGACGGGCTATTCCGTTCGAATAGGTCATCACGATTTTGCCGGCATCTTCACGTTCTTTGCCATAGGCAAAAACACGATAAACCACTTCACCATGTTTGGTAAAACCTCCGTCCTGCGCAAGTATCGCCTGGCTAAAAAGAATTAGTGCGATAAAAACCAATTGAATTTTTCTCATTGTTTTGTTTTTTGATATACTGACGAATTGCTATTTTATTTCAGTCTTTCAACCATTTACGGAAACTAAAGCCATAAAAACAACAAATAGTCCGCAACTGTGTGTGCGGACACAAAATAAGCATTCGGCAAAGAAAAACAAAAGAGAAAAGTCAGGCTGTTAGTATAAGCGGGGGGCAAAGTCTGGTTCATTTTTTAGACCTTGAAGGTTTTGGGAACCTTAAAATACGTTAAATGCCACAAGATGCCGGAGACATCAAATGTGTATAGAAAAAGTTATCCCTGTTTCATGGTTCAACATCGAAGGAACCCAACTAAAACAACAATTTAAATTATCAGCAAAATCTGTAGTACAAATGTCTGAAGGTGTTTGGATGCCAATATTCAAAATATTTCTATCAGTATTGATTGCGTTATAAAACATTTTTTCTTCTGAGAGACACAATTAAAAGTAGAAAGCTAAGAGCTATTGCAAGTAAAATTATCCTCCACGGGGTAGTATTTTCTGCAGTAAGTTCTCCTATTGAAATGAATCCGGCCCAATAATAGGGCGATTTTTTACTGTTGGGAATGTCCGGATCATTTAAATAATCTATTTGAGCTTGTGCAAGTGCTTGGTGTTGGTTGTCATCGGTTTTGTAGTTTTTGTAGAACAGCGACATCAATTCAGCTGTTGCCTTGTCATTTACTTTCCATTGCGAGACGATAATATTGTTGACTCCTGCATATTGAAACCCGCGAGCGAGGCTCATTACCCCTTCTCCCTTTTTTATTTTGCCAATACCTGTTTCGCAAGCGCTGAGTACCAACAGCCTGGGTTGCAAGTTAAATCCGTATATTTCAGAAAGAAATAAAGTGCTTTCATAAAATTCAATGAATGGCGGGATTGTTCCGTTTCCTGCTGAGGCATGTGTCGACAGGTGCAATATGTCGTAATTCACATTAAAATGTACAAATTTATCTTTCTTTGCTTCGTTTTTTAACAGGTAAGTTCCTTTAAACTGTGTTTCAATGCCTTGTGCTTCATCTTCTGAATATTTAAGTTCTCCCATATTTCTGACTCCGTTTTCAAAAACAGGAAAGAAGCCCAGAACTTTAAATTGGTTCGTATTTTTGTTTTTATAGTGTTGTTTTTGATGGTATAGCACAGAAGCTGAGCTGGCATAAGAAATTTGTTTTGATTTTAACAGAAATGGCATTTTTTGAAAATTGGAGGAGCTTATTGCCTGGGTTAACAGCGCATCAAACGGTACAAACGAAATGCTTCCATCAGGAATTATAATGAGTTCATTGTACCTCGGGCTTTCTATTTGTTTTTCAAGAAGAGCTTGGTAAATCTCATAAGCCGATTTTGTATATTCGATTGGGTTATTTAAAATTCTTTGCCCGAAATCAGCTGTCAGATTCTCATAAAAATGTGCAATCTTCAATTTTACGGAATCTGGGTATACAATTCTTTGAACATTTAATTTTCCTTTTGGGGTAACACTAAAAATGTAAATTGACTCTTCGCCCTCAAAGAATTCAATTAATTGTTGCGACGAACTTAGCAGGCTGTCTTGAATGCTTTTTATCGTTAAGGATTTTTTTTGAGAATAAAAAAGGTTCGGGTATTTGTTTGAGAGTTTAGTTTGAATCTTTTTTTGTTTCAGATCATTCTGATTTCGTTTGGCAATTAAACTTTCAAGCAAAGCAATATTTGTTTGCTTTAACTTGGCTTTCTCAAGTATAATTTTTTTATTCAAAACTCCTTTTTCAAATTGAAGATTTACCTTTTCCTGAATCAATGGATCAGTTTTTATGTTGCTGTTTATATATTTTGATTGTAACTCTTCCTCCAAAACGGCGGATTTTGATCGGTCAGCATATTGAAAAGCTTTTTCAAGCCATCTATAATTACTTTCTTCCCGGAACAATTCCCATGATGCATTTATAGCTTTTTCACTACGGATATGGTTTTCATATTGTTGGTTGACTTTAGACTCCTGAAAAGCGTAACTATGGCGCAGCATTGCTGCAACTTCAAAAGCTTTATCATAGCATTGTAAAGCTGCTTTGTAATTTTTCTGAAGTTTAAACAAGTTGGCCATCCCGTCAAATGTTTCCAGTATGGCAACTTCCGGGTAAAGTGTTTCCACGTGGTTCGTTAGATACCCTGGAAGTAAAGTGTTTAATGACGTTTCGTAACAGGTAAACGCTGTTTCTAAATCTCCACTGGAAGCATAAAATTCAGCAAGTTGGTTATAAGTTTTTGCAATTTCACGGTTACCATTTTCATAAATTTGCGGCAACAGTTTTTTTATACTAACAATTTCCTTTTCTGCTTTCGAATTTTCCTGCAAGTGATGGTATGCCATCATACGTGTCAGGCAATTTTTAAAGGTAGTTTCCGAAACTGGGGTTTGTGCCCCGGCTTGCCAGCGATCCGAAGCATTGGCATTAATAATTGCTTGGTCAAAATTTTGTGAGTTGATATAAAGCCGGGCAATATTTGATTCTATCAGGGCTTTTTGTTCGTTGTTGTTCCCCGCAATTTTCAGTACTTCGCTTAATACATTTATTCCTTTATCTGGTTGGCCTAATGTGCGGTAAGCAATCGCCAGATTATTTAAAACCGAGGATATTTGTTGTTTCTGATTTGTACTTATTGCAATCATTAAAGCATTACGCAACAGGTCTTCAGCCCGGATAGGATCGCCCAGCCGTGTGTAATTATTAGCCAGGGGTTTCAGGCAATACTCAACAATATCGTAACCTGCAACTTTATGTTCCAACCAATATGTGTATGCATTTTCATAAGCATCGTTAGCTTGTGTAATCAGTCCGGTGCATTGTTGGTAATACGCGGTGTTAACTATTAGATGAAGTTCAGCAATCAACTCATCAGGCGTAGCGGCATCGCGCCATTTTTCTAAAAAATAGTTCTGTAAAAATTTCTGCCTTTCGCCTGATGGTTCCAATAAAAAAAAATCGATGTGAGCATAAATAAATTCCTCCAAATTATCCTTCGACTTTAAATATGCCAGCTTCTGTCGATAAATGTCAGGAAGTTTTTGAGAATTTTCTTTGTATGCCCTGCGTATTTCTGCATTGTAATAGTTCAGGGAATCGATCCCGGATGCAATGACCGAATGAGTCATTAAAATGAGAAATACAATGTGCTTCATATGTGGCGGTTATATTTTCCAGATGGCGTAAAACTGCCATTGTTGCATTGGTTTCTCTGTGCCCTGAATGTATCTGACGCCTATGCTGGGACCAACGCGGGAAGACCCCACGGTTATATCTCCGAATATTCTCATTTTAATATTCCCGAATGATGAATTTGTTACATCTGAACTTGTTGTTGCCATTTCTTCAATTAATCGTCCTTGCACCTGGTTGTTATAAGTATAATATTCCTGAACAGAAAAACTTTTATTCTTTGTTGACAAATCGATGGAGAATTGTGGTCCCACGCCTAAGCCTATAATTCCGTTTATGTTGTACCTGAATGATACCGGAACCAAATCAATATTGAATTGCTGAATATTACTACTGCTGGATGTGTAGGCAATTGCCTGTTTTATTGCTACTCCGTTAGCCAGTTCGAGCCCCTGAATAACTTCAGAAGTTGTTGATTCGGCCAAATCATAGGTGAGTCGCGAAAACATGATTTCTGCTTGCAGGTATTTCCGGTATGATTTGTAAGGAGACAGAGTAAACCCACCAAAAAAATCCTTAGAATTTATTAAGTCAGGAAAACTGTTGTAGCCGGCTTTAATCCCAATCGATAGTCCGGGTAAATAGCGGGTTGTAGCTGTATTTGTTCTTATTGGATCGTTTTTGTCGAATATGATATCGGTTCGGCATTTTATTGCTTTTTTCGGAACTTTGTCAGCCAGCCGTATGGTGTATTTTACAAAACCTTTGGTTGAATCTCTTTCCTGAACTCCTTTTTGTGCCGATCCGGGGAGATAAATATTTTTGAATTCAAAAACGATTTTATCATCCAGAATTATTGTATCAAGGCAACTGTAGTTTACTTCTTCTTTTGGGCAAACCTGACATTTAGGGTACATGTCAACGATTTCTAAAGTGCTTTTATCTAGCAAATCGGGCACATCAACATTTAATCGGATGGTTTTGGCAGGCCCTTCACCGTTATTCTGAAATTTAACTTTGTACGTAAGCTTCTTTTTGTTGGAAAAGCGATAATTCAGGAAAGAGTTGTTTACTGCCATTTTATTCGGATCGTGCGAAGTCACAATTTCCATTTCCTTATCTAAAACCTTGAATTCTGACGATCGGCTATCTGGGACATAAATACTCCGGATGGCTAATATAGCACTGGTGTCTTTTATCATCTCGGGAGTAGTTTTAAAGGTGTAGAAAATATTACGCTCATCTTGCGGTTGAATGCTGTCGAAATTGTAAACTTTAAAATCCCTAAAAATGGCATAGGCATCGTTCAGTGCGTTTGTCAATTCCGGATTTTGCGCACTTTGCCTCAAACTGTCCGGATCTTGCTCTTTTTCATCATGATAGAAACGGGAAGTGACTAAATCAAAATTATCGTCTTTGTATTTCTTTTCATTGTAAAATAGAAATACTTTGCCCGACGACGATTGGCTTTTCTCATTTCCGTAGCTTAAAATGAAATCCATGTTTTGATTGGGGCTGGGATCTCTGTTTGTTTGTAGCCTGAACCCATCGTGATTTTCTATTAATTTATGACTATTGTTTTTTGCCTGAACAGAACTTTCCGGAGCAGATATCTTCACTGGCCGCGCAGTTGGCGGAAGCCCATCGTCGTAATTATTGGTAGCCGACATGTAAACCGTGTAATCACCATTTTTAGAATACGAATGCTCAGGTGATTCGCTAAAGCTGTAATTGCCATCACCAAACTCCCAGAAGTAGGTATAAAATGCTTTGGGCGCTCCGGCAATTTGGTGCAATTCGGGCAACTTCGACCTGAATATAAAATCACTTTGTGTACTGTCGATTATTATGCTTCCTATTCGTAAGGTAGTATCTTGTTTCGCTTTTTGAGCCAGCAGGTTAAAAGGGATTAAAAGAAGAATAATACCCAAAATACGCAAAAACTTCATCGTAAGTGTTTAAGTAAGTTATGTAATTAAATCCTCAGTATCGATTATAAAAAGGATAACCTGACAGAATAAAGATTCTGTCAGGGTGTTCAACAAACAGCAGGGGCTGTTTGTTTATAGCGAGTTTTCGTTCATCGTTATGGTAAATTGTTGATAAGGGTTTCTAATGTAGCTTGTGAAACAGGTTGTGGGTCAGCAATAATTTCTACGTGGTTGTCAACAATTGTAGCTCCCTGAATGGTGTAATACATTTGTCCATCAATTTCAGTAACGAATATAAAGTGAACTTCCATCCCAATTGGGATTTGTCCGTAATGCTCGGTAAACATTTGTTGCGATTCGTCGTAAATGTCGAACCTTGCCAGAGCTGATGGTTCACCATCGTAAGAAAGATAAACTGCGCAGTTAGTATCATCATAACCTTCAGGCACATCAACATACAACATTGTTTTTGGCCTTGGGTCGCTATACCAACGATCGATGTTAGTCCAGCCAAAGTCACCAATATAAAGTGAATACATTGTTCCAGTCTCTCCATCTCTTACACCGACTTTCTGTTCGTCGTTTTCATTCACATGCCAAACCACTTTTTCACATAATTCATTTTCTACTTCATCACAATCCTGATCAATACCATCAAAAATTTTCATACCGGTATCCGTATCGCCGGTGTTTGATATTAAAGTTTGTAATAATGCTGGTTGGGAGAGTGTAAGCGTCTGCCCGTTTTGTGTTGCATTTATATAAAATTCGCCTCCCGATTTCAGGGCTTCCATCGATTGACCATCAGCGCTAATTCCCATTGTAGATCGGTTAGTTAGCAGCATTGTAGCGCGATCGAATATTTCAATAAACTCAATGTTAACATCTCCGCTAACTGGCTCTCCATTACTATTCTGAAAAGAATTCGGCTTAAATGTAACGGTTGTCCCTTTATCACTGTTAATTGCTCCGCCATTTGTTGCGTCAATTGTAAAAGTTTGGGTAAGGTCTGAACGGTTATCGCTGAAACGTGTAGCCAAAGCTTTTCCGTCTGGTTGTAATATTGGTGTTTCAATTACATCGTCCTCTTTTTGGCAACTGGTTGTTAAAATCAGTAAACTAAATAATGCCAATCCTGTGTTTTTTAATAGTGTTTTCATTATTATAAATTTTAAGTGTTTTTTATAGATCGATAGCTTGTTTAAATTGTTACCCTTTTTTCAGAAAAATGGGGATTAATAATGCCGGGCAAATTGCCCGACACTATCAATACCCCTTCATTTATGGTAATGAATTGATTGA
Organism: Mangrovibacterium sp.; assembly: GCA_050298035.1. Taxonomy (GTDB): domain Bacteria; phylum Bacteroidota; class Bacteroidia; order Bacteroidales; family Prolixibacteraceae; genus Gaoshiqia. The sequence continues at coordinate 6,550 of JBNKTK010000020.1, read as the reverse complement.
AGATTCCAGATCCGATTGAGATATTGGGGTTAGTCCGTCCATTACTTCAATATGTCCATCTACAATTGTGGCAGCCTGTATTTTTGCATGGAGTTGCCCGTCAATTTCAGCTACCAGAATAAAATGTACCTGTTGCCCGATTGGTATTTGGCCGTAATGCTCGGTGAACATTCCATTTTCTGTACTCCATACATCCATTCTGGCCAGGGCAGTAGGTTCTCCATCGTATGACAGGTACACTTCGCAATTATCTCCGTCAAATCCTTCCGGCACATCAACGTAAAGCATTGTTTTAGGTCCTGTGTAACTGTACCACCTATCCAAATTTGTCCAGCCAAAGGAACCTATATTAAAACTATATGTTACAGCACCACCATCTGCGCCCTGTCCGTCTTTAAAACCTACCTCACCGGCCTCCTTCCAGGCGGTTGTATCATTGAGTTCGGTACCACCGGTAAACAACATCATATTAAAGTCCATTTCTGAAGGGGCAAAAGGTTTGCTTGAAACGCTTGTTGCATTCAATAATTCCAACTGATTGCTTCCTTGTACGGCATTAATGTAAAATTCACCTGCTGATTTTAGCACTTCCCGAACTCCGCTGGCTCTTTGCCCCATGGTTGGTTTATTATTTAATAGCATTGAACCTTTATCGTAAATCTCAATTAATTCTACTTCAACCGATCCGCTTACCGGCGATCCGTTAATTCCAAACGAGTTAGGCGAGAAATAAATGGTTGTTCCGTCTGTCCCCGTTATTGTTCCTCCGGTGGCAGCATTAATTGTAAACTGCTGAGTAGTTTCTGCACGATTATTTTCAAACATGCTGGTTAGGGCTGCTCCGTCCGGAACAGATACTGGTTCCTGAATATCCACGTCATCTTTTTGGCAACTTGTAAAAGCCACTAAGGCCGCGGCCATTAATCCTAAAATTTGTTTTGAAGTTTTCATTGTTGTTAATTTTACGTTTTACTATTAGTTTTAAATTCTCTTTTTGTCGTTCTCCGAAGAGTTGTTTGACCGTTGTTGCCTTTAGATCAGCAGCACGAAATTTTTGTTACCCTGCTTTTTTTGATTTTTTTTTGATTTGATTTGTTTTTTGCTAGAGACAGATTCTTGAAAGCCATATAAACAGAGGGGTCCAGATGAATTGCCCATTGGATATTTTTTTATTTTAGCTTTTACTGATTACATTTATTTCGTAATTGACACAGAAGTTCATCTATGAATAAAATACCGCATGAAGACCATAAATACATTGAGGCACTTGTTGCAGGCAATGATTTGTTGTTGAGAGAAATTTATTCCAGATTCTCCGGAAAAATTTCGTCATATATTTTAAGTAATGGTGGCAATGCCGAAGATGCCCAGGATGTGATCCAGGAAACTTTAATTACGCTTTATCATCAGGCAAAGGAGAAACAACTTGTGTTAACTTGTCCGTTTGAAGCCTATTTCTTTTTATTGTGTAAACGGAAATGGATAAACAAATTAAAGTCGGAAAAGCAAAACAGGCAGGTAACAATCCTGGAAGAAAGTGTATCTATTACCGACGAACAAGCTGAATTAGCTGAAGAAACTGAATTATTTGAAAAACGAACTGCGCTGTTCGAAGCAAAATTCAAAGAGCTCGGGCAGAAATGTAAAGAGTTGCTTGAAAAAACTTTTCTTTTGAAATCGATGGAGAAGGTTGCGGAAGCGCTAAGTGTTACTTATGGGTATGCTCGAAAAAAGAAATCGCAGTGTATGGCTCAGTTAATTCAGATGATTAAGGGATCAGAAGAATATTATCAACTCTAATTTGTTTTATGATGGACGAACGGGATTATATTAATTTTGAAAAATACCTCAACGGGGAACTGAATGGTGAAGAATTAAGAGATTTCGAAGACAGACTGCAAACCGATGAGGAATTTGCAACCGAAATGGAGTTATACAAGGAAGTGGAACACACCATTTCTTCGCGTACTGTCAACCGGGAGGAAAAGAATCGCTTGTCAAACACATTAAATGGTCTGGGGCAAGAATACATTCTGGCTTCAGCTCCGCAAAAAAAGAAAGTTATTTCGCTTTTCAATTATAAACCCTGGATGGTAGCGGCATCTATTGCAGTTATAATCTGGGTATCGGTGCTTTTTAACTCGCATCCCAGGTACAATGATTATGCTGTTCATCCCGTTTTGGAAATAACAGTGCGTGGGATATCTAATGATGCAATCACCCTTGCCGAGCATGATTTTAACAGTTCCGATTATTCAGCTGCACTTCAGGACATTAATAAACTGCTTCTTCAGCAACCAGATAACACTGAGTTGCTTTTTTTCAAAGGGATTACATTACTTGAACTTGATCGTTATGCTGAATCAGAAGCCGTTATGGAAACTATAAAAGACGGAGCTTCTGTATTCAAGCATAAGGCTGTCTGGTACTTAGCTTTAAACAAACTAAAGCAGAAACAGTATGATCAGTGTAAGGCTATTCTGAAGGAAATACCGGAGAGTGCCGAAGATTATGCCGCAGCACAAAAACTGCTAAAAAAACTATAAAAACAGGTAGTCGTTGCATTAAGTTAGTATCGTGTTCAGAGAAAAATATTCCGATTGGTGAAAGCCATAGAATACTCTTCTTAACAAAAATGGAAGATCTAAAATTTGAATCGTTTTGTCAATAAGATTTTTTACAAAGTGTCATTAAATGAGTATTCATTCCATGTTTTCGCACTAAGTCTATATTCTTTAAGGACAAATATTTAACAGTAAAATATAATAAAAAACAAATATCAGCCCCGATGCTTATTATTTAACAAATTTAGTTCTCACAAAAAAGCAGACAGTTTTTATAAAACCGGAAAATCCCCCAAAAGCTTTAATTCGCTATTAAATAGTTCGATTTTGTGCCCCCAGGTTCGCACATCCTCCCCCATTCAATTTCTCATAAACATTTTAGCCCTCTGGGTTTGTAATAAAATGTTTTGCGTATAAGCCCAATTCAACTTATTCTGAAATAGTGTCCTAAAAAGTTATTCCGACAACCTTCTTTTACAAGCTCAAAATATAACCAATCGATACCCGGAAGAATGAATTTTCGGGATAGGACATGCCGTCGCCCATTGTTCGCGGGAGGTTATAAATCCAGGCAGCCTCAAAGTCGAAATTCTTAAGGGTAATGTTCAAAGGCAACTGAAGCTGAACGTTCATCAGTCCAAAAACATCTTTATAGTAGCTGGTGTACTCAATATTTGTCAGCGGGTCAATCAGCACCTCGTTCAGCAGGAACTCGGCAGACTCGGTACCGAAATAAAACAGGACCTGCGGTTCAAGCCTGATCTTATCGTACTTGCCAAGCTTCACCAGATTAAGGTAGGCATAGGTATTCCAGGAGAGCTGTGTGCTTACTTCTTTACCCAAAAGAAAAGTTGAATTAAACCGGGTTCCCAGGCTTTTACTTTTTAAGGTGATGCCAGCCGTCAAACTGCTGGTGTATAAGGGGTCAAAATCGGGATCATCATTGTTGAACAGGTAGTAATCGTAAGCAAGACGATAGCGGAAAAATTTTGCTTTTTTCAGGCCTTTGCCAAAGCCAAGGGTCAGGATGGTTGTTCGGTATCCCGGATCAAGCTGGCTGTACCACGCCCCGGAAACCCCGGCAAAAATCCCATTCGAATTCAGATAGTACATCTGGCCTGACAGGTTGTATTGATTTGAACCAATTTCCCGGCCCGCGAAGAAAGTCCGCGAATCATAATTGGCCCGCCAATACAGGAACTGATAATTCTTCTTCTCCGTGAAAAGGCCTGTCAGTTCTTCATCGCCGAAAAACAGATCATCAAGCAGCGAATCAACCCGTGCAATCCTCAATTCATCGGTAACAACAGGGTTCTGTGCTTTTACCGAAACTGCAGCCAACCAGGCAAGAAACATCAAAACAAAAACTCGTTTCATAGTGTCTTCAAATAATAGTCAATACCTAAACTCAACAAAAAAATCCTGACCGGAACAACCACGTCAATAAAAAAGCCCGCAGACAAAACAGAATTGCCTGCGAACTTTTCAGTTGAGCATAACGCTAATTTCCACCTTTTCCATTACCATAACGTCCCCCTGCTTGCTCCTGAGCCTGCTCTTGCGCTTGTTGACAAGCTTGTTCCTGTGCCTGTTGTTGTGCCTGTTCCTGCGCTTGTTGGCAAGCTTGCTCCTGTGCCTGAGTTTGTGCCTGTTCTTGTGCTTGGATTTGTGCCTGTTCCTGAATCGCATCAACATTCTCGCTGTTTGCAGAATTCCGGTTCCGCTGCCTTATTTGTTGCATTTCACCTTCCGACAGCGATTTGCCCATCTGAGCCCGTTGCTCAGCCCGAAGTTGCTGTTGAGCTTCAATCATCTGCATTTGTTCCTCGGTAAATGTTGCCTGCAATGCAGCACGCTTTTCTTCCCGGGTCATTTCCATGTTTTCGAGAATGGCCAGTTGCTCTTCGCTGAAAGTGGCAACTAATGTAGTCCGGAACTCGCTATTCCGCCCCCGCGTTTGCTCCAGTGAAGTAACCTGGTCATCAGTCAGGTTGAGATGCACACGGTCACGAGTGCGAAGCTGATCCGGTTCACCATCGCCGGTGCCATCCTGTAACCGAGTTTGGGTCTGGTCACGATCCTGAATAGGTTCGTCCTCTGTTTGCGCCCATGCTGCTGATGAAAAAACCAACGACATGAGTACTGCTGATGCTAAAATTTTAAATCGTGTTTTCATATTATTTCCTCCTTCTAATTCTACTTTGACAGATTAATATTGGTGTTCGATTTTTCTCCTGTTTTACCCCGTCCCTGAAGGGAGCCAGGAGAAAAATCTGGATGTTCCCTTCAGGGATTTAGGGTAAAAACATCCAGATTTCCAGAATGTGTCAAAGTAGAACTTATAATGAATTTCTTATTACAACTGCATACCGTTTGAAAATAAATCTACCCTACCTTGTTTTAGCGTTTTCACTTGGGGAGAGGCGGTTAATTCCCCCCTCGGCCATGCCTCATTCCACGCTGAGCATTTTGCTGGGCACCTTGCCGTGCTCCCTGACGGGCATTTCCTTTGCCATATGCATTGGCCATTCCCTGGCGTTGTTCCTGCATCAGTTGCTGATGTGCATCGAACATTTCGCGTTGTTCTTCGGTCATCGATTCCTGGAGCATGGTGCGTTTTTCGTCACGGGTCAACTCCCTGTTTTCCAAAATAGCCAGCTGTTCTTCGCTCAATGTGGCACGGAAAGCGGTACGGAACTCGCTACCTGCCCCGCGGGCCTGTCCCATTGCTCCGCGGTATGCACCGCCAACCGGAACGCAAACCGCTGTTGTTTCATCTGTTGTGGGTTCTTCGGTTACTACTTCATCTGTTTGCGCCCATACTGCTGACGATGCTACGACCAATAGGGCAACTGCCAATGATTTCAAAAATGTTCTCATAACTGATAATTTAAAGTCGTTAATAATCTTTTTTTCGGGTGTGAACCGAATTGATACAACTTTACCCTACCCTGTCCGGCAAAAATTTTGCACAACGAGCCGCAAGTTGCAAGCAGATAGCTGCAAGTCCCCGGGAGTGAGCATCGCTTCCAAATTTCTAGTCATTCCTGTTGTTTTTCAGACTAAAAGGCTGACGTCTCGTAGACCGGATCTGAATTATCTCAGCCTTTCAGGCTGGTTTTCCTCTGAACCTGCAAATTGTTCTAAAAATGGAAATGTGATTCCCCTGACCTACATTTTGTCCCGGATGAGACAATCAACCAAGATCCAAATCGGTTATAGGGTACAATTAAAATCATTATTGTCCGGAAAATTGAGATTACGTCCCTACGGGACTTTTATGTGATTCGCATCTTACTCTCTACCACCATTTTGCGCCTCCGGGGCAATCCCGGCAGGAATAAAATACAGGTAGAAAAAAAGTTGACCCTAACTTATTTCAAGTCCCGTAGGGACGTAATATTTTCAATATTTCTGGAAGATTCAATCAATTTTAGTCGGACACGACTGAATTAAAATGAAAGGTTCAGGAACATTGTCGGAGTAAGGGGGACTGCCTCGGCATGAAAGTTAATGGTGGCTTCCTGATCGTCCGGCACACGAATAAAGTTGGCGTACTTGATATTTTCGTAATTGAAAACATTCAGAACGGAGATGCCTGCTTCCAGACCAACTTTCTTCATTTTAAACCTGTAAACTGCGGCCACATCCAACCGGTGGTAATCGCGTTCGTAATTCCCGTCATCAACCAGCAATGGGTCGGGGAAACCGGAACCAAACACATAGTTGGCCGAAAGGTGCAACGACTTTATTTTCACCAGAGCTGCAGCTTTCAATTCATGCCGCTGATCGTGAAGCGCCCACAAATAAACACCTTCACCAAAATACGGATAATGCTCCAGCGTTTGGCTCAGGGTATATGCCACCCAAAAGGAATGGCCATTAATATCCTTTTTAAGGAAAAAATCAAGCCCTTTGCTTTTGCTGTCCCCTTCATATAAATTTCGTGTTTCCACATCCTGAACAGACCGGGTCAAACCGCTGGT
>JBNKTK010000019.1:24121-43088 GCA_050298035.1 Mangrovibacterium sp. | reverse complement strand
ACCGAAGGTGGTACCTGTTCAGACGGTACAGTCGTGTTTGACCCGCCGCTGGGTGAACTCACAATGCCCGTACAGTGTCTCGCTGAAATCCAGGTAGTTTCTGTTACCGCTACGGCCGAAGACCACTGTAACAGTATCGAAAGGACTTGTACATTTACTGTAGAACCATATACAAGTTCAGTTTGGGCATCATGTACCAGCGGTTCCGTATCTGAAGCTTGTCTGCCGGATGAACAGATCGATTACGAATTCCAATTATGGAAAGACGGATTTGACTATGGCGGAGGATGCGAACCATTGATAACCAACATTGATGAACTCGCTGCTCTTGACTGGAGAAATTTCGGAAACATGGTTGATGGATACTTAGTAACATTTACATTAGATGTCGCCGATCATTGTACCAGTGCATCTGCAACCTGTACATTTACTATTCCTCCATGTGCTCCGGAATGCGAAACAGCTTACGGCTACCTGGCTTCAAGTAACAAATGCTTCATGAACAATGACGTTCACAATTTCAGTAATTGGGGATGGACCAACATGCTGACCCAACCGGCAGATGGAACTTCAACATATGAATTACCACTTTATGCCGGCAATTCAGCTTGTGATATCGTTACAGACCCAGTAGGAATGGTTACAATCAGCTATTCTTCCGGTGGAGTTATGAATGTCCATTATGAAGTTTATAATGATTACTATTTAGACCAGGTACATGTATATGTCGGATGTGACGAATTCCCAATGAAAAAGAATGGGGAATGGACCGTCTCTCCGGGACAATATACACATGGAGCATCCGGTTTGAATATGGCCACAGAATATTCTGTTGACTTTACGAATGTTTCAGGAGACGTTTGGGTTATAGCACATGCCGTAACCTGTGAAATCGAAGGGTACACTCCGGATCCGGACTTCGTTACCGGTAATAACTATGAAGACGCAATTTCATGTATTGCCTTCAAGAGTATCACCAATCTCGATAGTTCAACTCCTGTTACATTGCACCTTGAAACAATGGATTTGAAAGTATACCCGAATCCATTCGATCAGGAAGTCACCTTTGAATTTGTTTCAAACAGAGATGTCCACGCAATCCTCTATATCGACAATGTCGCTGGAGAACGGGTTGCCACATTACTGGACGGACAGATTGAAAAAGGTGTGCTGAACCGAATCAAATACCAACCTGCGAATAACGCGTATGGTATGTACTTCTATCGATTAATACTCGATGATATCGTTTATACTGGCAAGATTATTTACCATAAATAAACGCCTATGCTAATATACCAAAATTGTGATTCTTATAATTCGATGGGTTACCCCTAACAGGTAAGGAGTATTCGACAAAGTCCCGTCAGGAGAGGCTACTTCTATACAGAAGCTAGCCTCTCCCATTTAAATCATATCTAAACTTACTATCCGATCAAATGTAGCAATATCGCTACCGGGCAGGAAACCCCCAATCCTCCGATTATAATTTTGGATTCTGATTGGATTATTTTGGTAGGAGAAAAATAAAAAAAGCAGTAAACCAACGATTTACTGCTTTTTGATTTCATTTGAAACCGATTTTCGTGGGCGGTGAGGGATTCGAACCCCCGACCCTCTGGGTGTAAACCAGATGCTCTGAACCAACTGAGCTAACCGCCCGATTTTTTTTGAACGAACCTCCCTTCCGGAAAGGCGTTGCAAATATAAACCCTTTTTTTCTCTTCCAAAATAAAATATGAAAAATTTTAAGAAAAATAATCGGCCACGACAAAGGTGCTTCCCCCCACAAATACCAGGTCATTTCCCCCTGCATTTTGGACAGCCTCTCTGACAGCTTCTTTCACCGGCCGAACAACTTTGCCATTCAATCCGACAGCTTCAGCCTTTTCTTTCAGGATTTCAGCATCCAGGGCACGCGGAATAGCAGCCTGCGTAAAATAATAACTGGCCTCCCGGGGCAGAAGCTTCAAAACATCATCAATACTCTTGTCGTTTACCATGCCAATTACCAGGTGCAGTTTCTGCCATGCCATGTTCCTGATCTGTTCCACAACCATGCGCAAACCGGCTTCATTATGTCCGGTATCACAAACAATCAACGGGTTATAACCGACAATCTCCCATCGTCCCCGCAAACCGGTATTTTGCCGCACATGGCTCAATCCTTCATAAATAGCTTCCCGGCTGATCGCCCACCCTTTTTGCTGTAAAAGTTCAATCGTTTGAAGCACACCGCCAACATTCTTCCGTTGGTAACTGCCCCGCAAGTCCGTTTTCAAATCGGGATAAACCAGTTCATTATTTTTATTGAAATTGAACTGCTGCAACCCTTGTGGCGACAGCATGGAATAGCCTGCAGAAAATTCACGATCTGCAAAAAAAATCGGACTTCCGGTTTCTTTTGATTTTTCGATAAACACATCGTTGTAATCTTCGTCACTTTCCGAAACCACAACCGGAACACCGGGTTTGATAATGCCGGCTTTTTCAGCGGCAATCAAAGGGATGGAATCACCAAGTAAGGCAATATGATCAAAGCTAATATTGGTGATCAGCGAAACCTCTGGCATGATGATATTTGTTGAATCCAATCGTCCGCCAAGCCCAACCTCAACAACGGCCACATCAACCTGTCTGTTCCTGAAATGATCGAAAGCCATGGCAACAGTCATTTCAAAAAAGGAAGGCTCCAACCGGGCAGTTTCGTTCATCTTCTGAAACCGTTCAACAAAAGCGACCACCTCTTCTTCCGAAATCATCTCGCCATTCACCCGGATACGCTCCCTGAAATCAACCAAATGGGGCGAAGTATACAGGCCAACCTTGTAACCGGCCTCCTGCAGTACCGATGCCAGCATGTGCGATGCTGATCCTTTTCCATTTGTTCCCGCCACATGCACCGTTTTAAAATACCGGTGCGGAAAACCGTACATTTCATCCAAAGCCAGGGTGTTACCCAACGTGTTTTTATAGGCAGCCGCACCTGTTCGCTGGAACATTGGCAGCTGACTAAATAAATAATCCAAAATCTCCTGATAGCTTCTCATTCTCATTCAAACAGTTAGAAAATCCGGGCAAAATTGTCGATAAAAGCCTAACATCTTTTAACAGGAATTACCAACCAAGTCATCTATTTTTTTCTACATTTAAAGACAGTCAAAAAAAGAGATATTATGGGAGGCAAAAAACTTACAAAGATCTTCGTGCTCGATACAAATGTGATCCTGCACGACCACACCTGTATTTACCAGTTCAAAGATAATGATATCGTAATTCCTTTGACCGTTTTGGAAGAACTTGACCGGTTTAAAAAAGGGAATGACCCGATAAACTTCCAGGCTCGGGAGTTTGTGCGTATCCTGGACGGTATTGTTGGTGAAAAACTGTTTAACGGAGGCGTTAAGCTGGGAGATGAAAGTGGAAAGTTGATTATTGCTACGGGAAAACCTTTTTCGGAGACGATGAAACAATCGTTCAGAGAAGACATTCCTGATCACCGGATCCTGGCAACTGCTGAATGGATTACAAACGAAAATCCCAAAAGGCAAACCATATTGGTTTCGAAGGATATTAACCTGCGGATGAAGGCAAAATCCTTGGGTGTCATGGCAGAAGACTATAAAAATGATAAGATTAAAGACCCCCAGGTATTCGAAAAATCAATCACCGAAATTGACAATTTTAAAGATCAGCTAATTGATATCCTTTACAATGAAGGTTCTTTTCCCATCGCCGATTCCGGCATCATTTCCCAGCCAATTGCCAATGAATATTATATCCTGAAAGGGAACAAATCGAGCGTACTGGGGCGCTACGATGCCGTCACCCAACGGATTGTCCGGGTTGAAAAAAAAGTGGCTTACGGAATTAAGCCACGAAATGCGGAACAAACATTCAGTTTAAATTCGCTGCTAAACCCCGACATCAAGCTGGTTTCGCTTACAGGGAAAGCCGGGACCGGAAAAACACTCCTGGCACTGGCAGCAGCACTGGAACAACACAAGCTGTACGAGCAGATATTACTGGCACGCCCGATTGTAGCACTCAGCAACCGCGATCTGGGCTACCTGCCCGGCGATGCAACCGAAAAGATCAGCCCTTACATGCAACCGCTTTTCGACAACCTGAACGTGATTAAACATGCCTTTAACCCACGCAGCCAGGAATACCTGAAAATTGAGGAATTGCTGAAGGAAGAACGACTGATCATCACGCCACTTGCCTACATCCGTGGCCGAAGTTTATCGAACTCCTATTTTATTGTTGACGAAGCCCAGAACCTGACCCCGCACGAAATAAAAACAATCATCACCCGTGCAGGCGAAGGAACCAAAATGATTTTTACCGGCGACCTGCAACAGATCGACTCACCCTACCTGGATATGAAATCGAACGGGTTGGCCTACATGACCGACAAAATGCGTCAGCAGGAATTGTTCTCGCATGTGAATTTGGTGAAAGGCGAACGAAGCTACCTGGCCGAACTTGCCAGCGACCTGTTATAGACAGCCCCTTCACAAGATATTACAAGGACTTCTTTTTCAAACAATTGAAGTCCTTTCTTTTTGCCCCGGTTTTTGCTATTTTTGCAGCGCCAAAAAGGGAAATATGCAGATGGATTACAAAGGCAAAAAAGCAGCATTCTTCACATTAGGGTGTAAACTCAACTTTTCCGAGACCTCAACAATTGCCCGTCATTTTGAAGTGATGGGATTTGATCGTGTTGATTTCAAGGAACAGGCCGATGTGTATGTTGTGAACTCGTGCTCGGTTACTGCCGAAAGCGACAAAAAGAGCCGTAATATCATCCGGCAGGCTGTACGGCGAAACCCGGAAGCTGTTGTGGTTGTCACCGGCTGCTATGCGCAGCTTCAAGCCGACGTCATCAAACAGATTCCCGGCGTTGACTACATTTTGGGCACAAATGCCAAATTCAGGATGACCGACTTCATGAATGGCCTGCAAAAGCGGGATGAAACCTTTGTGCTGCTTCAATCACAACAAAAAAATAAAGACTTTTTCCACGCCGTTTCGTGGGGTGACCGCACGCGTAGTTTTCTGAAAGTGCAAGACGGTTGCGACTATTTCTGTACCTACTGCACCATCCCCTTTGCCCGCGGCCGTAGCCGGAACGACAAGATCTTGAATACGATTGAAAAAGCCAAAGAAACCGTTGAACAGGGAATCAAAGAAATCATCCTGACCGGGGTGAACATTGGTGATTTTGGGAAGAGCACCAACGAAAAATTCATCGACCTGCTCCGTGGCCTGGACGAGGTCGACGGTTTGGAACGCATCCGGATTTCGTCGGTCGAGCCCAATTTGCTGAATGATGAAATCATTGATTTTGTGGCCTCATCAAAACGGATTGCCCCGCATTTTCATTTGCCCCTGCAATCGGGATCCAACGATGTGTTAAAACTAATGCAGCGCAAATACAGCCGGGAGCTGTTTGCCGAACGGGTCAGCAAAATCAAATCGGTCATGCCTCAGGCCTTTATCGGGGTCGATATTATTGCCGGTACCAATGGCGAATCTAAAGACTTTTTCCTCGACAGCTACAACTTCGTCAAAAACCTCGACATAAGCCAACTCCATGCTTTCCCGTATTCCGAAAGGCCGGGAACCAAAGCGCTCGGGTTTAAACCGGTGGTTCCTGTAGACGAACGCAAACGAAGAACCCAACAGCTAATTACGCTATCGGATAAAAAATTGCGGTTTTTCTACGAGCAAAACACAGGTAAAACCTGTCATGTTTTATTCGAAGATGAAGCCGGTTCCGACAGGTTAAAAGGATTCACGGAAAATTATGTCCGGGTAGAAACAGATTACCGTCCCGAATTGGTCAACCAGGTACGCAAAGTGAAACTTTCAGAAATAAATAACGACGGAAATTTTGAAGTCATCCTGCTTTAAGCGAATTTCGGGAAAAAATTTAAAGCATGGATTTACAAGATATTTGTCTCCAAATTGGAATTATCGCCAAAAAAGCCGGCCGATTCATTCGCGAAGAACGCCTGAAAATCACAAACGAAGATATTGAACTGAAAGGCAAAGCAAGCCTGGTCACTTATGTCGATAAAAATGCCGAGCGCATGATTGTTGATGAACTTCGCCAGCTGCTCCCTGAAGCCGGTTTTATTACCGAAGAAGGCACTGCCGGCGAAAGCGGCGAAAGGTACAAATGGGTAATCGACCCGCTGGACGGCACCACAAACTTCATCCATGGCATTTTTCCCCACTCAGTTTCAATTGGGCTATTGGACGGGAACGAGCCTGTTGCCGGTGTGGTTTACGAAGTTGGGCAAGACGAACTGTTTTCGGCCTGGGAAAATGGTGGCGCTTGGTTAAACGGTCAGCCCATCTCAGTTTCCAGATCTGCCAGCCACGAAGACGTGCTTTTGGCTACCGGCTTCCCCTACTACAACTTCGAAATGCTGAACGACTACCTTCGCCTGCTCGAATTCTTCATGATCGAAACCCGCGGCATGCGCCGGATGGGCTCTGCCGCTGTCGACCTGGCCTACGTGGCCTGTGGCCGTTTCGACGGGTTCTTCGAACACGCCTTGCATGCCTGGGATGTTGCGGCGGGGATTATCATCGTGAAAGAGGCCGGTGGTAAAATATCCGACTTTAAAGGTGGTGAGAACTACCTGTTCGGAAAAGAAATAGTGGCTGCCAATGCTAATTATTTTCCTGCATTTTTTGCAAAAGTGAACGAGCATCTGGGATAGTTTTTCAGCATACCCGTTGTGCAAAGGCAAGCAATCAGTTAACTTGCATAAAAAAGAAGGTCGCAGACCTGTTTTTTATTTTCGTTGACTCTTTTTTAATTGTTAGTCCCGAAGCTATCGGGACAGAAATACAACGACAATCATTTCATAGCACTTACATCATGGTTGAAAAAGAAATTGCCTTACTAAAAAAGCAGACCGAAAGGCTGACTGAAAAAAGCTTCGACCTGGATGCCTGGAAAAACCAGGCACTGCTTTTCCTGAACCGTATTTTCGGGGCCGATCACCCGGTAGTAAAAATGATTTCGGATTTGAAATACGACTACTCCAGCTGGCACCTGCGCGATGCAACCGGCAACGAGAAATCGGACGACCCTGTAAAAATGCAGGCCCGCGAAATTATGGATGCAGCAATCCTGGAACTTGAAACGCTTGGCATTCCGGGAAAGACGGAACAAACATCAGCCATTTGGACGATACTGGAGGATGAACTCACCGGCAAACAAATAAAAGAGCTAAAAGAAATTATGTCAGAAAATATGCCCGACCGGGCCAGCAAAATCAGTGAAAAGCTAAATGCACTAAACAAGGAAAACCTGATCAATATTCTTTCGAGAATAATGATTTCCTGACTATATTTGTCCGGATGAAGCCATTGAAAATTGCCATTGTTATCTTAAACTGGAACGGAGAAAAACTCCTTTCGCAGTTTTTACCTTCTGTTATTAAAAATAGCCAAGTTGAAGGTACAGAAATCATCATTGCAGACAATGGCTCGACTGACAATTCCATCAACCTGTTAAAAGAAAAATTCCCGGAAGTCACAATCCTTCAGCTGGATCAAAACTATGGCTTTGCCCGCGGGTACAATGAGGCATTAAAACAAATTGAAGCTCAATACTATATCCTACTTAATTCGGACGTAGAAGTCACGCCGGGATGGATTGAACCACTGATTGAGCTGATGGAGGATGATCCATCAATTGCAGCTGTTCAACCTAAAATTTTAAGCTGGACAAAAAAAGATGAATTTGAATATGCCGGTGCGGCTGGTGGTTTCATCGACAAACTTGGCTTTCCGTTTTGCAGGGGGCGCATCCTCAACATCAACGAAAAGGATGAAGGCCAGTACGACGAAATTTCAAATATCTTTTGGGCAACGGGGGCCTGCATGGCTGTGAGGGCCGGACTTTTTCACAAAGCCGGAGGGTTCGATTCCGATTTCTGGGCACACATGGAAGAGATTGATCTGTGCTGGCGATTGAAAAATATGGATTATAAAATCCAGTATACCCCCTACAGTAAGGTTTTTCACCTCGGGGGCGGCACGCTATCGTATGATAATCCACGCAAACTTTTCTTAAACTTCCGCAACAGTCTTTACCTACTATACAAAAACCTTCCGCGCCGAAAATTCTACAAAGTAATGATTGTCCGCATGTTGCTCGATGGGATTGCTGCTTTCAAATTACTGAGCGAAGGGAACACAAAAGGGTTTGGCAGTGTTGTAAAGGCACATCTGGCTTATTACAGGGAACTGCCTGTTCTTCGGAAAAAACGGAAACAACTGCAAAGCATTTCGTCGCAGGAATGGCACAACGAAATTCTGTGCAAAAGCATCATCTGGAAATTTTACCTCTGCAAAAAAAGAACATTCCACGAGGTGCAATAATCAATCACCAGCATTCCCTTTACCGCTGAGTTTTTTTAATCAGGCATTTTGTCGTTCCTCACAGCCTTCGTATCTTGTTTCAAATTCACAATAAAATGAAAAACGGGCTGATAAACGCATTCCTCATCAAATCAGGCAGCAAAACGGCTGAGAAAGTTTCGCTGCAAGCACTCACCGATCTGACACACGAATTTGACTATATCTGGTTCCAGGTTGATTTTCTGGCCGACGATGCCGAAGACATCCTGAATACACTGGGTGTTAACGAAATAACGATTAAGGCCTTATTAAAAGAAGACTCCAGGCCCCGGGTCGACATTTCAGCAGATGAATTGTTGCTGGTGCTTAGGGGAGTAAACCTGATAAAAGGTGAAAAGCCCGAAGACATGATCTCTGTCCGGATGCTTGCCACAAAAAACATGATCATCACCTGCCAAAAGAAACCATTGAACTCAATCAATGATATCATTGCAGAAATTGAGCAGGGCAAACCGCCTAAAAACCCGGGTGATTTCATAGTCCGGCTCAATGAACGACTGATTATAAACATGAGCGATGTGATGGAAGATATTGAAGAGAGCGCCATTGGGGTTGAAGAAAAAGTAATGGATGAGACAGAAGATGATTGCAAACAGGAACTGCACAATCTCAGGTCGCAAATTATCCACCTGAAACGGTTCCTGATCCCGCAACGGGATGCAATCAATAAGCTTCAGCTTGAAAAAACCGACTGGATGACCGCCAAGCAACAGGTTCGTTTACGCGAAGTAGGCGATCACCTGCTACGTTACCTTGAAATGCTGGATGCTTCGCGCGAACTCGCTTCGGTAAGCCAGGAAACGCTCTCGCACCGGCAAAACGAGCAAATCAACAGCCGCATGTATTTGCTTTCAATCATTGCGGCTTTGTTTCTGCCGCTAAGCTTTTTTACCGGCCTCCTTGGTGTTAACCTGGCAGGAATACCCAGAGCAGAAAGCCCACATGCTTTTGGGTTTTTCATACTGATTTTGGTCGTTGTGGTAGGTTTTCAATTTTGGTTCTTCAGAAAAAACAAATGGTTGTAAACAGACCGGGGGCTCCAACCAGTAACGATTAATTATTTTGTTAACTTCAACAACTGTTCATTATTAAAAAATATGTCAAGAGTTATTATTTCCTTGCTGCTGATCTTTTCAATGATGTCGTGTGCCACGGAACACCACACACTGTCAAGTCTACCAAACTGGTCGTACCCTCAAAACCAGTTCGACAGCCAGATGAGTTTCAGTTATATTGACCATGTATTGGAGAAAACCAACAACAAGAGCGGGGCAAGATGGGCAACACGTAAAAACATACACGTAATCGGTGTCAGGTTGGTGAACACAACCAACAAACCAATCCACGGAGCACAGCTATCTTTCATGGTAAACGGAGACGAAGCTGAAATTATCCACAATAGATGGCTTGCCAAAAAAGTTCGGCAGCGAACCTCCCCGCTCATGTTCTTATTTTTGCCGGCCTTCCTGATTGAAGCAGCCATTTTTAACAACAACGACACTGAAGACCCTTACCTTTCCCAATATGAACCGGAGTACTATATTACTGAAGAGCTGGCCAAAAAAGCCGATTTAAAAAGAGAAAAAGCCAATTTCAATCTCTACCGCGAGCTCATGGATTTTCAACTGGCGACAAAAGTATTATGGCCCGGAAAACCCGTTTATGGCGTGATCGGAATCCGTTCAAAACATGATCTGACCAATGTAAAAGCTGTTGTTTCAGACATTGACTATTTACTTGTAAAATAAAAGCCCCGCCAACCGGCAGGGCTCAAAACCTAACTAAACCAAAATGAAAATTTTATGGAATGTCACATCATCAATGGATCTCAATCATTCGTGGTTCATGTGAAATGTATTCGTCGCGCTTAGGTAATTCAATGGCGAGAACACCATTCTTGTGCGAAGCCGAAATTTTATTCACATCAACACCTTCCGGCAATTGGAATGAACGGCTGAATTTTGAATAATTGAATTCACAGAATACCACTTTGCCTCCGTCTTTTTCTTCTTTCTCTTCTTTCTTTTCAGAAGAAATAGTCAGCAAATTGTCCTTTACATCGATATGGAAATCTTTTTTGTCCAGTCCGGGAGCAGCCAGCTCAATTAAGTAATGTTTTTCTTTTTCATACACATTTACACTGGGACTGCTGTTCCATCCGGACTTTTCGAAGAAGTCATTCCATACATCTTTCCCGAAAAACTCATCGAATAAGTTCGGAACGTTTCTGTTTGATCTTACAAATGGTAACATAACCTGTCCTCCTTTTACTTTAATTCAACATGGCCTTTTTGTTTACGTTAAACGTACCTTCAAAGCTCAGGCCAACCCGATTTTTTGGTCAACTACGGGATTTTTACCTTCCAAAAATTGCCAAAATGTCTCATGAAAAGTCATTTTTTCATCATGCAATCATCTCATTATGAAATATTTTCAGTCATTTTACAGTCAACTATAAAAATCCTGATTTTGAATATTCCGTTTTTTTTCTGTTACCTTTACCGTCAGATTACGCAATGGGGTGTCCGGCAATTGCCGGACTGAGATCATACCCAACGAACCTGATCCGGTTAGTACCGGCGTAGGAATTGTGTCACACATCTTCAGGATAGTTCCGCTCTATTGCATTTCTCCAATCATCAACTAACAAATGCTATGAATGTATTCGTCAATCGTTCGGCGGTGGAGCTATCAGAACAAGCCAATATCCTTGCTCTTCTGGAAAAACTTGAGATTGCATCGCCAAAAGGGATTGCTGTTGCCATAAACGAACAGATTATCCGAAAAGACCGTTGGGACAGTTTCCAACTATCCGAGAATGACCAGGTTCTGATTATCAAAGCCACTCAGGGCGGTTGATTCTGCGCCTGCATCATTTTCTATCAGATTATTATTCATAAAAAAACCAATATGCATCAACAGTTTCTAACAGAACAGCTGAAGGGGGATGGACTGTTCCCCAATTCACGAAAAATTTACAGGGAAGGAAGCCGTCCTGATATCCGTGTCCCCATGCGCGAAATTAAACTTTCACCCTTCATCGACAAGCAAGGCAACTGCCATTCAAACGAGCCGGTGTATGTTTACGATACCTCCGGTGTTTATACCGATCCAACACACCCGGTCGATATTAGGAAAGGGCTGCCCCGGCTTCGGGAAGAATGGATTTTGGAGCGGAACGACGTGGAACGCCTGCCCTCACTATCATCGGAGTTTGGCCGTAAACGGCTGGCCGACCAAAGACTGGACAAGATCCGCTTTGGAAATATCAACCCAACCCCGTTAAAGGCGAAAAAAGGCCACTCAGCCAGCCAGTATTTTTATGCCAAACAAGGCATCATCACTCCCGAGATGGAGTTTGTGGCCATCCGCGAAAACCAAAACCTGGAAAAGATCAACGAAAGCCGCACACAAAAAATCGAAACATACATCACCCCCGAATTTGTGCGACAGGAGATTGCTGCCGGTCGTGCAATCATCCCGGCCAACATCAATCATCCCGAATGCGAGCCGATGATCATTGGCTCCAAATTCCGGGTGAAGATCAACGCCAACATCGGAAACTCGGCGCTCTCTTCTGGTATTGAAGAAGAAATTGACAAGGCCGTTTGGGCCATGATCTGGGGATCGGACACGGTAATGGACCTGTCGACCGGAAACAATATTCATGAGACAAGGGAGTGGATTATCCGCAACTCGCCCGTGCCAATTGGTACAGTGCCGCTTTACCAGGCTTTGGAGAAAGTGAATGGCAAAGTTGAAAAGCTAACGTGGGAAATTTATCGCGACACCCTGATCGAACAGGCAGAGCAAGGCGTGGATTATTTTACCATCCATGCCGGGTTGTTGCGTGATCATGTTGAACTGACCGAACGCCGCATGACAGGTATTGTTTCGCGCGGAGGCGCCATCATGGCCAAATGGAGCATGATCCACGATCAGGAGAATTTCCTGTACACGCATTTCGATGAGATTTGCGAGATACTGGCAGCATATGACGTAGCAGTTTCCCTGGGCGACGGGCTGCGACCAGGTTCGGTTTATGATGCCAATGACGAAGCCCAGTTTGCCGAACTTAAAGTGCTGGGTGAATTGACCGAAAAAGCACGTGCCGCACACGTGCAGGTACTGATTGAAGGCCCCGGTCATGTGCCTGTCCATAAAATCAAGGAAAATGTTGAGCTACAACAGAAGTATTGCAACGATGCACCTTTTTACGTGCTTGGCCCCCTCACTACCGACATTGCGCCGGGTTACGACCACATCACTTCGGCCATTGGCGGGGCAATCATCGGCTCGCTGGGCGTGGCCATGCTTTGCTATGTCACCCAAAAGGAACACCTGGGACTGCCCAACCGCGAAGATGTGAAACAAGCCGTGATTACCTACAAGCTGGCAGCCCATGCCGCCGATCTGGCCAAAGGCTTTCCCGGAGCGCAATTGCACGATGATGCCATGAGTAAAGCCCGCTTTGAATTTCGCTGGGAAGATCAGTTTGCCCTGTCGCTCGATCCGCAAACGGCCATCCGTTTTCACGACGAAACCTTGCCGGAAGAAGCGAACAAGAAAACCCATTTCTGCTCCATGTGCGGCGATAATTTCTGTTCGATGAAATCATCCCACGAAATCAGGGAGATGAGTTCGGTCAAGAAACACGGGCCTTGCAAGCATTTCTCGGAAGAACCGGAAGAAGTTTTAGATTGCAATTCATGAAACTGATCGTTATCTCATACCCGGAAAAGTTTTCGAATGAAGCCCGGCTCATCAATCGGTTTTTTACGGAAGGGATGCTGCATTTTCACTTGCGCAAGCCGGATTGGACACGTGAAGAGGTGGAGGAGCTAATAAATGAAATCGAACCAGTTTACCGCTCAAAAATCGTCATCCACGATCATTTCGACGTGGCTGAAAAAATAGGGCTCGGTGGCATTCATTTTACCACCAGAACAAAGGCAAAAATGGATGAATGGCTTTCCTTTTCCGGAAGCAAAAGTGTGTCCTGCCACAGACTGGAGGAGTTGAAAAATTTGCCTGATGGAATTGACTATGCCTTTCTAAGCCCGGTATTTCTCTCTATCTCCAAGGTTGGCTATTCGGGCAATTTCGAACTGAAAGAAATTACAGCTTTTTTGACTGGTCAGAAATCCTGCCAAGTCATTGCGCTGGGAGGAATCCGGGAAGACAACATCGCTATTTGTCGCAAAACCGGCTTTGACGGTGTGGCTGTGCTCGGCTCTATCTGGGATGAGAAACTATCTGAAACAGAAATCTGTCATCAATTTTTAAAACTGAAAACAGCATGTCAACAGAGCGTCCTTTCGTAATCAGCATTGCCGGGCTCGACCCGAGCGGAGGTGCCGGACTTTTGGCCGACATCAAAACTTTTGAGATGCATAAAGTTCAGGGATTGGGCATTGCTACGGCAATCACTTTTCAGAATGAAGCTCAATTTCATGGCATGAAATGGTTGCCCGAAGCTGACATCCTCAATCAACTTGAAAGCCTGCTTGCCATTTATCAGCCCCGTGCTGTTAAAGTCGGGATCATCAAAAGTCTTGATCTACTCGACAAGCTTTGCCTTCACTTAAAATCTCAGTTCCCGGAAGTAAAGATCGTCTGGGACCCGGTCTTAAAGGCAACTTCCGGTTACGACTTTTTACAGGAACTGAACCGGGAACAACTGGCAAATGTGCTTTCCGGGATTGACCTGTTGACCCCCAATATACCGGAATGTGAGCAATTATTTGGGACAAACAACCCGCAACTGATCGCTGAAAAGTCCACATGTCCTGTTCTTCTAAAAGGAGGTCATTCCAACGAAAGTACCGCAACCGACTACCTGATTTATAAGGGAAAGACCCATCAGTTTTCACACC
The DNA here is from genome assembly GCA_050298035.1 of Mangrovibacterium sp. Taxonomy (GTDB): domain Bacteria; phylum Bacteroidota; class Bacteroidia; order Bacteroidales; family Prolixibacteraceae; genus Gaoshiqia. The sequence goes on along the minus strand of JBNKTK010000019.1, from coordinate 28,767 downwards.
TGCGGAAAACCGGTTTTTCCAAACACGGAACCGGTTGCATCCTCTCTTCATCCATCGCGGCGAACCTGGCTTTGGGCATGGAACTGCCTGATGCCTGCCAAAACGCGAAGGAATACATTCAATTTATTCTAAGCAGTAACAACAGCCGATTAGCCTACCATCATGAATAAATTAAAAACAATCTCCCGGCTCCATTTTATCACCCACCCCATGGAGGGTTTCAGCCCGGAAGAACAAGCCCGGCAGGTGCTCGAAGGTGGTGGCGACTGGGTTCAGTTGCGCATGAAGAAACACCAGCCCGAACAAATTCGGGCCGAGGCAGAAAAAATCATGGCACTGAAAGCGCAATTCAAATTCACTCTCATTATCAACGACAACCCGGAGCTTGCAAAACGATGTGGCGCTGACGGGGTGCATCTCGGGAAGCAAGATTGTTCGCCTGCCGAAGCCCGGCAACTGCTGGGCAGTGATTTCATCATCGGCGGAACAGCCAACACCATTGAGGACGTAGAACGTCTGGCAGCACAAGGAGTAGATTATATCGGCCTCGGGCCTTTCCGTTTCACCTCCACCAAAGAAAATCTTAGTCCGGTTTTGGCTGCTGAAGGTTACCAGGCGATTCTCAACGCGATGAAAGTCCGGGGAATCAACCTCCCGGTTATTGGCATTGGCGGCATTCAGCTTGGTGATATTCCCGAACTAATGGCAACCGGCTTACACGGCCTTGCTGCATCTTCATCATTATTGAAGTCCCCATCAACAGCCGAATCCACAACTTTTTGGCTTAATTCAATTGAAATCCAGACAGCCCGTGTTTCAGCATATCAACCCAAATAAAACCAAAGAATCAATCCTTCAAAAAAAAACAAAAAATGAAAGCATTAAAAATAGCCGACAAGGTTTTCAAATCGCGCCTGTTTACCGGCACCGGAAAATTCAGTTCGAACCAGATTATGGAAGAAGCGCTGCTTGCATCGGGCAGTGAGTTGGTAACCGTGGCCCTTCGCCGGGTTGACATCAACAAACAAAACGATGACCTGTTGGCGCACCTCAACCACCCGCACATTCAGTTGCTGCCAAACACATCCGGGGTGCGTACGGCCAAAGAAGCCGTGTTTGCCGCCGAACTGGCGCGCGAAGCGTTGGGCACAAACTGGGTGAAACTGGAAATCCATCCCGACCCGCGCTACCTGCTGCCCGATTCGGAAGAAACATTGAAGGCGACCGAGCAACTGGTAAAACTGGGCTTTGTGGTACTCCCCTACATTCAGGCCGATCCGGTGTTGTGCAAAAAACTGGAGGATGTTGGCACCGCGGCCGTGATGCCTTTGGGCTCGCCCATTGGCAGTAACCAAGGACTGCTAACCCGCGACTTCCTCCGCATCATTATTGAGCAGTCGAACGTGCCGGTTGTGGTCGATGCCGGGATTGGAGCACCTTCGCATGCGGCCGAAGCTATTGAAATGGGCGCCGATGCCGTGCTTGTGAATACCGCCATTGCCGTATCGAACAACCCGGTACTGATGGGAAAAGCGTTTAAACTGGCTGTTGAAGCTGCCGAACTGGCCTGCGAAGCCAGGCTGGCAACAGTGCGCCAACATGCCGAGGCAAGTAGCCCGTTAACTTCATTTTTAGATTGATTGTGATGGAATTCTACGATTTGCTACAAAGTTACGACTGGGAAGAGACCCGTGCAGCCATCTATGCCAAAACAGCGACAGATGTGCAAAAGGCGTTGGGTAAAAGCACGCTCACACCCGATGATTTTATGGCCCTGGTTTCGCCTGCTGCTGCCGGTTTTTTGGAAGAAATGGCCGGACAAAGCCGCTTGCGCACCCTGAGACGTTTTGGGAAGACTATTCAACTGTACGTGCCGCTTTACCTGTCGAATGAGTGCACCAATTTTTGCACCTATTGCGGTTTTAACCACGAGAATAAAATTGAACGCAACACGCTGACCAAAGAGCAGGTGCTAAAAGAAGCGGAAGCTATCCAAAAATTGGGCTTCGAACACCTGTTGCTGGTAACGGGCGAACATCCGCGAAAGGCAGGATTTGGCTACTTAAAAGAAATCATTGAATTGCTGAAACCCCTATTCAGGCAGTTGGCCATTGAGGTTCAGCCGATGAGCACCGAAGAATACCGGGAGCTGGCAGAGACAGGATTGCATGCCGTCTACATTTACCAGGAAACCTATCACGAAAAGCGCTACCCTGTTTATCACCCAAAAGGGAAGAAAGCCAACTTTGCCTGGCGCCTGCAAACACCTGAACGGCTGGGACAGGCAGGGATTCACAAAACAGGTCTGGGCTGTTTGCTGGGACTGGAAGACTGGCGGGTCGACTCGTTTTTCACCGCCCTGCACCTGCACTACTTGCGACGCAATTTCTGGAAAACCAAGTATTCGATTGCCTTTCCGCGCCTACGTCCGCATGCCGGCCAATTCAACCCGGATTTCCCGATCAGCGACCGCGAGCTGGTGCAATTAATCTGCGCCTATCGTCTATTCGACGAGAATATAGAATTGTCGCTCTCCACACGTGAAAGTCCAACCATGCGGGATCACTTAGCACACCTTGGGATCACGACCATGAGCGCGGGAAGCAGCACCAAGCCCGGTGGATACGCGGAAAAAACGGAATCGCTGGAACAATTCGCCATCAATGACGACCGCAGCCCGGCCGAAGTTGAATCGGCACTAAAAGCACAGGGTTACGAGGTAGTTTGGAAAGATTGGGACACATATTTACAACATTCATCATGCTAAACACAGAAGAAAAGAACCGCTATGCCCGCCAAATCATGCTCCCCGAAATTGGTGAAGCCGGGCAACTCAAACTAAAGCAGGCACGGGTATTGATTGTCGGAACCGGGGGACTGGGCTCGCCGGTCGCCCTTTACCTGGCAGCTGCCGGGGTCGGGCATCTGGGGCTGATTGACCAAGACACTGTCAGCCTGACCAACCTGCAAAGACAAATTCTGTACAATAGCGAGGTGGTGGGCAAATCAAAAGTGCAACACGCCCGGGAGGTTATGAACAGGCTCAACCCAACAGTCAGTGTGCTGCCCATTTCTGAACGTCTGAACACTGAAAATGCTGTCAGTATCGTTCAATCGTTTGATGTGGTAGTCGATGCTACCGACAATTTCAGGGCCCGCTACCTGATCAGCGAGACCTGTACTGCTTTGAACAAGCCAATGGTGCACGGATCAATTGAAGAGTTTAAAGGGTTGGTCTCGGTCTTCAATTATAATGGAGGCCCGCGCTATGAAGATCTGTTTCCGGAAGCCCCCGAGAATGTCCCGTTTGACGGTGAGCCCAAAGGTGTTTTTGGCGCATTGCCCGGCATTATCGGCAGCATGCAGGCCATGGAAGTTTTGAAAATTATTACGGGTGCCGGCACAACCTTGTCTGGCAAACTATTCGTCTACAATGCCTTGGATTGCACTTCGTCTGTTTTAGACATGAATTAGCTCAGAATATTTTGATGCAGTTTAGAATTAATCTAAATTTGCAGCGTAGCAATGGGGTGTCCGGCAATTGCCGGACTGAGATTATACCCAATGAACCTGATCCGGGTAATGCCGGCGTAGGGAGGGCGAACAAGGGAAGAACTATTCCTACCTCATTGGTTATTTACATTAACCAAATTCTCAAAAACAAAATGAAAAGAGTATTTTTTTTGTTGTTCATGGTGTGCATGACAACATTTAGTTTTGCACAATTCTCCATTTCGGGAGTTGTAAAAAATGCTGAAGGCGAAGCTCTTCCGGGAGCGAATGTCGTCTTGTCCGGTACCTACACCGGGACAATAGCCGACCCAACCGGTAAATTTGAATTAAAAAACCTGCGGGCTGGTAATTATGAAATCCAGGTTTCTTTTATCGGTTATGAAAAAACTTCCCGGAAAGTGACACTTGAAAAATCGGTTGATTTGACCATCACCCTACAACATTCGGCAGTGATGACCGAAGAGGTGCTGGTATCAGCCACCCGCGCCGGAGACAAAGCGCCGGTAGCCAAATCATCGGTTGACCAGGCAACCATCGAAAGCAGGAACATTGGGCAGGATATTCCCTACCTCTTGACAATGACACCTTCGTTTGTTGCCACTTCAGACGCCGGTGCAGGCGTTGGCTACACCAACTTCCGCATTCGCGGAACTGACCTGAACCGCATCAACGTAACGGTAAACGGAATCCCGATGAACGATGCAGAATCGCACGGAACGTGGTTTGTTGACATCCCCGACCTTGCCGGCTCAATCAACAACATCCAGGTGCAACGTGGCGTGGGAACCTCAACAAACGGCGCCGCGGCATTTGGTGCAACCATCAACCTGCAAACCACTACGCTGAATAAAGCTCCGTATGCCGAAGTTAAAAGCTCAGGCGGATCCTTCGGCACCATTAAGAACTCAGTTTCAGCAGGAACAGGGTTGATTGGAAAGTTTGCCTTTGATGCACGTCTATCAAAAGTTACATCTGACGGTTTTATCGACCGTGCCAGCTCCGACCTAAAATCTTTCTTTGTTTCAGGTGGCTACTATTCCGGAAACACAATTTTGAAAGTGAATATTTTCTCAGGGTTTGAAGAAACCTACCAGGCATGGTATGGAGTCCCTTCCGTGAAATTGAATAATGAT
>JBNKTK010000019.1:0-24111 GCA_050298035.1 Mangrovibacterium sp. | reverse complement strand
GTTACCGGGATCATTGGTTGTGGAACAGCCACTCAGATCGTGCCAATCAAATTCAGTTTGATCACATTATGAATTCTGATGCCAGAACCTATAATTATTACACTTACAAAAACGAAGTAGATCATTACCAGCAGGATCATTACCAACTGCTGTTTTCACATAAATTCAACCCGGTATGGAACCTGAACGCTGCGTTGCATTACACTTACGGGCGTGGTTATTACGAAGGTTATAAGACTGATGAGGACTACGCCGATTACCAAATGACTGCCCCCGAAGGAATTGAAACGACCGATATGGTCACCCGCAAATGGCTGGACAACGACTTTTACGGCGCTACTTATTCGTTGAACTACGATAACGGATCGAATGCCTTCACTTTTGGAGGTGGTTACAGCGTGTACGATGGTCGCCATTTCGGACAGGTTATCTGGGCTCAACACATGGGAGATAACGACAAAGATTTTGAATGGTACCGCGGTAAGGGAGTAAAAAAAGACTTCAATGTTTTTGGTAAATACAACCTGCAAATAAACGATGTACTAAACCTGTATGCCGATTTACAATATCGCCACATTGATTACCGGATTGACGGTTTTGATGATGACCTAAGGGATATTGCCCAAAATCATAAATTTGATTTCTTCAACCCGAAATTTGGTTTGTTTTTCCGGCCCAACCAAGGACAGGAAGCCTACCTCAGCTATTCCCGCGCCCATCGTGAGCCTAACCGCAGCAACTTTGTTGATGCCGATCCGAACGGCAAACAACCTGTAGCCGAAGCATTAAACGATTTCGAAGCAGGTTACACCTATAAAACGTCAAAATTCCTGCTTGGTGCCAACCTGTATTACATGGCCTACAAAGACCAGCTCATCCAAACCGGCGAAATCAACGATGTGGGCAGTGCCATTATGGTGAATGTTGATGATAGTTACCGTACCGGGATTGAACTGACCGGTGGCTTAAAAATAAGCCGCAACCTGAACTGGGACGCCAATGCCACATTCAGCCAGAATAAAATCAAGAATTTTACAGAATATGTTGACAACTGGGATACCTGGGGACAGGAATCCCATAATCTGGGGAAAACCGACCTGGCTTTTTCACCAAATGTGATTGTGAACAGCCAGCTCAGCTACAAACCAATAAGTTCATTTGACATTAGCCTTCTTTCAAACTATGTAGGCGACCAATACATTGATAATACATCGAATGAAGACCGGAAACTGGATGCGTGGTTTGTTAATAGCCTGAAGATCGACTACTCAATCCACACCAAGTTGTTTAAAGAGGTGAAGTTACACCTGATGGTCAACAATTTGTTTGATACGAAATATGAAAGTAACGCCTGGGTCTACTCATACATCTATGGAGACGAACGCTTCAAGATGGACGGGTATTTCCCTCAGGCCGGAATAAATTTCTTTGCCGGAATTGATCTGAAGTTTTAATTAATTCATGCCACTTCGGGCATCTGTCCTGAGGCTGTCCCCAAAGTAACCTTGATCGTCATTGCGAAGGAGGAACGACTGAAGCAATCTCCAGAAAAACAGATTGTTTCGTTTCACTCGCAATGACGCACTCCTATGGTTTTACGACTTTGGGGACAGCTTCTACTCTTGCCCGGAACTCATTCCCAGGATAAGTTTCCATGCTTTTTGAACATGCTTGCGGGTGGTTTGGGTTTGACCGATGCTCATCCGAAGCCAGAGATTTCCGTTCAAAACCGTATGGGTCAGGTAAATCTTTCCACTCTTATTCAGCCGATCCATCAACTCTTTGTTGAATTCGTTTCCTGCTTTGTGCCGAAAACATACCAAATTGAACGGAGGTTCGCTCAGCAACTCAAAGTTTGACGATTCCTTCACCCAACCGGCAAATTCCGTTGCCATGCTGATGTGTTCAGCAATGTGATAGCGCAACCCTTCAACTCCGTAATGGCGGATCACAAACCAAAGCTTCAGCGCCCGAAACCGCCGTCCCAACTGGACATGCCAGTCCCGGTAATCAATCACTGCACCTTTTTCGGTGGCTTCATTTTTCAGGTATTCAGGCAAAATACTCAGGGTTCTGATCAACACAGACTTATCGGCCACATAAAAACAATCGCAGTCAAAATTGGTAAACATCCATTTGTGCGGGTTGAAAGCATAACTGTCGGGCAGTTCCAGTCCATCGAAATGTTCCCGGTGTTCCGGGCAAATTGCTGCTGTGCCTGACATGGCCGCATCGACATGCAGCCAGATTTCGTGCTCTTTACAAATTTCACCGATCTTACGTAACGGATCAACAGCATTCGAAGATGTCGTCCCAACTGTAGCGCAGACAAAAAACGGGATAAACCCATTCGCAATATCGTCCTTAATTTGTTTCTCTAAAGCTTCTGGGTCCATCGCGAACTGATCATCAACCTCGATTTTTCGCAATCGGTTGGTACCAATCCCAATCACTTTTATCCCTTTTTCAACCGAAGAATGGGTTTGAGTAGACACATAGGCCACAAGCCGGGAACTCTCTCCGGTAAGGTTGCCGGTGAAATTTGTTTTCTTTTCGCGGGCAGCCAGCAAGGCAGCCAAAACGGCATTCGACGCAGTATCCTGAATTACCCCACCCCCGCTTTCGGTAGTTTTAAAGTGCTGCGGAAGCCCCATCATGTCAACCAGCCAATCGAGCACATGGCTTTCCAATTCGGTGCAGGCCGGGCTGGTAGCCCACAACATTCCCTGCACTCCAAGTCCTGAAGAAAGCAGTTCGCCCAGGATCGACGGGGCAGACGTGTTCGACTGAAAATAGGCAAAAAAGTTTGGCGACTGCCAGTGCGTAATCCCGGGCATAATTAGCTCGTCCACATCTTTCATTACCTGATCAAAGGGTTCGCCATGTAACGGAGCCCGCTCCGGCAGTCTTTTACGGATGTCGCCTGGAGAGACAGTCGATAAAACCGGAAAATTCTCAACCTGCTCATAATAATCGGCAATCCAGTCAATCAGTTTCTTCCCTTCTTCCCGAAACTGCTCGGAAGTCATGTGGTAATTTTTCTTCATCAGGAGATTAAAGGATTATACAACCTGCAACAAAGGCAAATGAGAGAAGTTAATATTTTACAAAAAATGATTGGTAGTCCGGCAAATCGGGCAATTCAGTTTTAAAAAGCCGGTCAACCCGGCTAAAGCTATTCCCGATTTTAAGCAAATCCATAAAAATCATGATTGAATCTTCATCGCCTTCAACTTCAATCTCGACACTGCCATCGGTTTTGTTCCTCACCCAACCAAATAGGTTCAGCTCAAGGGCTTTTTGCCTGGCATAATAGCGAAATCCAACTCCCTGCACCCGTCCCACCAACACAATATGAAATGCCTTTCTTCGATTCAAGGATTTGTTGTTTGTTGTGGTTTCTTTTCAAATTCGGCAACAACTTCGGGCTGTACCAGTACCCATATGGAATACACACCCAGAATTGTTCCGAACGGAAAATTCAAAAGATCCAGAACAGAAATAATCAGAACAAGAATACGTGCCCATTGCTTCCGTTTAAGAAGTCCGGCTCCACCGAGAATACCGGGGATGGAGAAAATAATTAAAACAACAACCAACACATTGGCAATAAGGGATAAGACAAAATTAGCATCACAATCATTAGAGAAATCACCAACTAAATGAAGAACAGCATAAATAAAAAAAGCGGCCAGAATACCGAGCGCGCCAAATACAATGTGTAGGATACCGACAATGTTGATATGTTTTTCCATAGGTTTAATTTTTCTTCTAAAAATAAAAAGAATGGATGAGACTTTTAGTGTATTTGCCGGATATCTTTTCGGGTCGGTTTAACATTCTCAATCCGAAACCGAAAATCATCCAGGCAGGCAGCCGTCATAATTCATGAACTGCAGGGCAAAACCATTACCGTTCCCAACTGTTTATATCAAAAGAAGAGATTATCAGCTTATCCGGATTTTTTAAGTATTTTTGCACCAGACAAAAGAAAGGGGAAAACGATGGAATTTTTAAAGTTATTTTTAGTTGCAATCGTATTGGTTGCCATTGCATTTGCCGGGCTGGCAATTAAAATCCTGTTTGAAAAAAGAGGCCAGTTCCCCAATTTACACATTGGCGGAAATAAGCACATGAAAGAACGTGGAATTACCTGTGCCCAAACATTTGACAAAATAGAACAGGCCAAAGCCCGAAAAGAACTAAGTTTTAAAGAGCTGACAATACTAAAAGATACACCGGGGAGCTGCTAGGCTCCCTTTTTATTGCGACAATCTTGCTGACTATTCGTATTCCTTCTGCAACATGCTTTTAAAGCCATCGGAAACGTAACTCTTATTTGTTCCGTCATCGGCAGCATAGATGAAATAGACCTCAATATCCTTTCTGGAATTGGCAACTTCAATCGACTTTTCAAGCCCCAAAACCATGAAAGCAGTAGCAAAGGCATCGGCAGTCATGCAATCATCAGCCAGAACTGTTGTGCTAAGCAAGCTGTGCTGTACCGGGTAGCCGGTTTTCGGATCAATGGTGTGGGCGTATTTTTTACCATCTTCGACATAAAAATTCCGGTAGTTTCCCGATGTAGCCAAGGCTTTGTTTCTTAACTCAACGACAGCCTGTAGTTGCTGCGAATCAAAGAAGTTATCATCTTCCGGTCGGCTGATCCCGATATTCCAGTACTTTCCTTTTGCATTTTTACCCGCCGCAACAACTTCGCCCCCAATTTCAACCATGACGTTTTTGCACCCCTGCCCTTTCAGGTAGTTGGCAACCACATCGCAAGCAAACCCTTTAGCTATCGCACTACAATCGAGCATTGTATTCGGATGCTGCTTGACAATTTTACCATTTTCAAGTTTGATTTTTTTATACCCAACCAATTGTTTTAACGAATCGATTAGTTCGGGGGTCACATTCTCTTTATTTTTAAATCCGAATCCCCAGACATTCACCATTGGCGCCACGGTGATATCAAAAGCCCCGTCAGTGACATCAGAAACCTCAACCGCTTTGTTGTAAACAGTCAAAAAATAATCATCCAGCACCGGGTCTTCATTCACATTAATCTTTGAAATGGTGGAGGTTGGGATGAACGTGGACAAAGAATTCCCCAGATTGTCCATTTCTGCTTCAATACCATTCTTCAGATCAGCCCCATTCGGGCTCTCATAGGTAATATGGTAGATTGTTCCATAAATGAAGCCTTCGTTGAAAATGTATTTTCCAGGGTTACTGCACGAATAGAACAACACTACAAACAAAAGCGGCAGAAGGGCAATTCTCTTTGTCATACAAAAAAGTTTAGCCCAAAGATAACTGATTATCACCACAGCCCGTAAATTTCCCGCTTTGGAAAACGGATATTTTTTCAAAAAAAGGGCACCATTATTGGAAAATCATATTAAACAATTATCTTCATAGGCCTATTAACCGTTTTTCAACATTTGAATTGTGCACTTAAGAAAGCCCCGGCTTCTGCGACAACTTGATGAGTTGTTTGGGAAATATATTTTTGGGAAGGCCAGAAAAGCCAGTTTTGAGGACCGACTAACCATGGCCACTTGTTTTATTGTAAGTATAGCTGCGTTAATCGGCACTGTACTTAATTTGGCACTCGGACTTGTCAACTCCACTTTTGTTACCTCAGGCCTATTTATCATTTCCGGCATTTATTACCTTTTAGCCCGCTATCATCAACTCGGCAAAAGATTACAATACTTTATTTTAATCACAGCTTTGACATTCACAAACCTGTCATGGTGGTACAATTATGGTTCCCAGGGGCCAGTGTTCACTCTGTTCCTCATACTCTTTGCTTTCTTCATTTTTGTTTGGGACAAAAAATACATCGTACTGATCACATCTGTTTTCTTCATCAATTTAGTTGTGCTTTTTGCGCTTGAATACAACGACCCGACTATCGTTGGTCATTATAATTCCGAAATTATTCGGGTTTCAGATTACTATACTGGAAATATGCTCGCTTTAGTCCTGATGTTGATTTTTTCAGTCAGTATCAAAACAAATTACTTGAAACAGTTCCATCAGGCCAGGCATGCCGACAAGATGAAAACAGCATTTCTTGCCAACATGTCGCACGAAATTCGCACCCCATTAAATGCAATAGTTGGGTTCTCGTCCCTTGTAACATCCATGGAACATAATGAACCTCAGCTTGAAGAATTTAAAAAAATAATTGACACCAATAGCCAGTACCTGTTATACCTGATCGAAGATATGATTGACCTGGCCAAGCTCGAAGTCAACAACCTCCATCTAAACATCTGCAAATTCGACCTAAAAAAACTTTTAGAGCAAATGAAGTACAACTTCGAAGGGTTCAAAGAAGCCTTCGATAATGATATTGAACTAGATTTCGACCTGCAACTTCCCGATTCCATTGTTGTAACCGATCCGTTGAGAGTTGAACAAGTCCTGAGAAATTTAATTGCAAATGCACTAAAATTCACGAAACAAGGTTCGATTACACTTGGATGCAGCCAGGATAAAGACAAAATACTTTTCTATATTAAAGACACAGGGATAGGCATTCGTGAGGAAAACAAGGAACGCATATTCGAACGATTTACAAAAATTGAAGAGAACCCGGACAAATTAACAAGAGGCACCGGAATTGGATTGTTCCTGTCCAAGCAGCTTGTTGAATTACTTGGAGGCGAGATCTGGGTTAATTCGTCCTACAAAAAAGGATCAACCTTTTATTTCACAATAAAAAATCAAAAAAGACAAGCCAGCTTGAATTTCAATCTATTTCAGCAAGCCGAAACAAAGAAAACCATCAATTAGCAAATTGTTTTTTCAGAAAATTGAAAAGAAATAAGTCAAGTATTTTTATTTTTGTGCCGTTAAAAATTTAATCATTTACAAAAAACAGAATACCGTGGGAAGAGCATTTGAATATCGCCGGGCAGCCAAAGAAAAACGTTGGGGCCACATGTCTCGAATTTTTCCTAAACTATCACGAGCCATCACGATGGCCGCTAAAGAAGGTGGAGCTGATCCGGACATGAATGCCAAACTCCGGACTGCCATTCAAAACGCCAAAGCCCAAAACATGCCAAAAGACAATATTGATTCGGCAATCAAAAGGGCAGCGGGAAAAGATGCTTCGGATTATACCGAAGTAAATTACGAAGGCAAAGGTCCTCATGGTGTATTGGTTTTTGTTGAATGTGCCACCGACAATACCACCCGTACAGTTGCCAATGTGAAATCATATTTCAACAAATCTGGCGGTGGTTTGGTGCCAACCGGTTCCTTGGAATTTATGTTTTCGCGCAAAGCTGTTTTCGAATTCGAGAAAACTGATGCCATTGATATTGAAGAACTGGAATTTGAACTGATTGACGCCGGTTTGGAGGAAATTGAGGAGGAAGAAGGCATTGTGTATGCCTCTGGCGACTACACAGCATTCGGAACACTTTCGAAAGCCCTTGAAGACAAAGGGATTGAACTTAAGAAAGCTATCCTGAAGCGTATCCCAACAACTCCGGTTGAATTTACCGAAGAACAATTGGAAGACATTGAAAAACTGCTTGACAAAATCGAAGAAGACGACGATGTTCAACATGTTTTCACCAACATCGCTTAATACATTCCAACAAATAAACTTTAAGCCGTTTCCGGATGGGAGCGGCTTTTTTTTATACTCGTGTTGAGTCAAGTCTAAACTTTCATGTATAGTTCGCTTCCTCATCGTACCTCCTCCTCGCGATAACGTCATCATACAATTGATTTGACGCTAGTGAGGGCTTGACCTGGAATCAAACCCTCACTAGCATTCAGGGCAATAGCTATACAAAAAAAAGAGCCTTTCTGTTCGAAAAGCTCTTTTGAAATATTTGAAGAAGGGATTAACTTCCAAAGTCGTCAAACAAGACGTTTTCATTCGGAACACCAAGATCATACAGCATTTTTTGTACAGCTGAGTTCATCATTGGTGGGCCACACATGTAGTAATCAATTTCCTCAGGTTCTTCGTGTTGTCTCAGGTAATTATCGTAAATAACCTGGTGAACGAATCCTGTTTTGTATTTTACATCAGCTTCATCAGCTTCTGGATCCGGACGGTCGAGAGCCAAGTGGAATTTGAAATTCGGGAAGTTTTTCTCGATTTCCATAAATTGATCGTAGTAGAATACTTCTTTCCATGAACGGGCTCCGTACCAGAAAGTCACGTTTTTCTTAGTCTCTTTCACGGTGTGGAACAAATGGAACAAGTGAGAACGCATCGGAGCCATACCGGCACCACCACCGACAAACATCATCTCGCTATCGTTATTTTTCAGGAAGAATTCACCGAAAGGACCAGAGATCGTTACTTTATCACCCGGTTTGCGCGAGAAGATAAATGAAGAACAAACACCTGGATTTACTTTCTTGAATCCACCATTTACACGGTCGAACGGAGGAGTGGCAATACGAATGTTCAACATGATAATGTTTCCTTCAGCAGGGTGGTTGGCCATAGAATAAGCACGGAATGTTGGTTCCGGGTTTTTCATTTTCAGGTCAAACATACCGTACTGTTCCCATTCCGGACGGAATTTCTCGTCGATATCCATGTCCTTGAAATCGACATCAATTTTAGGAACATCAATCTGAATGTAACCACCAGATTTGAAATCAAGTGTTTCACCTTCCGGCAATTTCACCACAAACTCTTTGATGTATGTTGCCACGTTGCGATTTGAAACCACCTCGCATTCCCATTTCTTCACGCCGAGTACTTCCTGATGGATATGAAGTTTCATGTCTTCCTTCACCTTAACCTGGCAAGCCAAACGCCAATGGTCAGCCTGTTCTTTTCGGGTAAAGAAACCAGTTTCAGTAGGCAGGATCGAGCCACCGCCTTCTTCAACCTGGCAACGGCACATACCGCAGGTACCTCCACCACCACAAGCAGAAGGCAGGATCACCTTATTATTGCTAAGTGTCGAAAGCAGGGTATTTCCCGGTTCAGTTTCCATATCAAGATACCCCTCGTTAATATTGATCTTAACCGATCCGGATGGGGTTAATTTCTTCTTGACATACAACAGAATTGAAACCAGCATGATGATCATCAAAAGGAATACCGCCACACTGGTAAGTACAACTGTTGTCTGAGTAGCTAAAAATATCATTGTAATTGAATTATTTTAATTTCTACTATAATTTGATTCCCATAAATCCCATAAAGGCAATCCCCATCAGGCCGGTAATAATGAATGTAATACCCAATCCACGTAACGGGGCTGGCACATTCGAATACCTGGTCTTTTCACGAATGGCTGCAATACCAACAATGGCCAAAAACCAGCCGATACCGGAACCTAATCCGTATGTCGTTGCTTCGGCGACGTTGTTGAATGCTTTTTGTTGCATAAACAGCGAACCACCAAGGATGGCACAGTTCACCGCAATCAACGGAAGGAAAATACCCAGTTGGTTATATAAAACCGGAGCAAATTTCTCAACAACCATTTCCACCAATTGCACCATTGAGGCGATAACGGCGATGAACATGATGAAGCTTAAGAAGCTCAGGTCAACATTTTCAAATCCGGCACCTAACCATTTCAGGGCACCTTCTTTCAACACGTAATTTTCAAGCAGGTAGTCAACCGGCAAAGTGATTGCCAGTACAAAGATTACTGCAATTCCAAGCCCGGTAGCAGTCTTCACTGATTTTGAAACAGCCAGGTATGAGCACATTCCGAGGAAGTATGCAAAAACCATGTTTTCAATGAAGATTGACTTGACAAATATATTAATCAGATTTTCCATATCTTTTTTAATTAGTGATGTTCAAAATTAATCTTCAATCAGTTTACGGTTTTTACTGCGTTGCACCCAAATGATGACCCCAACGGTAATCAAAGCCATCGGAGGCAAAATCATCATCCCATTATTTGAGTAGAAACCACCATTCGCGATGTACCAGCTCTCAGGGATCAGTTTAAACCCGTAAATACTTCCGGATCCAAGCAATTCGCGGAAGAAGGCAACGATAACCAAAATTGCACCGTAACCGGCACCGTTTCCAAGCCCATCGAGAAATGAAGGCCAGGGTTTGTTACCAAGCGCAAATGCTTCCAAACGCCCCATCAGGATACAGTTGGTAATAATCAAACCAACAAATACCGAAAGTTGCTTGCTCACATCGTAAACAAAGGCTTTCAAAATCTGGTCAACCAGAATTACCAAAGCGGCTATAACAACCAACTGCACGATAATACGAATACGGTTGGGAATTGTATTTCGCAAAAGTGAAATTATCACGTTGGCAAACGCAAGCACAGAAGTTACAGAAATTGCCATAACAACGGCCGGCTTCAATTGGGCAGTAACCGCTAAGGCCGAACAAATACCAAGCACCTGTACGGTAATCGGGTTGCTGTTGTTAAGCGGGTTGGATAACAAGCCCAAATTTTTCTTTGAAAATAAAGATTCTTTATCGCTCATCTTCTATTGTTTTTTCTGGTTGAGAAAATCTTTATATGCACCCAGGTCATCAAGAAGCATTTTCTGAAGACCTTTGGAAGTAATGGTACCTCCGGAAATTGCATCAACTTTGTGTTCTGCCGGAGCAGTCTCGTTTGATTTTGCAACTGTAATTGAGAGGAACCCGCCATCGGTACCAAAAATGGTTTTCCCGTTGAACTGACTTTGGAACCCTTTCGTAGAGATTTCTGCACCCAACCCCGGGGTTTCCC
Source organism: Mangrovibacterium sp. (assembly GCA_050298035.1). Taxonomy (GTDB): domain Bacteria; phylum Bacteroidota; class Bacteroidia; order Bacteroidales; family Prolixibacteraceae; genus Gaoshiqia. The sequence continues at coordinate 13,390 of JBNKTK010000019.1, read as the reverse complement.
CCTGATGGTCGAAAGTTGCACCATAAATGGTATTCATGTCATCGTTCAAAGAAACATACCCCCAAATCGGTCCCCACAAACCAGCGCCATACATCGGGAGGATGTATTTCACTGTTCCGTCGATCTGGCATTCAAACACCGGCAATTCACGTTGGTCAACCGGTTTAGCTCTTTCCTTTTTCAAATCAACTGAGAAAGCTTCCCCTTCAATCTTTTCACCTTTTGAGTTAACGACGTAAGAGTTAACAATCTTCTCGCTGTAAACCTGCTCTGCATCCTGTGCAGTTGTTGGAATGTTCACAGAAGCAAGGATATTCTGCTTTTTCTCAATTTCAATATTTCTCTGCTGATACGGTTTCAGGTTAAGGGCAGCAATCGAAAGTATCGCCGCAACCAGGATAACCATTACCGAAGCATATATAAATGTATAAACATTACCGTTCCTGTCCATTTTTATAGTCTTTGTAGATTAAGCATTTACTTTTGCCCGTTTCAAACGGCGTTTAATATTCCCCTGCACGACATTGTAATCAATCAGCGGTGCAAAAGTGTTCATCAGCAAAATGGCCAACATCATACCTTCCGGGTAAGCCGGGTTGACAACACGAATCAGGATAGCCAGTAAACCAATCAGGAAACCGTAAACCCATTTTCCTTTTTCAGTTTGTGCAGCCGAAACAGGATCGGTAGCCATGAACACAGCTCCAAAGGCAAAACCTCCGATAATCAGATGTTCCCAAAACGGAAGTGCCATATAGGCATTGTTCCCTGCAAACACGTTCAGCAGTAATCCCATTACAGCACCACCGGCTACAGTTGAAACCATAATCTTCCAGCTACCAATGCCGGTAACAATCAGGATAACGGCACCAATTAAAATGGCCAAAGTTGAAGTTTCGCCAATTGAACCGGGGATTAAACCGATAAAGGCATTCCAGGTATTGAAGTCGGTATGGCCGGCAGCAGCCTGGGCCATTGGGGTAGCCCCGGTGAAACCGTCAACCAGTGTGCTAACTCCTTTTGCCGAGATCCAAACAGAATCGCCGGACATTTGTCCCGGATAAGCAAAGAACAGGAATGCACGGGCAACAAGCGCCGGGTTCCAAACATTCATCCCGGTGCCACCAAAAACTTCTTTACCAAATACAACAGCAAAAGCTACAGCAATGGCAATCATCCAGAGTGGTGTATTCACCGGCATAACCATCGGGATCAGAATCCCCGATACAAGGAAACCTTCATTCACCTCATGTCCACGAAACTGGGCAAAGATGAATTCAATTCCCAAACCAACCACATAGGATACAATGATAATTGGCAATACTTTCAGCAAGCCAAAGAGGAACAGGTCGAAGAAACCGGCAGTATCCAACTGTCCGAGTGCCCCGAAATGCTGGTAGCCCACATTGTACATACCCAACAACAAGGCAGGAACCAAGGCAAGTACAACAACCCCCATGGTTCTTTTCATGTCGATATAATCGTGAATATGAGTTCCCGACTTAGATGTATTTTTCTGAACGAAAAATAACGTAAAGAAAGCATCATGTGTGGAATGCAGCCAATGGTACTTGGCCCCTTTCTGCACATGAGGTTTCGTTTTTTCGAAAAAGTTTCTTATCGCTTTCATTGAATATCTTTTTTTAAAGCAACCGTTCGTTTATCCCAATTCTTTCACCATGGTGTTTATACCTTCACGCAGGATATCCTGAACTTTTATTTTAGAAGTACAGGCATATTCGCACAGAGCAAGATCTTCCTCAATCAACTCATAAATACCGAGTTGTTCCATTCGGTCGATATCGTTTACCAGAATGGCCTTTAGCAGGAAAACAGGAAGAATATCCATGGGGACAAATTTTTCATATTGTCCGGACAATACAAATGCACGCTCGCCGCCATGCATATTAGCATCTAGTACATATTCTTTCTTTGGGAGTAAACTGGAGAAGAATGCCTTACTGGCTGAAAATTTACCGAAGCCGGGTTGTGCCCAACCAAGGAATTCATATTCATCTCCTTCAGGAATTACTGTGATTTGCTGGTCAAAGAACCCGAGAAAAGCATCGGTAGTCACTTTTTCCCCGGTAAGCACATTCCCGCTGATAATGCGTTCGTGCTTTTCATGTTTTGTTTTGCCACTCACCAGGCTGCCGATTTCTGCACCCTGAACTGTTTTGTAGTACTTCGGCGCCTTCACCTCCGAACCGGCCAGCGCAACCGTCTTAGTCATATCAAGTTTACCGGCTTCAAACAAACGACCGATAAATACAACAGCCTGCAATGAAAGTGTCCAGATCAGGTCTCCTTTACCAATCGGAGAAACGTGATGGATTTGCACACCAACATTACCAGCCGGGTGCGGCCCGCTGAAGGTATTGACTGTTACGTTTTTTAACGAAGCCCAAAGGCCATCATTTTGTTTTGGCGACAAACCAAGAAAAACGGATCCTGAAGTTATTTTACTTAACGCATTAATCCCGGTTTGCAGTGCTGATTTTTCGTCTTTGAATAAAAAGTCATAATCAGGTGCAAGTGGGCTTGAATCAAACCCCGAGATGAAAATATGTTTAGGGGTGTCGGCTGTTTTAGCAATAGTTCCGTAAGGACGCTGTTTGATAAACGGCCAGATACCACTTTGTAACAACTGCCCGCAAATTTCTTCACGAGATAACTTCAGAGGATCAGCTTTGGTAAACTCCCGGTATTCATTCCTGCCATCTGCTTCAACAACAACTTCCAGAATTTTACGTCGTTCACCACGGTTAACAGCTTTTACTGTTCCGCTAACTGGTGAAGTAAATAAAATTTCAGGATTGTATTTATCGAAAAACAGGGCATCACCGGCCTTTACCTGGGCGTCAGCCTTCACACTTAGTTTTGGAGTTAAGCCAGGAAAATCGGTTGGCTTAATTGCTACGGTTTTCGACGCCGGAGACGCTTCCAAAACAGCTTCTGCAGCCCCTTTCAACCGTATGTCCAATCCGCGCTTTAATTTAAAATGCTTTGACATTGTAATCCCTTGTTGTTTTAATATTTTAGGCAGGCAAAAGTAAATATTATTAAAAACTTTTCACAATCTTTGCTTAGTAAACTTGAATGGTTTGAAATATTTAAACTATTAGAAACGTTAGCTGTATTGACAGGCCTGTTCTCATCGTATAATTTGATATTTTGTACTTCGTAACCGAATACTTTTCCGATAAAATGAAGTTATTCTCAAAAAATCTCCTGCTATTCCTTCTCATTACCTTTTCATTAAATTCTTTTTCGAAAAATGAAAATGAGTTTTACTACCAGAATGCTGTTTACAAGGACGAGATAAAATCAGTTCAATTATTCAAAGAAGGTTTTGAACTGAGCCACCCAATCATCTCACTGAACTCGGATGAAAACCTGGTTTTGAAATTTGATGACTTGTCAGGCGAAGTAAAAAATTATTCCTATACCATCATCCACTGCGACGCCAACTGGAACGAATCGTTTGTCATGCAGAACGAATACATCGAGGGATTTGCAGACAATCCGCTGGATGATTATGCCCCCAGCTTCAACACAACCATGCAGTATGTCAACTACCAGTTGCGGATCCCGAATGAGCGGGTCAGACTAAAATATTCAGGCAATTACGTGGTCGTTGTATTCGAAAATCAGGACAAGGAAAAAGTGGTGCTTACTCGCCGGTTTCATGTTTTGGATCAAAAGGTTGATGTTTCGGGTCTGGTTAAAAGAGCCACTTTCGATCCGTTTAAGGGTGACAACCAGGAAGTTGATTTCACCATCAGGCACGACAAGCTGGCAATTTCCAACCCGCAGCAGGATGTAAAAGTGGTGATCATGAAAAACCGCAGGTGGGACGATGCCATCACGGATTTAAAACCGCTTTTTATCCGCGACAATGAGTTGGTTTACGATTACAGTAAAGAAAATGTATTTCCGGGGGGAAATGAATATCGCTATTTCGATGCTCGTACTTTCCGCTACAACGGCGAGAATGTCTTTTCAACCGAGTTCCACCGTCCGTATTATCACCTGACACTCATGACCGACGAAATCCGTTCCAACAAAAAATACTCGGAATACAAAGAGATGAACGGCAATTACGTGATTGAAAGTCAAGACAGGATTAACGATTACGATACAGAATGTGATTACGTTTTCGTTCATTTTTCGCTCCACATGGAAGCCCCGTTAGTTGGTGGCACGGTGAACGTGCTTGGAGCGTTTACCGACTGGAATGCCAATCAAAGTAACGAAATGACCTGGAACTTCGACCGGGCCTCCTATGAGTTGACCATGTTGCTAAAACAAGGATATTACAACTACCAATACGTTTATGTTCCCGAAGCATCGAACAAAGCGGATGAAGCAGTCCTGGAAGGCAGTCATTATGAAACGGAAAACGAATACCAGATTTTAATTTATTACAAAGGGATTTCCGGACGATATGATGAATTGGTAGGCTACCAGGTTTTAAATTCCCGGAATTAGCGGATTAGCTTCAAGGTGCTTTCCCCATCCTCAAAAGGAATCGCGAAATGAAATTTCGATCCTTTGTCAATTTCTGACTGAACATCAATCTTCCCACCCAGCAGAACAGTGTAGTGCTGTGCAATGGCCAATCCCAGACCTGTTCCCTCATATTTCCGGGTTGTCTTGTTATCGATTTGATGAAAACGATCGAAGATACGTTCTAAATTATAAGGTTCAATGCCAATCCCCGTATCATTCACAAAAAATTGCAACCGGTCCCTTCCGATCATCTGGTAGCCAAATTCAACTTCTCCCTGCTGTGTAAATTTGATCGCGTTATCTATCAGTTTCTTCAATATCTCTGTGAGCAAATATTTATCTGTAGTCACCCCAAATTTAGGGTTGGCATTTTCATTATTCAGCTTTAAACGGATTGGTTTGCTACTCACCTCCATACTATACTCCCGGTAAAGCTCGACCATCAGGTCATTGATCTTGCAGAAACCTTTTTTCACGGACACCTGGTTGCTTTCAATTTTCGACAAGCTGATCATGTCGTTGATCATTTCCATCAGCAATTTACCATTAGTGGTTATAATGTCGATAAACCTGTCTTTCTCGTCCGTGTCAAAGTCAGGCGACCCAAGCATTCGCGAAAAGCCAATAATGGCATTCATCGGGGTACGGATTTCATGCGAGATATTGGCAAGGAACGCCGATTTCAACTGATCAGCTTCCTCTGCTTTCCGCTTGGCCTCTTCCAGCCTCATCTCAGCAACTTTACGCTTTGTGATATCGCGGGCAATCGAAATAACCGAATGGTCATCCAGTTTGGCAATCCGCATCTCAAACATGGCAGTTCCTTTCTGCACCTCCAGTGCGTACTCAATCGTTTCGATCGTATCAAACCGGATAGCATCCTGAATACACTGATAAATCTTCCGGGACATCTTCTCCGAAAAACCCACCTCAAAAATCGAATTACCGACAATATCATCGGTCTTAATCTGAAGAATCTCCGAATCTTTGATGACAAAATCCATGTAAATCCCGTCCTTATCAATTATAAAAAACAAATCAGGGATTGCCTCCAGCAATACTTTATAACGTTTCCTACTTTCTTTCAGGCTTATAATTGAATGTTGCTTCTGGGTAGTCTCATAAAAAATGCAGGCCAACTGGTCTTTGTTTATCGAGAGGGTATACATTTCCACCCATTTGTTCAGATGATCTACATTGATCTCGGTTTTCTGTTTCTTTTCGTTGAAAAAGAAATTATTCCAGTCGAATGTCCCCCTGAAAACTTTTGGAAAGACAATATCGATATCTACATTTCGCAATTCTCTGGCGCTAACCCTGAAGATCGACTCAAAGGCCTGATTGGCCTTGATGGTTTCCAGTCCAACGGGCGTTCCCATCTCATCGCGTTTATACCTCAGTAACAGTAAACCTTGTGGATATGAACGAAAAGTATTCGAAATCTGTGCATCGGTTACAGCTACTCTGTTTTTCAATTCGCGCAGGTTAAGCTCAAAATTCCAGGCAACAAGAAAAGTCAACAAAAACACGAGAGCAAGGATCAGATAAGGGTTCAGAAGCAGCTCCTTTTGCTGCCAGATAATTGATGTCGCATCACCAAGCCGGTCTGCAACATACAAATGATAAGTCATTGCAAACAGGCTAACACCGAAATATGCAGCCAGTTTTATTCGGCTCTGACTAAAAAACAACAGGTACAGAAATCCAAAAATCAAAGACCAAAGGGTTTGCTGAACAGTAGTGTGAACCGGGTAAATAGCATATTGCTTTGCTATAAAGAAGAAATAGACCGGAAACGGTAGCAAATAAACAATATTGATTGCACAAGCAGTCCGGGCATTTCTTAAACAATACAACCCGACAATAAAAATCGATATCAAAACGACATCGCCGGGGATGCAATCATTTTGGGCCACCCCTACCATTGACCGGACAAAATCGATCACACCAAAGAGAAGCCCTGCAAGAACTGTAACATGCAACCCCAACACTTTTCGTTTTTCCTCACCGGAATCGAAAGAATAGGGTTTTACCAAAAGGTGATATATCGATTTTAACATGGAGTTGCAGCTCTGAAAAACGGACTAAATATAGTAATTTTTAATTGTCAACAGCTTTTCAACAGGATAGAATGAGGCTTTTTTTGAAAGCTGTTTTTTGTCAGGGATTAGATTTTCCTGAACATTTAGCTTTGTAATTGGTAAAACACATAACGAAAATACACATTATTAACTAAATAAACCCAAAATCATGCCCAAAGGAATTTTTAATGTGCCTGTAGCAAAAAATGAACCGGTAAAAACTTATGCTCCAGGTTCACCTGAACGAGCAACATTGAAAGCAAAACTCGCTGAGCTAAGATCAATGGAGGTTGAGCTGCCGATGATTATTGGAGGGAAAGAGGTTACAACTGACCGTCGCATCCGGATTTTTCCACCTCACGATATTAATCACACACTAGGATACTATTACCAAGGCGATGCTTCCCATGTTCAAATAGCAATTGATGCAGCACTGGAGGCAAAAAAAGAATGGGCAAATATGTCATGGCAACACCGTGCAGGCATTTTCCTGAAAGCTGCCGATCTGCTTGCCGGCCCTTATCGCGACAAGATAAACGCAGCAACCATGTTGGGCCAGTCAAAAAATGCTTTCCAGGCCGAAATTGATGCTGCATGTGAATTGGCTGATTTCTTCCGTTTTGGCGTAAAGTGCATGGTTGACATTTACAAAATGCAACCCGAATCGGCACCGGGACAATGGAACTACAATGAATTCCGTCCGCTCGAAGGGTTCGTTTTTGCACTCACCCCGTTCAATTTTACCTCAATTGCAGGAAACCTTCCCGCAGCACCGGCAATGATGGGTAACGTTGTGGTGTGGAAACCATCAAAGACAGCAATCTATTCGGCAGCCGTAATCATGGAGGTTTTCCAGGAAGCCGGGCTCCCCGATGGAGTAATCAACCTTGTTTATGTTTCAGGACCTGTTGCTGGTGATGTCATTTTTGAGCACCCCGAATTTGCAGGGATTCACTTTACCGGATCAACCGGTGTGTTCCAGGGAATCTGGAAAACAATAGGAGAGAATATCTTCAAGTACAAATCATATCCGCGCATTGTTGGCGAAACTGGCGGCAAAGACTTTATTTTTGCCGACAACACCGCCGACCCGCAAAGCCTGGCCATTGCCATGCTCCGGGGCGCATTCGAATACCAGGGACAAAAATGTTCTGCAGCCTCCCGTGTTTACATTCCGGAAAGCATCTGGGAAGATGTGCGTGAACGACTTGGCAATGAACTGTCAACCGTAAAAATGGGACCGCCGGAAGATTTTACAAACTTTGTGAATGCAGTTATTGACGAGGCTTCGTTCGACAAACTTGCCGGCTTTATTGACCGGGCAAAAACGGATGCCGATGCCGAAGTGATTTTTGGCGGGAATCACAACAAATCGGTGGGCTACTTTATTGAGCCAACTGTTATCCTGGCAAAAAACCCCAACTACGTGACGATGGTTGAAGAATTATTTGGCCCGGTACTCACTGTTTATGTGTACGAAGATGAAAAAATGGACGAAACATTGACCTTGCTCGACAATACATCAATTTATGCCCTAACGGGAGCTGTTTTCTCACAAAACCGGTACAATGTTGAGAAAATCACCAAACGGTTGGAAAACTCGGCAGGGAACTTCTACATCAACGATAAACCAACAGGGGCAGTTGTTGGTCAGCAACCGTTCGGCGGCGCCCGCGGTTCCGGCACCAACGACAAAGCAGGTTCCGTGTTCAACATGCTGCGTTGGGTTTCAATCCGTACAATCAAGGAAACATTTGTTACACCTACTAATTATATGTATCCAAACTTCTTACCGGATCAGGATTAGTCTGTGAATAATAAATATTTCAGCCAAACAAAAAGGGTCTTCACTTCGAAGATCCTTTTTTTATTCACTGTCTCGCCGCCAATAAAAGACATCACGTTCTGCCAATCACCGGAAATCTCATCTTTACTCTGTCATTTTTTATATTAATTCCTTAATTTTGAAGTAGTCCAAAACAAAAACCAATGAGTTCAGACAACAACCCGCATCACGTTCCTCAAGAGAACGATAAAAAATCCCCGATCAAAAAAATGGCCGATCACACCCCGGATAATCGAATGGACAGAGAAGTCTTCATTCGGGTTGATCCCAAGGGCAGGCATTTAACCTTTTCAGATAATCTACCTGCATTTTTTCATTTTAAAAAATCACCCTTTTCCGGGAAAACATTAACCGAAGCTGGTTACCTGGGGGACGACTCCCGCTCTGTTGAAACAGCCCTCTCCCAAACAATACAATCAGGCATTCCGTTTTTTGAAGAAAGACAACTGAGCCTGAACGGGAAGCTCTTGCCCGCAGAGATCAGCATCTTCCCTGAGTTTGATGACGAACATAAAGTGACAGCAGCAACTGTTATTATCCGGGACATCAGCATCCAGGAAAAAATCAAACAAAAATACCTGGAAAACAAACAACATTTCGACCTTATTGCCGAGTCCTCAGACTACGGAATTTGGGAATGGTTACCTGAGGAAAACACGACTTTTTTTTCAAAAAAATGGAAACTCATGCTGGGATACCTTCCCGGTGAAATCCCAAATTTACTCTCTTCATGGATGGACAACCTTCACCCGGAGGACCTTCACCGGATAAAATTTGAATTGGACAATTTTATGAAAGACACTTCTCTGATATTTGAATCAGAATTCAGGATGAGACATAAAAATGGGACATACCTATGGATAAAATGTCGTGCCGCAGCAATCCGAAACCAATCGAACCAGGTAGTACGCCTGTTGGGAACAAACAGGGATTACACAACGGATAAAAAGAACCAGGAGGCCCTGCAAATCCGTCAACAATCAATCCTCCAAAGCCCTCTTCCGATAGTTATTACAAACACTGACGGGTTTATCGAATTTTGCAACCCGGCTTTCAGTAAAACGACCGGATACTCCGCCGAGGAAGCCATCGGCCAAAAAACAAACATCCTCAAATCAGGCTACCACCCCAAGTCATTTTATAAAATGATCTGGAATACGATAACTTCAGGTAACGAATGGCGCGGAGAATTCAGGAACAAGACTAAGAAGGGGACATTATATTGGGAACTGGCTTCCATCTCTGCACTCCGAAACGAATGGGGTGAAATCACCCATTACGTTAAAATTGCAGGAAATATCAGTACTATAAAGAAAATGGAAGTAGATCTCCAAAAAGCAAAAAGACAAGCGGAGAATGCCATCCAGTATAAAAACATTTTTTTATCAGATGTAAGCCACGAAATCAGGACATCGCTCAATGGCATCATCGGTTTTACCGAACTGTTAAAAACGAACACGTTAAACAACGAACAGTACAGCAGGTACCTAAACATCATTGTAGACAGCAGCTATGCTTTACTTGGTTTTATTGACAATTTTGTTGCTCTATCCAAAATCGAAGCAAATGAGCTGAAGATCAAAAAAGAAGCTTGCTCCTTGTCTGAAATTATCAAAGAAACAGATGAGCTTTTCCAAACGATGAAGCTTGTAAAAAACAAAGGACACCTGGATATCAGGTCACGAGTTCCAAAAATAAAACACCATGATTATATTTTCACTGATCCCGGCAGGCTGAAACAGGTACTGAAACTGCTGCTCTCCAACGCGCTGAAATTTACAGAAGCCGGACACATCGAATTCGGCTACCAGATACTTTCAAACCAGAAACTCCAGTTCTATGTTGAAGATACTGGTTTCGGTATTTCACCCGAGAAGCAGAATAGTATTTTCAAACGCAAGTTACAACCTACAAACGAAAACAAACAAAAACCCGAAGGAGCCGGTATAGGGCTGGCAATCTGCCAGGGACTGGTAACCCTGCTCGGCGGGAGCATTGGAGTAAAATCACAAGTTTCAAAAGGTTCGCTATTCTATTTCACCTTGCCCTACGATAAAATCAAAAATCCGGAAATAACACATCCCCAACCAGCCAAATCCAATATCAATTTCAACGAAAGAACAATCCTGATTGCCGAAGATGTTGTTTACAACTTCGAATACCTGAAAGAAATCATTACCCCCACCGGAGCAACAGTTTTATGGGCAAAAGATGGTATTGATGCCATCAACCTCTACCGAAAAAACAAAGTCGACCTGATCTTGATGGATATCCAGCTACCAGAGTTGGATGGCTACGAAGCCATAAAAACAATACGCGAAACCGACAAACAAACACCAATCATTGCCCAAACAGCCTACGCGATGAGCGATGACAAAATCCGGTGCATGAATGCAGGGAGCAACGAAGTACTTGTCAAACCGCTTCGGATTGAACAAGTGATCGAAACGTTGACGAAATACCTAAAAGAATAAAGAAAAAACAAACATCAGGCGCCTGTTTGATTTTCACTTATTAAATTTGAGGCTACTAAAAAACAGATGGCATGATGACGGAAAAATTTCCTTCCAGACTTTTGGAGAACGCGGTGAATGAATTTTCAAAGCTCCCGGGTATTGGAAGGAAGACAGCGCTCAGGTTGGTTTTGCATCTGCTGAAACAGGACAGCAGCGAGGTTGAAATATTTGGGCACAGCATTATTCAGGCACGCACCGAAATAAAACATTGCAAAATTTGCCACAACATTTCGGATGTTGACATTTGCAACATTTGCAGCCAACCAGACCGGATGCCGGAAATTATTTGTGTTGTTGAAACCATCCGCGACGTGATGGCGATTGAAAACACGCACCAATTTACCGGCCTGTACCATGTACTGGGAGGGATTATTTCGCCCATGGATGGGATAGGGCCTGCCGATCTGGAAATTAATTCGCTGATTGAACGGGTAAAAAACGGGAATGTGTCCGAGGTTATCCTGGCTCTCAGCACCACCATGGAAGGCGACACGACCAATTTTTACATCTACAAAAAGCTGAAAGATCATCACATAAAAATATCGACCCTGGCGAGAGGCGTTTCGATTGGCGACGAGCTGGAATATGCCGATGAACTCACCCTGGGACGATCGATAAAGAACAGGCTTGATTTTGAAAGTTCAATCTCGCAATAACAAACACAGCGTATGAAGCTATCTGTCATCATTGTCAATTATAATGTCAAATACTTTTTGGAACAGTGCCTGCATTCTGTCATGAAGGCATGTGCTGACCTGGAAGCAGAAGTGTTTGTGGTTGACAATAATTCGGTAGATGGCTCCTGCCAAATGGTTCGCGAAAAGTTTCCGACAGTCAGGCTCATTGAAAACCACGACAACAAAGGTTTCGCAAAAGCAAACAACCAGGCTGCCAGACTGGCAACCGGAGAATACATCCTCCTGCTTAACCCGGATACTATTGTTGAAGAAGACAGTTTTACCAAATGCCTCCGTTTCATGGACAAGCACCCTGATGCCGGCGGGCTTGGCGTAAAAATGATCGATGGCAAAGGTCGTTTCTTACCTGAATCGAAGCGTGGCCTGCCAACACCAATGGTCGCTTTCTACAAAATCTTTGGGCTTTCACGGTTATTCAGCAGATCGAAACGGTTTGCCCGTTATCATCTCGGGCACCTTGACAAGGACCAAACCCATGAGATCGATGTTTTGGCGGGCGCTTTCATGCTGATGCGCAAGAAAACACTGGATGAAGTCGGGTTGCTTGATGAAGGCTTCTTCATGTATGGAGAAGATATTGACCTCTCATACCGCATTACGCTTGGTGGCTACAAAAATTACTATTTCCCCGAAACTACAATTATCCATTATAAAGGAGAAAGCACTAAAAAAGGGAGCATCAACTACGTAAAAGTGTTTTACCAGGCAATGATCATTTTTGCACGGAAACATTTTTCAAAAGGAAGAGCCGATATTTTTTCATTCCTGATCCACCTGGCTATTTACTTCCGGGCACTTCTGGCAATAAGCAGTCGTGTACTGAAAGCTGCCTTTCTCCCGCTTATTGATGCCCTGGTAATTTTTGCCGGTTTCCTTCTTATCCTTCCATACTGGGAAAACTATAAATTTGAACAAGGCCATTATCCATCCGAATATTTACAAATTGTTGTCCCGTGCTACATCCTGATCTGGGTTACCGCCATCTGGTTCTCAGGCGGATATCAAAAGAAAATCAAAATACTGAATCTTTTAAAAGGCCTGGTTTGGGGAAGTGTGGTAATCCTGCTGGCTTATTCACTAATAAGCGAAAGCTGGCGTTTTTCAAGGGCGCTCATCCTGCTCGGGTCGGTTTGGGCGATTATCAGCTTACTGGCTTACCGGTTTATTCTCAGCAAAGCAGGGGTGCAACGTTTCCACTTCGATTTAAACAAGAAAAAGAAAGTGGCCCTGATAGCGAACCAGGAAGAAGCCTCGAGAATTACCGGTTTGATCAGAGATTCGCACATGCGAATTGACCTTGCAGGACTGGTGCTACCCGACACTGAAGGGCACCCCGATGGCTACCTTGGAAACATTTCCCAATTGCGCGAGGTAATCCGTATCCATAAAATTGATGAAGTGATTTTTAGCGCCAACGACCTGCCTTCGCAACAAATTATCAGCTACATGCTTGAATTGAGCGACCTGAATATTGAATACAAAATAGCGCCGCCCGAAAGCCTTTCCATCATTGGCAGCAGCTCAATCGATACGGCAGGTGAACTTTACGTGGTTCATTTAAACGCGATTTCGAAAGAACAGAACCAACGGAATAAACGCCTGGTTGATTTCACCCTTGGATTGGTTTTCCTCCTAACTTACCCGCTAACCTGCTGGTTTATCGAACAAAAATCCGGTTACCTGAGAAACATTATTCAGGTTATCCTGTCAACGAAAAGCTGGGTCGGCTATTCCTCT
>JBNKTK010000018.1:0-45917 GCA_050298035.1 Mangrovibacterium sp. | reverse complement strand
ACTGTGACTTTGTGTCTCCGTGTTTAAAATTTCACGTAAAGGCGCGAAGGCGCTAAGAAGTTTCGGGTAGTGACTTATAACGAAACACTCATTTGTGTAAATTAGTGAAATAATTTGTGTACATCTGTGGATAAAGAAGCTGCAAGCCTATGACTATAATCTCTCTCTATTTTTTACCCCAAACCCCTAAAGGGGCTTATTGCCTGGCTCGTTGAGCAGCTTCCCCCTTTAGGGGGGCAGGGGGTTGTTACAAAGCTACAAGTTGTTAGCTGCTAGCTGCAAGCCACTGGATACTGTGACTGGACACTGTGACTTTGTGACTTTGTAACTTCACGTTCTTTGCGGTTAAAATCTCACGCTAAGGCGCAAAGACGCTAAGAAGTTTCGAGTCGTGCCCAATGCCCAGTTAACCAATGACTAATGACCAATGACCAGATAGCCTTCGACGTTCATATTAAGAATAATAAATTATTAAACAAATTAATGCCATGTCGCAAAAAACAGCATTTATAACAGGCGTTACCGGACAAGATGGCGCCTATCTTTCGGAATACTTATTGAAAAAAGGATACATTGTACACGGTTTAAAACGCCGTTCTTCGATGTTTAATACCGATCGGATTGATCACTTGTATCAAGACCCGCATGTGGAAAACCGCAATTTTATTTTGCATTACGGCGACCTGACCGATTCGATGAACCTGACACGTATTATTCAGGAAGTACAACCCGACGAGATTTACAACCTGGCGGCCATGAGCCATGTGAAGGTGAGTTTTGATACGCCCGAATATACGGCCAATGCCGACGGAATCGGGACCCTTCGCATTCTGGAAGCCGTTCGCCTGCTGGGGTTAACCGAAAAAACAAGGATTTACCAGGCTTCAACCAGCGAATTGTATGGATTGGTTCAGGAAGTGCCGCAACGCGAAACCACGCCTTTTTATCCTCGTTCGCCCTATGCGGTAGCCAAGATGTATGCTTACTGGATTACGGTGAACTACCGTGAAGCCTACAAGATGCACGCTTCAAATGGTATTTTGTTTAATCACGAAAGTCCGATCCGTGGAGAAACTTTTGTTACCCGTAAAGTTACACGTGCCATCAGCCGCATTGCTTTGGGGATGCAGGATACGGTGTTTATGGGTAACCTATCGAGCAAACGCGATTGGGGACATGCCAAAGACTACATTAAGGCGATGTACCTCATTTTGCAACAAGATAAACCGGATGATTATGTAATTGCAACCGGTATTACAACAACCATTCGGGATTTTATAAAACTGGCAGGGGCCGAGGTTGGGCTGGAAATTTCGTTTGTAGGCGAAGGTGCCGATGAGAAAGGGTATCTCACTGCTATCGACGAGAAGCTCTTTACAGAGAAAGTCGGCGAACAGTACTTAGAAAACATCAAGAAACGAATTACTGAAATCGGTACAGATTCTGACCTTCGTCAGAATGACAAGATCGTGGTGGCGGTTGATCCTCAGTATTTCCGCCTGACCGAAGTAGACCTGCTAATTGGCGATCCGGCCAAATCTAAAAGCGTGTTGGGCTGGGAACCGCAGTACGACCTGAATGGTTTGGTGAAAGATATGATGCAATCCGACATCAAACTGATGAAAAAAGACGCCTACCTGAAAGATGGTGGCTACCAGGTGATGAATTACTTTGAATAAGATTTTATCCACGAATTCACTTAGATAATATCCACTGATTTTCACAGATATAATTTGAAGGACTGTGGGAACAGGAGAATTCACTGTTTTTATTTATACCTGATTATTCTATCTGTGGGATACACTCAGTTAAAATTATAAGATGAACACTGATGAAATAGCAAGATGAGTGCAAATAGTGAATTTTTATACTCAGAAGAAACCAGGAGAATTATTGGTGCCTGTTATGAAGTACACAATCAACTGGGACATGGTTTTCTTGAATCTGTTTATCAGGAGGCTTTAATGATTGAACTGATTAATCAGCAAATTCCTTTTCATAAAGAAAAAAGACTTGAAGTGCATTATAAGGGACAAAAGTTGGATAAATATTACATTGCTGATTTCATCTGTTATGACAACATTATTCTGGAAATAAAGGCAACAGAAGGGTTGATAGATGAGTACATTGCACAAGTATTGAATTACCTGAAAGCTACTAACTACAAGTTGGGGCTTTTAGTCAATTTTAGTACGCCCAAAGCTCAAATCAAACGTGTGATCCTATAAAATTTTGAAAATCCGGGTGAATCTGTGAAATTTATCTGGTTCAATCTGTGGATAAAATATTGAAAATATGGAAAAGAACAGTAAAATATATATCGCCGGACATCGGGGCTTGGTGGGGTCGGCCATTCTGAAAAACCTTCAGGAAAAAGGATACACCAACTTTGTATTTCGTACCCACCGAGAGTTGGATTTGACCAACCAGCAGGCAGTGATGGACTTTTTTGTACAGGAAAAGCCCGAATATGTGTTCCTGGCTGCTGCAAAAGTGGGGGGCATTATGGCCAACAACATTTACCGAGGACAATTCATTTCCGAGAACCTGATGATCCAGAATAATGTGATCCATGCGGCGTACAAAAATCAGGTGAAAAAACTGATGTTCCTGGGGTCAACCTGTATTTATCCAAGGGACGCGCCTCAGCCCATGCCTGAGAACTGTTTGCTGACATCGCCGCTCGAATACACTAACGAGCCGTACGCCATTGCCAAGATTGCCGGTATCAAATTGTGTGAAAGTTATAACCTGCAATATGGTACCAATTATATTTCGGTAATGCCAACAAACCTGTACGGGCCAAATGACAATTTCGACCTGGAAAAGTCGCATGTATTGCCAGCCCTGATCCGGAAAATTCATCTGGGTAAATGTTTGGAAGAAAACAATTGGGAAGCTATCCGGAACGATCTGGATAAAAATCCTGTTGAAGGTATAGATGGGAAAGCAAATGAACCTGAAATTGCTGCCATCCTCGATAAGTATGGTGTTCGTTATTGCAGGGAGTTGAAGCAAAACGGAAAAGGGCGAAGCAATCTGTCGAACCAGGAGGAAACAGATCGCCGCACTCCTGACGTCGTTCGCGATGACGTGTCAATCGAGATTTGGGGAACAGGAGCTCCGATGCGCGAATTCCTCTGGAGCGAAGAAATGGCCGATGCCTGCGTTTATCTCATGGAGAACATTAACTTCTCTGACGTCATTGCGAGGAAGAATGACGAAGCAATCTCTTCAGCAAAAGTGCAGACCGCCTCACATTCTGCGGGTGTTCAGGATGACGTATGGAAAAATGAGGTTCGCAACACCCACATCAATATTGGTACAGGTAAGGAAATTTCCATTCGTGATCTGGCTTATCTGATCAAAGAAAAAACAGGTTTTAACGGCGAACTGGTGTTCAATGCTTCCAAGCCTGACGGTACCATGCGTAAACTAACTGATGTAAGCAAACTTCATTCACTTGGCTGGCACCACCAAATTGAAATTGAGGAGGGAGTTGAACGGATGTATGAATGGTATAAAAGTGGCGAGTAGCGGGATAATAGCTGTTGCCCACGGTGCTGGTCTCTGGATACTGGATGCTGGATTCTGGATTCTCGATACTGTGACTCTATGCACCTTTGCACATTCTCTGCGTAATCTGTGGTTAAAGAAGCTGCAAGCCATTAGATACTCTATACTGGATACTGTGACTGATCACTGCAATCCCGATGGCTTCTATGTTGTATTCCAAATATTCTTGCATAAATTTCCACTGTTGGTGTTAATGAGGTGTTGGAATGTTGATAACTCATTTCATTAAAATAAACAGTTTATGAGTTATCAATATTTCAATACCATTGCTTTATATGAAAAACAGACTTCTATAAACAGTCTGAATATTACTATTCAGCTGCATCCCTTCTTTTAACTTATGAATGAAGTGAGCTGTAGACTATCGGTGAACAGGCTCTGTTTTGCCGCAACTATCGGATAACAGTCTCACGTTCTTGTTTTTTAGCGTTTCATAAAGCAACTATTATTTTCAAATTATGCCACTACGGCATATTCATATTTTTCATTATTGTTCCAGACATAACGCATGCGGCTCAATAATTTTTTTGCGATCCTGATAATTGCTTTTGAAGGTTTCATCCTTTCACATAAAGTTTGATAGGCCATCATTAACGCAGGATCTCTACGTGCAGCAATCCATGCACTTTCAATGATTAAACCCCTCAGTATTTTATTGCTCCGCATGGTAATCTTTCCTGTCTTGTCATTTTCCCCGCTAGAGTTTGTTGACGGTATCAATCCAACGTAGGAACACAATTCATCCAAGGTGCAAAATCTGCCCATATCTTCAATAAAGGCAATAAAAATGATTGCCGTGTATTCACCTACCCCGGGAATACTAGTTAAAAGTTTAACCAACTCCTGATATTTTGGCCCACGGTATATTGCCCTGATTTCCTTGTTCATTTTTAAAAGCTCCTGTCGTAATAGAATAGTTGTGTTAAGAAGGCTTTCCAATGCTAACCTGCCATTTATTGTTTGAAACACAATAGTTCTGAGCCAATTGATATAAGTATTCGAAAAATGTTTAGACCCGGCAATGAAATTATCAGGGATAACCACACCATATTGAAACAAAAGCGATTTTACACGGTTCTTATACCGGGTTATTTCTTTTACCAGGGTTACCCTGCATTTTAACAATGATCGCAATTCTTCTGATTCTTCACTTGGAACATGGATCCCGACCAATGCCTTTTGCCGAAGAGAATGAGCAATCTTCCTACTATCTCGCTTATCTTCCTTTTGTCGTTTGTCTTTATCTGTTGTTGGAATATCTGATGGGTTAACGACAATATTAGAGATACCTTCTTTTTCAAGCAACCGATGAGTGCTGAACCCTGTAAAACCAGCTTCATAGGCCGAGTGATAAATCCCTCCGGGGAAGTTCTTTCTCAAATAATCACCTAATGTTTTTGCACAAGGTGTTTGAGAAAAGGTTTTGTGCGTAATATGATCTAAAATAATTGTCACGGTCCAACTTGTTTTGTGTATATCAATTCCAACATAAATATTTTTACCACTGAAATCTAATTTGTTAATTTGTTCTTGCATAAGTTTCCAATTTATAATGTTTGTTTGCTGCCCCCAAGTTAATACTGGGGGCGGAAACTTATGCGCTACAAACATACAGGCTATCGGGATTGGTATTTGGAATTTATTTTTTGTAAATCGTAAATAGTCAATTTCTTGCGGCTTGAAGCTTGTTACTTACTACTTGCCACTGGAATTTTTTTGAAACTTTATACCAATGGTATGTCCCATGCCATCAGTCGCACAAAATATACATATCTCGTTTCGGGTTGATGCAGAGCACCGGCAGGTTCCCCGCCTTGTTGATGATCTTCTTTTCGGGCAGGCCAACAATCAGGTCGAGCAGGCTGATATGCTGGCTCGACGGGATAATCATGAGATTAAAACTTTCTTTCAGGCAATGGTCGAGCGCTTCGAAAGGCAGGCTGAAACTTCCTTTTTTACTTTTGGTGAAATGAACATCCAAGTGCAGTTTGAACAGCAGTTTCTCGATAAACTTTCGGTTCTTTTTAATCATCGAAAGCCTGTCCGCTGCTTTTTCGTTGGCACACATCACCTGGATTTCCGATTTATTGAACCGGCCGAAGTACGAGGCCCAAAGCGAGGTGTCTTTCATTACTTTCCGGAAATCGACCGGCAGCATTACCCGTTTATATTGCAGCGATTCAGATGAGTTGCCGTTTACAAACAAGAACGGGATTTGGCTGATCTGCAGGGCCGGGAGTTTCTGCCTGATCTTGTCCCGTGTAAGAACGAGCATCACTCCGTCGTACTGTTCGCCAATGCGGTCAATATTGTCGTACAGGTTGCCTTTTAGCGTCAGGCTCGAAATGGTCAATGCAGGCAAGTCAGCTTTCAGTTTGCGGATGATGGAGCCAAGCGCCTTTTGTGCCGCCAGCTTTTTATCTTTGTCGCCTTTCCCCAGCGGGTGAAAAAGGCAAAGCTCTTTTCTGAAAATACCGGCTATCCGCGCGCCATGCATAAGGGCGTGGTGCATCGACTCCGAGAAGTCGCAGTAAACCATGATTCGTTGTTCGGAAAGGTTGCTCATTCTGGTGCCAAAACTATCTATTTTTTTTGTACTGACATGGGATTTGCCCGCTAACCTGAAAAATATCAGGCCGTGTTGTCGGGCTTATTTGTAAATTTGAGTACCATCAAAAAAACTAATTCATGCTGACGCGAGAACTCATTTGGCCCAAAAGCATTGTTGTTGTTGGTGCTTCAAACAACATTTCAAAACCCGGGGGCAAGCTGCTAAAAAACCTTATCGACAATCAATTTAAAGGCAAATTAATGGCCGTGAACCCGAAAGGGGAACAGGTGCAAGGTGTACCGTCTTTCCAATCGGTTGACGAATTACCGGCGGTTGAATTGGCTGTTTTGGCTATTCCTGCGCGGTTTTGCCCCGAGACGGTGGAAAAACTGGCCGCTCAAAAAGGAACGAAAGGCTTCATCATCATCTCCGCCGGTTTTAGTGAAGAAGGAGAAGAAGGCCGTCAGTTGGAGGAGCAAATTGTGACGATTGTCAACAAGTACAAAGCCAGTCTGATTGGCCCGAACTGCATTGGGATCATTACTCCTGTCCATGCCAGCGTGTTTACCACACCGGTTCCGAAATTGCACCAGATGGGCTGCGATTTTATTTCGAGCTCGGGGGCGACGGCCGTTTTTATCATGGAGTCGGGCATCCCGAAAGGCTTGCATTTTGCCAGCGTATTTTCGGTTGGCAACTCGGCCCAGGTTGGGGTTGAAGATGTGCTGGAGTTTATGGATGATGTGTTCGACCCCGAAACAAGCACCCGTGTCAAACTGCTTTATATTGAAAGTATCCACAATCCTGATAAATTGTTGAAACATGCCCGTTCGCTGATTCGGAAAGGCTGTAGAATTGCTGCTATCAAAGCCGGGTGTAGTGATGCTGGACGACGGGCAGCCTCGTCGCACACCGGCGCAATGGCCAGTTCCGATTCGGCTGTTGAAGCGCTTTTTCGCAAGGCGGGCATTGTCCGTTGTTACGGCCGTGAGGAGTTGACCACGGTTGCCAATGTGTTTATGTGCAAAGAAATGAAAGGCAAACGGATGGCGATTATCACCCATGCAGGCGGGCCGGCTGTTATGCTGACCGATGCACTTGAAGCTGGTGGTTTAAAAATCCCGAAGCTGGAAGACTCACCTCAAAAAGAAGCATTGAAAGAAAAGCTGTTTCCCGGTTCGTCGGTTGAAAACCCCATTGACTTTCTGGCTACCGGAAATGCCGAACAGCTAGGCGCCATCATTGATGCCTGCGACAACGATTTTGACGAGGTTGATGGTATGGCCGTTATTTACGGGAGCCCGGGGCTTTTCCCGGTTGGCGATGTGTACGAGGTGCTCAATAAGAAAATGCACAGTTGCAAAAAGCCGATCTATCCCATTTTGCCATCCGTAATCAATGTAAAAGATGATGTGGCGCATTTCATTCAGGCCGGTAATGTGAATTTCCCGGACGAAGTGTTGCTGGGACGGGCGCTTAGCCGTGTTTACAATACCCCGAAACCGCATGAGGAACGGATTTTTCTGGAAGGGGTTGATATCCCCGGAATCCGACGGATCATCGATCAGGCAAAAGATGGCTTCCAGTCACCCGAGGTTGTTCACCGTTTGTTTGATGCAGCCGGGATTCCGCGCGTGCAGGAACGTGTTGCCTATACAAAAGAGGAAGCGCTGGAGATTGCTGAAGCGTTAGGCTTTCCGCTGGTGATGAAAGTGATTGGGCCGGTTCATAAAACCGAAGTGGGCGGGGTAGTGCTGAATGTGCGCAGTGCCGAAACAGTTGCCAGCGAATACAATCGGTTGATGGCAATACCGGAAACAACAGCCGTGCTGATGGCAGAAATGGCCTCGGGAATCGAGCTGTTTATCGGTGCAAAATACGAAGACCGTTTTGGACATGTGATGCTGTGTGGAATGGGGGGCATCATGGTCGAAGTGTTGAAAGATGTTACTTCGGGCCTGGCGCCGCTGACCATTGCCGAGGCTACCTCGATGATCAAAAATCTGAAGTCATATAAAATCATCAAAGGCTATCGTGGACAGGAAGGGGTTGATCTGCGTACATTTGCCGGCATCATTGTCCGGTTGTCGAGCTTGCTGCGGTTTGCTACCGAGATTAAAGAAATGGACATTAACCCATTGCTTGGCCGGGGCGATAAAATTGTTGCGGTCGATGCCCGGATCAGGATTGAGAAATAACCGATCGTATTGGCTCTGGTTTATTCTTCATTAGAATGAATCTAAATTTCAATTTTCCCCATTTATTCACTTGCCGGATATTGACTTTCACCAATCGTTTTCATAATATGGTAACGCCGGGATTGATGAAGCTATGTTGCCTGATGATCCTGTGCATTTAGTAACAAGAAACAGAATATATCATGAGCCAGGGATTGAATTTAGTCAGGGTTTTTAGCGGAAGTCCGTTAACCGTTAATTTGCTGAGAGAAGAACTTGAGAATATGGGAATAGAATCAATTATTAAAGATGAATTTGGTTCAGCAGTTGTAGCCGGGTTTGCCGGCGGTGTTCCTTCTGTTGTTGATTTGTATATCCAGGAATCGGATATGAAAGAATCAGAACCACTAATCCAGGAGTTTATTCGTCAGTCCAGCTAGCCCTTATTAGCTTGTTTGAATATTTCCAGCGATGCCGGAAAAGGTTGCAGGGCACGTTCAAAAATGCCTAGTGAGTAGGCAATTGTTAATCCGTAGTTTGTAATCGGAATGTTTAATTGCCGGGCTTTCATAATGCGGGAAAGCATTTCCCTGCGGTTCCACATGCAGGCACCGCAATGGATGATGAGCTTGTAATCAGTTATGTTTTCAGGGAAATCGCGTCCACGCACATTATCAATCTCCAGTTTTCCGCCAACGTATTGGGTCAGCCAGCGAGGGATTTTAACCGTGCCGATATCTTCGCCAATCGGGTGGTGTGAGCAGGCCTCTGCAATTAGCACCTTATCGCCAGCCTTTAGTTGATCAATGGCCATGGCACCGCGAACCATTTCATTCAGATCGCCCTGGTGGCGGGCAAATAAGATGGAGAAACTGGTCAGGGGGATTTCGGGGGGCGTGTCGGCGGCTACTTTCAAAAAGGCCTGGCTGTCGGTTACTACCAGTTTGGGTGGCTTGTTCAGCCTGTTTAGGGCCTCGCGCAGTTCGCGCTCTTTCACCACCATGCAAAACGAATCACCATCAAGCAAATCCCGGATGCTTTGTACCTGTGGCAGGATGAGCCGACCTTTGGGCGCTTCCTTGTCAATCGGTACCACCAGGATGGCTGCTTCGCCGGGGCCAACCAGGTCGGCAATAATGGCCGGGCGGTTGATGAAATCGTCCGGCGCCGATTTTAAAATGGCTTCACGCAATTGCTGAATGCCAAAGTTGGTAACAGCCGAAGTTTCAATAGCCGGAAGTTTATCACCAGCAAAACTATTCAGCTTACAGTTTCTCGACTCGTAGATATCGGCTTTGTTGAAAACAAGGATCACTGGTATGTCACGGTCTTTTAGTTCCTTCAGTATTTGTTCTTCAAAGTCGCCCCAATCTTTACTGTTTGATACGATGATGCCCAAATCAGTCCGGTCAATGACGGCCATTGTTTTTTTGATGCGTTTTTCACCCAACGCGCCCACATCGTCAATGCCTGCCGTGTCGATGAATAACACAGGGCCAAGCGGCAAAAGCTCCATCGGCTTTTCTACCGGATCGGTTGTCGTTCCTGCAATGTCCGAAACAATGGAAACCTCCTGTTGTGTCAGCGCATTTAAAATAGAAGACTTTCCTACGTTACGGCGGCCAAACAGACCTATGTGAAGGCGAAATGACTTGGGTGATTTCATCAAATAAATATTTTGGGCGAAAGTACGAAGTATCTGGTTTTTATTCAATGCTTTCGATAAAAACAGAACCCCCAACATGGGTTGTAAAGTGTAATAAATAAAAAAAAGCCGGGAAAACCGGCTTTGAATTTTATGAAGCAAGTGAATTATTTTTTCTCTTCACTGGCTTTTTTCTCGCTGCAACAGCTCTTTGATTCTTTTGAATCACAAGATGATTTTTTCTCGCAGCAGCTTGTTTTTTTCTCGCAGCAACCGTCTTTCTTTTCAGTTTTAGCTTCTTTTTTGTCTTTTTCGTCGTTGTCTTTTTTGCTCACCTGTTCAGTTTTGGTAGTCTGTCCTTCAGTTTGAACATTTCCGGCATATGTAACTCCGAAAGCAAAAACGATAGCTAAGGCTAATACTAACTTTTTCATATTCTTCCATTTTAGTTTTGTATGGTGCCAATTTATCAAGAATAAATCTAAATAAAAATACCTTTAACAAAAATTTAGAAATATTCAGAAATGTCGATGTATACAGTTAGAATCCAAGTTTATTGACTGCTTCGGGAGAGATGGCCTGGTCAAATTCAGGTTCGCTCAGTAAGTTTTGCTCAAGTACAAGTTGGCGAATCGTTTTGTTTTGCTGATTGGCCTGCTTGACAATTTTCGAGCAGGTTTCGTACCCAAGTTGGGGAATCATCGCTGTTATTACCGCGGTCGAATTCAGTACCTGTTGACGGCATTTATCGCGGTTTGCGGTTATGCCTGTAACACATTTATGATGAAGCATTGCAGCAGCATGTTCGAGCAGTTGGAGGCTGTTTAGCAGCGCATCGGCAATGGCGGGCATAAACTGGTTAAGCTCCAGGTTTCCGTTCATGGCAGCCATGGTAATGAGCTGATCGTTTGCAATGACTTGCAGCGCAGCCTGTGCTACAGCCTCGGGGATTACCGGGTTAATTTTTCCGGGCATGATGGATGACCCGGCCTGCAAAGGCGGAAGATTGATCTCGCCAATACCGGCATCGGGGCCGCTTGCCAGCAACCGCAGGTCGTTTGATACTTTGAATAAATTGCCTGCACATGCTTTCATAATACCGGAAACTTCAACAAAGACGTCGGTGTTTTGCGTATTTTCCATCAGGTTTTCTGCGCGTGCCAGCGACGTGTTGGTCAACTCGCGCAGGCGGTCGGTTGCCCGGAAGATGAACTGCCGGGGAGCACCCAGCCCGCTGCCGATGGCCGTGCCACCCAGGTTGACAACCCGCAAACGTTCTTCGCATTTGTATATTCGCCAGCGATCGCGATTAAATGCTTCGGCATAAGCAGCCATTTCGCGGCCCAATGTCGTCAGCACGGCATCCTGTAATTGTGTCCGGCCAATTTTCACCACATCGGCAAATTCTTTTTCTTTTTGCTGAAAAGCCTCCTGAAGGCCAAGAACGGCCTGCTCCAGTTGTCGCAATAAAAAGATAGCAGCCAGTTTTAAAGCTGTTGGGTAGGTGTCGTTGGTCGATTGGTGCAGGTTGATATCGTCAAGCGGGGAAATGATTGCATAGTTGCCAGGCTCTTTCCCCAAAATCAGGAGCGCCCGGTTGGCAATCACTTCATTCACATTCATATTGGTTGAAGTTCCGGCACCGCCCTGAAGTGCATCCACCAAAACAGAATCGGTAAGCAGGCCATCGGCCATTTCGCGGCAGGCCTGTTCAATGGCACCGGCCTTTTGCTCATTGCTGAAGTAGCCTAGTTCCCGGTTAATCTGGGCACAGGCCAGTTTCACCCAGCCGTATGCCTTCACCAGTTCCGGATTGACTGGGCGACGGGACAGTTGGAAATTTTCCAGAGCCCGGGCGGTGTGAATGCCATACAGCGCGTCAGCCGGTATTTCCATTGAGCCTAAAAAGTCTGTTTCGGTTCGTGTTTTCATAAGTTATTTCATATCCATTCAGTAGTCAAATTCCAAGTTTCAAATTCTAAATTCCAATCCCGATAACTTCGGGACCAAATTCCAATGACTAATCCCTATTTCCTAATGACCAATGACTAATGACTAATGACCAGTCTGAACCACATATGCACATTAGGGCACATAAGCGCTGAGCTTCAAGGATCAAGAATCAAGAATCCAGTATCTAGCATCCAGCCTTTAGCAAAATACATCTTTTTGCCCGTTTTGCACACGGTCAACCAGTTTTCGTGCCCGTTCTTTTGGCAGTCCCTGCATTTCTGCAATTGTTTTCTCAATCAATTGAGTGCCTACCTCGAAGGTTTGAGGCGACGCGTAATTGTTGAGGTATTCCATGAAACTTGACAGAGCATTGGGGCCGCAATGAGCTTTGATGGCGCCGGGTTTTGCCAAATCCATAAAATCGCGTCCGGTTCTTCCCAGGCGGTAACAACCGGTGCAGAAGGATGGAATGTATCCCATTTCGGCTACATCTCGAATGACTTCATCCAATGGACGGTGATCGCCCAAGCTGAACTGACCGGAGACTTCATCTTCTACTTCTTCTTCATAACCGCCCGGATTGGTCCGGCTGCCAGCTGATATTTGGGAAACACCCAGTGCAAATGTTTCGCGGCGCATTTTGGCTGTTTCTCTGGTTGACATGATGATGCCCGTGTAGGGGACAGCCAGCCGGAGAATGGCCACAATCTTTTGAAATTCGGTGTCGGAAACAGGGTAGGGCGGGTTGGAAGCCATATCCGATCCGGTTGCCGGTTCCATGCGGGGCACCGAAATCGTGTGCGGTCCAACGCCAAATGCACGTTCCAGCTCGTTGATATGCTGCATCATGGCCAGGATTTCGAAACGATAATCATACAAGCCGAACAGAACACCAATTCCCACATCGTCAATACCTGCTTCCATGGCACGGTGAAGGGCGGTAACACGCCAGTCGTAGTTCATCTTTTTACCCCCAACGTGGACTTTTTTATAGGTTGGCCGGTGATAGGTTTCCTGGAAAATCTGGTAAGTCCCGATTTTTTCGGCCTTCAATAATTTGAATTCTTCGAAGGTGAGCGGCGCCACATTCACATTCACCCGGCGGATTTCCGTATCGTTGTATCGTGCCTCGTAAACCGAGCGCACCGAGTCGAGCACATATTGAAAATCATTTCCCGGGTAGGATTCGCCGGCAACCAGCAAGACCCGTTTGTGCCCCTGTTTGATCAGCGCTTCCGTTTCGTGTTTTATCTCGGTTTGGGTAAGCGAACGCCGGACAATGGCCTTGTTTTTTGCCCTGAATGCACAGTAGGTACACTCGTTGGCACACAGGTTCGAAATGTAAAGCGGGGCGAACATCACAAGTCGTTTCCCGTAGATTGTGTCTTTTATGTTGTTGGCAACCTGAAAAAGTTCCTGCAGCAGTTCCGGTTCTTCGATACTGGTCAGAATGGCTACTTCTTCCAGGTTTAAGCCTTTCATCTGAGCAGCTTTTGCCAGTACCTCGCTCACTTGTCCGTTGGTGGGCGAGCTGTATTTTTGCAGGACATTTTCAATTTCCTGTTCGTTGATAAAGTTTGCGGTAGTAATTTCCATGTATTTTATTTTTTTGCCAGTCCTGATTTTACCTGAACACCCTCAATGCTCCCCAGGCGGCCGGTGAGTTTGCCAAGTTCGTCGGTGGTGCTGTCAACCACGAGGGTAATAACCGAAGTGTTTCCTTTAATGTGCGGGATGCCTGTCCGTGCGAGGATGAGGTCGGCGTGGGCTGAAAGTATGTCATTTACAGTTGTTGCGCTCCGGGTGCGGTCTTCGATGATGATCCCGACAAATCCCAATCTTTTATCCGTGTTCATGATTTTTGGTTTTTGCGGGCACAGGAGAGGAAATACATAAAATGATGATTATTGATCAATCATCATTCTCCAAAATAAGTAATCCTTCGTCCCTTGAAGTCAGTCTGAATGACCTTCCCGCAGGTTCGCTGCAAAGTTAAGAAGGAGAACGAAATAAAAGCAGGAGATACCAACAAAAAGTCGATAATTTAAACCAGTATTAATCAGAAAAAGAAGAATCATTGGGAACAGACAGTTGTTTGCTCAAACAACTTGCAATTGAAGGGCACAGGTTGGCGAATTCTTCACTCTCCCGGATTTCTCTCGGGCATTTCTCCCGGTCGGTTGGTAGGTAATTCAGCTTTTTGAAAAAGGCATCGGCAGTGGTGGTCAGCAAAAACAGTTGGCGGATTCCCATTTCTTTTGCTTTTGTTTCGAGGAACGACACAATTTCCTTGCCCAGCCCCTGGTTTTGCAATGTGCTTTTGACGGCCACCGAACGCAGAATCGCATTTGTGCCGTACACTTCCAATGCTCCCACGGCAATAATATTTGTTCCGTTCTTTATTCCAAAGAAATGAACCGGGGCAACGTCCAGGTCTGAAATCGGTAAATCAACTTCTTCAAGCAAGTTTTTAATCTCAGGCAATTCCGACAGGTCGATTGGTATGATGTTATCCATTGTTTCAGATTTAGAGGCAGGCCACTCCAGGATTAAGGAATGGCCTGCCGGTTATATTTTTTATCAATTGTCCGTTTTCTTACCCAATTCGGTTTACCTGTACTTACCTTACAGTCATTATTTGTCATTCGGTCGTCATTAATTGTTTCTGAACCGCTAAGAATGACTATTAAATGACAACTTAATGACGATAGATGGTATTGGGTAAATTGTCGGATATTCTTATTATTTTTTGATGGCTTCGATCGTTGCTGAAATGACATAATCGGAAAAGGTATTGCTGCTGTCCCATTCTTCAATTATCGCCTTGCTTTCAGCTTTTGGTTGGATACGGATATCCGAAAAGCCGGCTTCTTCCATCATTTTGGTCAGAGCCTCGATTGATGAGGCCCCGGAGATACAGGCCCCGTAAAGCTCCATGTCCGATTTGACTTTTTCAGGGAGTTCGTGCAGGCTGACCACATCGGAAATTGCCAGTCTTCCCCCAGATTTTAATACCCGGAATGCTTCCCGGAAAACTTGCGGTTTATCGGGTGAAAGATTGATCACACAGTTCGAGATGATCACATCGGCAATCCCGTCAGCTATCGGGAGGTGCTCAATTTCACCTAAACGGAATTCAACTTGTGAAGTTCCGATCTTTTCGGCGTTGCTACGTGCTTTGGTAATCATGGCCGGGGTCATGTCCACGCCAATTACTTTGCCGGTTTCTCCCACCTGCCGGGCAGCAAGAAATGCGTCAAAACCGGCTCCGCTTCCCAAATCAATAACCACTTCGCCTGGTTTCAGGTTGGCAATTGCCTGCGGGTTTCCGCAACCCAAACCAAGATTTGAGCCTTCCGGCACCGATTGCAATTCTTCTTTTGAATAGCCCAGCCTGAACGACTGAATGTCGAAATCGTTTTGTGAGCAACAAGCTGATTGGTCATTTGGGGAACAGCAACCTGCTGCATTTGTTACAACCTGACTGTATCTTTCGCGTACAGTGTCCCTGATTTCATTTTTGTTTTGCATGACTTTTCATTTTTGAAATTTATACCAGGTAGACGTGGCAGTGTGATTTTGGACACACTATATGATGGCATTAATTACAGTCATCACATTTTGGCTTGTTCCGGTGATAGTCAATTACGTTCCCGTAAACATCCACATGAAAAGTACAACAGTCGGTCAGGTTTTTCTTTAGCGCTTGCCTTCCCCTGTTTATCCGGGCCCGGGCATTTGTGTACGAAATATTTAATTGATCGGCCACCTGGGCAACGGAAAGCCCCTGCAATTCGGATAACGATACTGCCTGCCGGTAATTTTCAGGCAATTCCTGCACATACAAACCAATCCAGCTTTCGGCTTCTTTCATGGCGTTTTCTTCGTCTTCAATTTCATCCGCCCGACTGTCGGCCAGTTTGTTTGCTTTTTGCATATCGCGGTAGTGGTCGGCAATTACATTGCGGGTGATTTGGTACACCCAGCTTTTCAGTTTATCGCTGTCTTTCAGCGTATCGATTTTCGATAAGATTTTGACAAAAACATCCTGCAAAATATCCTCTGCCGTGTGTGGATCGTCCACCCGGCTTTTGATGAACCTCAGCAGTTGGTCGTGATTTTCTTTCCAGATATGGTTAATTATCGCGTTCATTGTTATAAACTAACGGTTTAAAATGAATATTCAACAAATTTGCAATTTCATGCAATGTGTTGACGCAGTAATTTGATTTTTGATACAGTTTTTTGTCAATAAAGATTGAGAAACTGTTTAAATTTTATCCTTTCATTTTATATAGGTGTCTTTTTCACCTAATCTTCGTTTAATTTTCCTCACGTAGGGGTTACTATGCTCGTCAAATTTGCCTTGATTAGGCAAAAAATCCATCCGAATAATTCTAAAAAACAAAACTTAAATAGTTTCTGAATTTCATACAAAAAAATGATTTAGGCGTTCGGTCGGGAAATGTTTATCTTCGCAACGTGAAAAATATACAGGAAATATTAACTCAGGAAACCTTTTCGAAAGATGATTTGGTGATGTTGATCGGTGCGGAGGGAGATGACCGGAAACGCTTGTTTGAGGCTGCTTTGGCAAGGAAAGAAGCGGTTGTTGGGAAGAAGGTTTTTTTTCGGGGACTGGTCGAGTTTTCGAATGTTTGTTCGAAAGATTGCCTGTATTGCGGAATCCGGAAAAGCAATGAAAACGTGTTCCGTTACGATGCCCCGGATGATGAAATACTGGCCGCCTGCCATTTTGCCTGGGAAAACCGGTTTGGCTCGGTGGTTTTGCAATCGGGCGAATTGTCGTCGCCGGCTTTTGTCGATCGGGTTGACCGGTTGGTGAAAGGCATAAAAAAACTATCAAACGGTGAGTTGGGCATCACCCTGTCGTGTGGCGAACAAAGCCCGGATACTTACCGGCGTTGGTTCGAGAGCGGCGCCCATCGCTATTTGCTCCGGATCGAAAGTTCATCGCCCGAATTGTATTCAAGAATACATCCGGTAAACGATCATCATTCTTTTCAGAAACGGTTGGAATGCCTGGGACATTTGAGAGAGTGCGGTTATCAGGTTGGCACAGGCGTAATGATCGGGCTCCCGTTTCAAACGACGGAAGACCTGGCTGATGATCTTCTTTTCCTGAAAAAGCTTGATGTGGACATGGTTGGAATGGGGCCTTACATTGAGCATGAAGATACGCCGCTTTATGAATACCGGAATCAGTTAAAAACGAAGCAGGAACGTTTTGACCTGGCCTTGAGGATGGTTGCCACCCTGCGTTTGCTGATGCCCGATATTAATATTGCAGCGGCCACTGCCTTGCAGGCCATTGACCCGGCCGGAAGAGAGAAAGCCCTGAAAATTGGAGCCAACGTGATTATGCCCAACCTGACGCCTTCATCATTCAGAAAGGATTACCAGCTGTATGAAGATAAGCCTTGTTTGGATGAAGATGCCGATTTATGCAAAAACTGCCTCGAAGCCCGCATTGAAATTGCAGGCAGTGAGATTGGATACGGGGAGTGGGGAGATTCCCGCCATTTTTTTAATCGGAAAGCAAAAGGGTAGGCCGTTTTTGTGTCTCAGTTTTTGTTAATTGTCCGAATCATTCTGAAACACCTGATCTTCTGCATTAAAAATCTTGTTCTTTTCATAGTAATAAATAATGAGCCGGGCGGTGTTTCTCAAAAAATTGATTGATACAATTTCTACCCGGTGAATGTTGATCCCGGTACGTTTTTTCAGGTCTTCGATGAGCGCCGCATGGTTGTTTTGATTGATCAGTTCAATCTTTTCGTACAGGATTTTTTTTGATGATTCGTGTGAAAGCAGGAATGCGTATTCGAGCAGCCATAAAATAACAATCAACGAAAGGTTGGCGAGTAAAACTTCGATGTATGGAATGTATTCATCGGATATGGAGTTGATCACTGCAACGCCGATTAATACGAAGAGGTAAGTCATTTCTTTGATTTGTACCGGGTTTGTCCGGTAGCGGAGTATGCCGAAGAGGGCAAATAACCCAAATGCAAAACCAAGTTTAAGTTCGACCCCCGACAGCAGGTAAGCCAGCAGGAAGATCATGGTATTGATCAAAAGGTAAGTGAACAGGTAATCTTTTCGTCTTGTTTTGCGATAGTAAATATACCGGACAATGATTAACGAGACGATCAGGTTAAAACAAAAACGAATGGTCAGGTCCCAAAAACGGGAGGAGTTGAAAAATTCAACTTCGTTAAAAGCCGGGTTTAATAAAATGGTTATCAGGGGCATGTTCAATCTTTTATGTCGAATTGTTTTTGAAAAACAGTTTACGGTGAATCAACGTGTAAATTTATTCAGAAATACCGAAAAACCGGAATTTGTTTTTTTGGAGTTGTTTATAGGTGAATTGAGGTTGGTTTTTGCCAACGGAGACCGGAGTTTTTAGATTGACCCTGGTCAGATCAAGGTGGTTTTATCCGGATTGTTTGTCTGTTCGTGTTGGAGCAGCCATTTTTTTCGCCACAAGCCTCCGGCATAGCCAACTAACTTATTGTTACTGCCGATCACCCGGTGGCATGGTACCACAATTGCCAACGGGTTTCTTGAATTTGCCCCTCCAACAGCGCGTACTAGTTTTTTGTTGCCAAGCTGATAGGCCAGTTCCCCATAGGTGATTATTCTTCCGTAAGGTATTGTTTGTAGTTGTTCCCATACTTTGCATTGAAATTCAGTCCCGGAAAAAGCTATTGGCAAATCAAAAACAAACCTGTTCCCGGCAAAATACTCATCCAGTTGTTGTGTGATCTTTTTCTTTAGTCCATGATTGAATCCTTTCGTGTGGATTTCCTTATCACAAAAACAAACAGCACAAATCTTATCTGCTGATGTTTCAATGCATAAGGGGCCAATTGGAGAGAAGTATGTGAATTTTTCAGACAATGTTACTTTTCTTTAAATTAACGCGAAGTTAACAATTAGATAACACTGACTGGCTTGTTGAGTTCATTTTTTTCAAAAAAAGAGGCTGAATTTTCAGAATCAGCCTCCTTCGTGTTTTTGCTACTCGGATATTGCTCCGTAAATAATGTTCGTCAGCTTTTCGTAAAATTCATAATGCGTAAAAGGTGAGATTTGGGTCATCCCCACGAAGATCAGGTCTTCTTTGGGATCGATGAAAAACTTGGTGCTGAAATATCCGCCCCATTCGTATGTGCCGGGCGATTTTGAGTTTATTCCGGCTCCATCCTCTGTCAACAGACCAAAGCCAAGACAATAGGTACTTCCCGGGATGGTGCTGGATCCGTTCCCTTTTTTGTTGAGGCTTATAAATTGGTCAGCAGTCATCAGTTCAACCGTTTTACGTCCCAGTAGTTGGTAGTTGTTGAAATTGCCATTGTTTATCAGGGCCTGTATAAAACGGGCATAATCCATGGCTGTTGAGGAAAGGCCGCCACCACCGGCATAATGGCCGAAATCTTTGCTTTTGGGATAGTCGAGCGTTTCGGTCAGCCCATCATGTTCGGACATGCTCAATCCTTGTTCGTTTTGAGTATACACCGGAACGAGTCGGTCTTTCTTTTCATCAGGGAGATAAAAATAAGTATCGACCATTCCGAGCGGGTCAAAAATGTTTTCTTTAAAATATTCAGCCAGCGTTTTTTCCGAAACAACTTCAATTACGCGGCCAAGCACATCCATATTCAGACCATACAAAAAGCGCTTGCCTGGCTGAAAGGCCAACGGAACTGCTGCCAAACGGTTAACAAATTCTTCGGTCGTCCACGAGCTGTGTGAAAGGCCAACAGCAAGCATGTCCGATTTTTTGTAAACAGCCTGAATTTTGCCAGGGTTAAAATCGCCATATGCAATTCCGGAAGTATGGGTAAGCAAATGCCTGATCGTGATTGGGTGTTCAGCAGGAACTGTTGTATAGGAAGAGTCTGCCGGGTTGAATGTGTCGAGGACAACCGAGTTTTTGAATGCGGGGATATAATCCGAAACCGGATCATCGAGGCAAAGTTTTCCGTTTTCGTACAACTGCATAATCGAAACTGTTGTAATTGCTTTAGTCATTGATGCAATACGGAAAATATCATCTTTTTGGTAGGGATCATCCTGTGCGGTTGATCGGTAGCCAAAGTTCTTGTAGTAAGCAATTTCACCGTGGCGTGCAATAAGGAAGATTCCTCCGGGTAACCAGCCCTTTTGCATATATTCATTAATGAGCGTATCGGCTCTCGCCAGTCGTGCCGATGAAAAACCGGCCTCTTCGGGGGTGGCTTCATTCAATTGAGAACGGTTGTACTGATCGCAATTACATGCGCTGATGACAAACAGGGTTATTAAAGCAAGGAAGATGTTTTTCATGATATTCTTTTGGGTTTTTACAAAAGTAGGCAATCCTGTCAAATGATTCCGGCTTGAGTGGGATTTTGCGTGCGAAAAGATACAGGGAAAAATAAAAGAGCCGCGATTAAACGGCTCTTGGTTCATTAAAATCGGTTTCTCGCGATGTATTTCGTATGTAGTAAATGATGGCTCTTTCACCGAGAGGTTTTTCCAGAAAGTCTTCATAGATTTTAAGGACTTCCTGGTTCTGGTGCGATTTTCGGATCGGGAGCCCGACGTCTTCGGCATAAATTGCTTCGGCTCTTTTCTTCCGGATTTCGGGGCTGATCGGGATGGGCTGACCGCCACCGCCAAGGCAACCACCCGGGCAGGCCATTACTTCAAGGAAATGGTACTGGCTTTCCCCGGATTTGACGGCATCCATCAATTTTTTTGCATTAACAAGACCGTGCGCAATGGCACATTTAAGTTCAACCCCATCCAGAAAATCCCATTCCCGGTGTGGGTTTTCAATTTTAATGCTGGCTTCTCTTACGCCTTCCATTCCCCTGACAGGAGTGATGTTGAGGTCGTCAAACGGG
The DNA here is from genome assembly GCA_050298035.1 of Mangrovibacterium sp. Taxonomy (GTDB): domain Bacteria; phylum Bacteroidota; class Bacteroidia; order Bacteroidales; family Prolixibacteraceae; genus Gaoshiqia. Next base: position 25,097 of record JBNKTK010000018.1, on the reverse strand, counting down.
ACATCCCTGCCGGTAACCAACTCGTAAACTGTGCGCAATGCAGCTTCCATGACTCCTCCTGTTGCCCCGAATATGGCTGCTGCACCAGACGATTCGCCCATCAGCCGGTCAAATTTGGCCTCTTCGAGCCTGTGAAAATCAATCCCTGCCTGCTTGATCATGATTGCCAGTTCCCTTGTTGTCAGCACATAATCAACATCACGATAGCCACTGTCGTGCATCTCGGGACGGCTGGCCTCAAATTTTTTGGCGGTACATGGCATGATGGAGACTGATACAATTTTATCGGGATTTATGTTTCGGGCTTTGGCATAATAGGTTTTCACAAGAGCGCCAAACATTTGTTGAGGTGACTTGCATGTTGAGAGGTGGTCGAGGTATTCCGGGTACAAATGTTCAATGTATTTGATCCATCCTGGTGAACAGGACGTTGCCATGGGGAGTTTGGTCGATTCGTCTTTGTCGACCAATACTTTCCTCAGCCTGTTCAGCAGTTCGGTACCCTCCTCAATGATGGTCAGGTCGGCGGTAAAGTCGGTGTCAAGCACCGAGTCGAACCCCAGCCGTTTCAGGGCAGCGACCATTTTCCCGGTTACCCGGGTCCCAGGTTTCATGCCCAGCGATTCGCCCAGGCCTACCCGCACTGCCGGAGCTGTTTGTACAACCACATGCAACGAAGGATCGGAGATGGCCTCCCAAACCTCTTCGATATAATTTTTCTCGACCAATGCACCTGTCGGACAATGGACAATACATTGTCCGCAATTGGTGCAAACCACATCGGCCATGGGCTTTTCAAAAAAGGTGGTTATTTTCATTTCGTCACCCTTGTGGGCTACGGTAATCGCATTCACCCCTTGTATTCCGGCACAGGTGCGGACACATCGCTGGCACCGGATACATTTGCTGTCATCCTTGATGATGGAGGGTGAAAACAGATCTATCGTATATTTCTTTTGCGAGGTAAGCGGGATAAAATCCTGTGTCATGATTTTGTACTCGGATGCCAGTTTCTGTAATTCACAGTCTCCGTTTTTATAACAGCGGGTGCAGTCGGCATTATGCTCCGACAGTAAAAGTTCGATGATGTGTTTCCGGGAGTTGCGTACGTTCAGACTGTTCGTCCTGATTTCCATGCCTTCTTCGCAAGGTGTGGCGCAGGCAGCCGAAAGCCGTTTTTGTCCGGCAACTTCAACAACACATACCCGGCAGTTACCGGCAATGCACAAATCTTTGTGGTAGCAAAGGGTTGGAATGATGACACCGGCCTGGTCGGCTGCTTCGAGAATCGTTTTCCCCTCGGTGACTTCGACCTGTATTCCGTTTATGGTGATATTTATTTTTTTTGTTGACATGGTTTTCCTGTTTGGGTTAGTAGATCATTTCTTCGCGGAAGTTTTCCACGATTGCCGAGAATGAATTGGCCACCGATTGTCCTAATCCGCATTTTGCCGTTAGTTTCATCGTTTCGGTAAGCTTGAGCAGCTTTTCTAAATATTGAGCAGGCTTTTCGCCACGCTTTACCGCTTTGATGCCATTGTACAACTGCTGGCATCCGACACGGCAGGGAGTACACTGGCCGCAACTTTCTTCTTTGAAAAACTCAAGGTAATTATCCAGGACGTTGTACATCGAACGGGAACTGTTGAAAAGCATCATGGAGCCGCCTGTCGGTAGCGAAATTCCGGTTAGTTTGCCTTTGAAGCCAATAGCTGTTTCCCCAAACTTTTTCCGGGGCACCAAAAAACCGGAGGCCCCGCCAACCTGAACGGCCTTGGTATCCCCGTCGCCAAATTCATCCACAAAATCCTGAAGGCTCATCCCAAGTTCCAGCTCGTAAATGCCAGGTTTTGGGGTGTCGCCTGAAACGGAGAACAGTTTTGAACCACGTGAATATTGTACCCCCAGGTCGTAAAACTTTTTGGCCCCGTATTTAAAAATAGTGAAAGTGTGTGCCAGCGTTTCAACATTGTTGATTACAGTTGGCTTTTTCATATAGCCAATATCGGAAGGGAAGGGTGGTTTGTTTCGGGGTTCACCCCGTTTCCCCTCCATTGATTCGAGGAGAGCCGTTTCTTCACCACAGATATAGGCGCCGCTCCCCAGAAAGATGCTGACGTCAAACTTGAAGTTGATTTCTTTGCAATAATATTCAAACTCCTTAATGGCTTTGTTTAGTTCCGGAACCAGAAATTTGTATTCGCCCCGCAAATAAATATAACCTTTGGTTGAGCCGATGACGTGTCCGCAAACTGCCATGCCTGTTAGTACTTTGTACGGCACGAGCGATAAGATTTCCCGGTCTTTAAATGTTCCGGGCTCTCCCTCATCCGCATTGCAGACCACATATTTTTTTGCTAATTTTTCTTCGGCAGTCAGCTTCCACTTCAGCCCGGTAGGGAACCCGGCGCCACCCCTGCCTTTGAGCTCTGAGCTCATCAGTTCATTGATGATTTCGTTTGGTGGCCTGCTGATTGTCCTGCTGAGGATTTTTTCCCAGTCGTTTTCATTTCTGAAAATGAAGTCTGCCCGTTTGAGTTGGTATGATTCGAATGCCATAATTCGTGTTGTTAGGTCATTTAATAATATATTCGCCAATAACCTCCCTGACTTTTTCGGGGGTCAGTTCGGTGTAAACGTCATCATTAATCAGCATAGCCGGTGCTTTGTGGCACCAACCCAGGCAGTTGGTTTGTAACAGCGAGAATTTCCCGTCGGGAGTAGTTTCTCCCAGACTGATTTTCAACATGTCTTCAATAGCATACAGAATCTGGTTCTTTCCTTTCATGGAGCAGGTAATGGTTTTGCACACCCTGATGATGTACCTCCCCATCTTTTTATGCTCGAGAAAGGAATAGAACGTGGCTGTTCCGTAAACCTCGGCGGCGGGAAGATCCAGTTCCCGGGCAATTTCAATCATCGAATATTCAGACAAATACTTTTCTTGCTCAACAACACCCTGAAGGATTGGCAACAGGCTTTCCCTTTTGTGCCCGTGTTGCTCAGCCAGATTCTTGATGAGTTCCTGTACCGGATACATAATAAATTGAGATTATTGTTGTAAAATATGAGGTTGGTGTTAGAATGAATATGAACATACGCCAATTAAGGCTAGGGTCGTCTGGTTTAGTAAATCCTTAAAACCAAGGATGTGCATTTGTTTCAGCTTTCTATAAAAGTAAGCTAGTAACGGGATAAAAACTAATGGAATTTCTCATGATTATGGCCATTCTGCCTGTTGTTCAACAGTTCGTTTCTATAGCGTGTGACTGGATCATGATCGAAAAGCCGGGGCGGGATGGGCGAGAAATTGAGATGAGCTTGATGATGCTGATCTTTTGCCCGGATATGGGCTCTGTGATTTACATGTATTAAGAAAAAACTTAAGCCTGAATTAATGATTTCACTTTCAATCTGTTAATTTTGTCGCTCAAATCAATCGTTGACTATGCCATTAGAAATCGAACGCAAGTTTCTTGTATACCCGGATTTGGTTCCGGAACCGTCATCAAGTATCAGAATGGTTCAGGCTTATTTATGTGCCGATGCAAAACGAACAGTCCGTGTCCGGGTGGCAGGGGACAAGGCATTTTTAACTGTTAAAAGCGGCCTTACCGGGATAAGCAGGGATGAATTTGAATATGAGATTCCGGTTGACGACGCTTTGGGAATGATGAAGCTGTCAGTAGATAGCCCGGTTGAAAAGGTGCGCAAAATAATATATGCTGAAGGCAAAAAATGGGAAGTTGATTTTTTCTCCGGGGCAAACCAGGGACTTGTTGTCGCCGAAGTTGAATTGGGTTCAGCCGATGAGGAAGTTACCCTCCCTGACTGGATCAGGGAAGAAGTGACAGGCGATTTGAGATACCAAAACTCTCAGTTGGCAAAGTTCCCGTATTCATTGTGGACTTGATCTGGTGGCCTGATTTTTGTCGGGACGACAAACGATTTTTTAAATTTTTCCGTTTTAAACGACAGCCAAATAAACTATTAGTAATCATGAATTGCCGATTTTTTCTGATTGGGGTGCTGCTTATGGGTTTTGCCCAGGTATCATTTGCCTCAATTCCTCTGGATAAACGAAAAGTTGTACCAGCAAACGATTCCATCAAAATTGGTGTCGATTATCTGAAATATTTCCTCGAAAATAGTGCCGGTTGGGAAGCAGTTAACCCGGAACTCGGAAAAAGCCTCGAAGGACTCGTGCATTATATTGAAGATGAAGAGATCGACACAATCGTAAATAAATTGAATTTGTACCGAACTGTACAAAGCGGTTATTTTCAACGTACAGTCGACCGGGTTGCAGATAGCCTGCAGGTTCCCGGATATATCCCTCAGGCTGTGTTGGATGAAAAGCTGAAGCGAATTGATCGCTCTGTAAGAGGAAGCATTATTAAAGAACAAATTGCCGTACCGGAACAGTTATTCGGCGGCCTGGACCGAAAAGTGAAACTGATATCCAGTGAGAATGCGGATCGGTTGATGAATACTTCCCTGGTGAAAATGCCGGACAGCCTTCAAATGTTGGATGCCATTCCTGATTCATTGATCAACAATCCCAATGATTTTAAACGTATCCAGCGACTTGACAGCATGAGAAGAGATATACTGGAACAGGCACGGCTTCAATATAACAACAGGATACTGGCAAATTATATTGACTCGGTAAGCGAAAGCTACAGGGATATGTACATTACAGAATATTCAAAAAAGGTACAGCGCGAGTTTGCCGATTCGATCCGTGCCCAAAACCAGTTGTTACTGCAACATTACAATGATTCGATTATGAACGAGGTAAACTCTTCTGTTGATAATATTGTCCGGCTCCTGACTGCGAGGGCACACCAGGATTCAACGTTGCTTCGGGTTTACAACACGGGCAACGATTCAACCCTTTTGTGGTTGAGGAATGATGAGCCTGACTTTACACGCTTGTTCATAAAAAACGCCCAAAATGATTCGCTTAGCGTGAAAATTGTGAATGTCGGTAAAAATGCGATGCAGTTATTAATTGATGATGCTGTTACATTTTCACGGTTAGCCGAAAAGCAAAAGAAGGAATTTAAATTTCAGGGACTGCAACTGGACGGTAAATTGCGGAAAGTAGAGAAACGCTATGATGTGGTTACACCGTGGGTGCTTGGAGGAGACGGAACTGTTGGTTTTACCCAAACCTACCTGAGTAACTGGAAAAAAGGAGGGAAGAGCGCCTTGTCAACATTGATTGTCATGAAAGGTTTTGCCAATTATTCCTATAAAAAAATAAAGTGGGAAAACTCTGCTGAAATCAGGAATGGTTGGATGAAAAGCTCCGATGATAAGATTCAGAAAAACGATGATAAATTTGAACTGACATCCCGTTTTGGGTTAAGTGCTTTTAAAAAGTGGTACTATTCTTCTGAGATTGATTTTGAAACCCAGTTGTTTAACGGATACAACTATCCCGATCGCGAAACCTTGATCTCCGGTTTTTTGTCCCCGTCAAAAACCTTGTTCAAGCTGGGTTTGGATTATAAACCAAATAACAATTTCTCACTTTTCCTTTCACCGCTGACCGCAAAAACCGTATTTGTGCGCGATACTGCGCGGATTGATGAAAGCAAATACGGAATTGAGCCGGGGAAACGTCGTTATTGGGAGCCTGGTTTGAACGCTGATGTGAAATATAAGTACAACGTTTCAACAGGCATTACCTATGAGATGAAATACAAGATGTTCATCAATTACCGTAATCCGTTTTCAAGTTTTGATGTTGATTTTGAGAACAATCTGGTCATGCAGTTGAATGACCATATTAACATGCGGGTATTGCTCCACTTTGTTTATGATGATAATGTGACCTTCCCCACGAGTAAGGTCGATTTGGAAGGAAATACGATTTACAAGCCGAAATGGCAGATGAAAGAATTTATCACAATTGGCTTTTCGTATAAACTTAACAAGCGAATTTACCGAAGAGAACAATTAAATTGATAATTTTCAGCAAAAATGCAGGCACGGTCACTTCCGGATGTTGCGGAGCTGACTCAAAGTGCCTGGAAAATAAAAATCATAGCCAAATGAAAGACTTCAAAAAATATTTTCAACTTACAGCAGAACCGAAAGATGTGTATAATGCCCTGACCAATAAGTTTATGATTGAGATATGGACAGGAGAAGCTGCAGAAATGGAGGAAGAGGCCGGAACTGAGTTCTCACTTTGGGACGGTAGTATCTGCGGTAAGAACCTTGAATTTGTCAAGGACGAAAAAATTGTTCAGGAATGGTATTTCGGGGAGCAGGATGATCCGTCCATTGTAACCATCAAATTACACCCGCAAAAAGGAGGCACCAGCATGATGGTCAGCCATACCAATATCCCGGATGATGCCTATGAAAATATCGTGGAAGGTTGGCAGGAAGATTATTTTAATGCCTTGAACCAATTGTTTGAAGAATAGTAACTGCCGTAAAAACGAAGAAGCTGCCCGGAAATCGGAACAGCCTCTTCTGACTAACTAACGCAATTATTCGAGGTAAGGGATTCTTTAAAATTTTCTTTATTAGGTAATGCCGAATTAATTCAATAGATGGGAATGCTTATTTTACTTCGATAACTGCGTATTTCGAGATTTTCCAGAACTCGTCAGGGTTGTCAATCTGCAGGTAAGCAATTTGTCCGTCTTCTTCAACCAGTGAATATGAGTCAACCGGGTGTTCCGAGATCACTTCAGCTTTTTGTGTGTGCAGCGGGATTGTTTTTGTTTCGCGGATGTCAACATTGGTAAAATATTCTTCGTCGAAATTTTTCTGGATTGTCTTGGTTGCACCAATTCCTAATAGTCCACCCTCTTTGGCAAGCAAGCCTTTTTCCTTCAACTCTTTATATGTTCCGTATGCAATGTGACCGGTATTCATTTGGTTTGTTTTCTCGGTAATCACATTTTCTTTCAGAAGAAGTGTATCGGCCTGTTTGGCCATTTCAAGGTTCATTTCTTCAAGCTTGGTATTCAGGTCAGCCAATTGAAAGTCTTTTTCTTCGATAACTTTTTTCAATTCGGCAATTTGAACATTTTGGCTTTCAATACTTTCATTCAGTGCAGCAATCCGTTTTTCAAATGCGCGAAGGTTCAATCCTGATTTTTTCAGCTTTTTTTCCAGTTCGGCAATTTTTTTGCTGCTTTCTTCCAGCATTTTGTCCATCAGTGCAATGTCTTCAACAAGAGCTTCTTTTTGGTTTTTACCGCCTTCAGTTTGCTCAATTGACAGCTGGTTTCTTTTTTCTTTAATGAATTTCAGATTGTTTTCAATTTCATTGAAGGTATTTTCCAGATCGTTTAAAACTGAATCTTTTTGTTGAATCATTTGATTCATGTCAGTACGCTCTGTTACTAATGACCGGATCTCTGCTTCTTTTTGGGTATAAACGTATATTGCCCCAATGGCACCTACCACAACAATTATTGCAGCGACGATGATTGTTCTTAATTGCTTTTTGTCCATTTTATTATCCTCCATTTTTAAGTTCTAATGTTTTGTCAGCCCTTGGCTTGCTGTTTACTTTAAGCCAATTGCTGTGCCAATGATTAGCTGTATTTGTTAATTGACTGAAATGCAGGATTTTGGCAAAATGAAGGATTGCCGGATTTTATCAATTTGATTAAATCCATTCGAGGGTGTGACCAATTTGAGAATGAAAAAAAACTAATTTGCTGCTTTGTCTTCTTTTAGCATTCGGTAAATGGTGGCAACGCCAATGTCGAGTTTTTCGGCGACTAGTTTTGTATTGTTATCGTATTTTTTTAGGTATTCTTTTACAATCCGGATGTCGTATTCCCGGAGAGTGAGTTCTTCTGTGATCATTCCGGAAATCAGGTCGGCACCGCCGCCCAGAACAATGTTCTCAGCCGAAATCTCATTTTGTTCTGACAGGGTTACAGCCAGTTCGATCACCGATTTTAGCTCACGAATATTTCCGGGGAAAGAATAGGCCAACAGTTTGTTTGAGGCTTCTGCCGACAATGATTTTGGGGCCATGCCATTTTCTTTACAAAACAAGTTGATGAAGTGCTTGGCAAGGATAATCACGTCGTTCCCACGTTCACGAAGTGGCGGAAGTTCTATTGGTAAACCATACAGACGATAGTATAAATCCTGCCTGAAATTTCCCGACTTCACTTCATCGAGAAGGTTTTTATTGGTTGCAATAATGATGCGGCAATCGGTTTTCACCGGGGCATTACTGCCTACGCGGATAATTTCTTTTTCCTGCAGTGCCCGCAACAATTTTGCCTGAAGCGAGATGTCCATTTCGGCCATTTCGTCCAGAAATAATGTACCACCGTTGGCTTCTTCAAATTTGCCGATGCGCCTGAAAGCAGCCCCTGTAAATGAGCCTTTTTCATGTCCAAAAAGTTCACTTTCAATTAAGTCTTTTGGTATGGCTGCCACGTTTACCGCAACAAACGGTTGTTTTGAACGGTTCGAGTTGTAATGGATTGCTTTGGCAACCAATTCTTTCCCGGTTCCGGTTTCGCCGGTAACTGTAACGGTAATATTTGTCCGGGTGGCTTTATCGATTAATTCAAAAATACGTTGCGAGGCCGAGCTGTTGCCAATGATGGTATTCTGATAGCTGTATTTCTTTTTGACTTCCTGGCGCAGGTCAACAATTTCTTTCTTTAGTTTGCTCCGCTGCCTGATGTTGTTGACGGTATTCAGCAAACGTTCTTTTATATCGCGCGATTTGACGATATAATCGTATGCGCCGTGTTTCAACAGTTCAACAACCACTGAGATATCATCTTGCTCCGAGATCAGGATGACCTGGATATCTTCGTTTATCTCTTTGATTTGTTTGAGAACCTCAAGCCCTTTCATGTCAGGCAACCGGTAGTCAAGCGTAATCACATCCGGCTGCTGGTGCAGGTTCGAGAGGCAGTCTTTCCCTTTTGAAAACGATTGGATTTCATAGTCGGGGATCAGCGATAAATTGTGTACAAGCAAACGGTTGTACCATTCATCATCTTCAACAACAAAAATTTTAAACGCTTTCTCCGACATAATCCTGAATTTTTTTAATACGATCTTTTTAACTGCTAGCGGTAAACGAAACCGGGGACAAATTTACACCAAATTATCATTTTGAGAATGATTGTTGGCTGGTAAAAATAGATAACCAGTATGAAAATTTGTTTGCTGGCCAGGTATCCTTATTTTTTTGTAATAGGAATATGTGTTGTATTTGTTTGTGAATAATTGTGTTGTGTGTGTTTTGTAGCACTATTTCGTTTTTGCCATCATGAATCCCATGACCATTTTTCAATTTATGAATGAACGTTTCTTGCTGATCGAACTATCAGGCCCGAGATGAATTTGATAATGTAGGCTATGGTGTCAGGAAAGATGAGGAAATCATTTTGTATTATGGTGAGGACAAGGATATTTCCTAATTTAGCAATATGGACAAATTGAAGTTACCAGATACCGGGACCCAGTTATTTGGCAAAATAGCAGAGTTGTTAAATGAAGCACGTAGGCGTGTTGTTGCAAGCGTAAATCAAACGATCGTTGTTACATATTTTGAAGTTGGAAGATTGATTGTTGAAGATGAACAGCAGGGCAAAAAACGTGCAGAGTATGGAAAATCAGTTTTAAAAGAACTTTCACAAAAGTTAACCAAAGAATTTGGGAAAGGATTTTCTGTTTATAACCTGGAACGGATGCGTAACTTTTACCTTACTTATAGGACACGAGTTGTAGATTATCAGAAATCCGCAACACTGTTGCAGGAATTTGGAGGAGTATTTAACCTAAGTTGGTCTCATTATTTGTTGTTGATAAAGATTGAGAATAAAGATGAGCGACAATTTTATGAGATTGAAGCGTCGTCAAATAATTGGTCATTCCGGGAACTTGAACACTGGTAGATAATAAGGGGTGAAATTATTTACCGGCCAGTTTTTGTTTTAATAGTTGGTTGATGCTTGTGACTTCCTCTGTAATTTGCCTGACAATATTTTCAACCCGGGTCTGATCGACGGTTGTCCCGGCAATATTCTCGAGGTCTTTTAAGTATTTATAAAGAGTCATTGCCTGCATGTGTTTTGATGGGGCTGCCAGTTTGTGGGCTGCCTCGGAAACGGCTTCCCAATCGTTTGCCTGAATACCTTTTTGTATTGCTGCCAGTCCTTTCTCGCTTGAGTTGATAAAGATTTCGATCATTTCTTTGAAGAATGCCTTGTCGCCGCCAGCCATCTTTTCCAGTTCATCCAGGTTTAATGGAGGCTGGCTTTCCGGGAAGGGCTTCAAATATGAAGGAATAAGTCTTGTTACAGCCTCAAACAGATCGTTTTCGGAGAATGGTTTTTGCAGAAAGCCAAGCATGCCAGCCTCTTTGCTTTTCTGAATATCTTCTGGCCTGCCAGTAGCCGTCAATGCAATAATTTTTGTATCCGGCGCCGTTTCCAAAATCGTTCGTGATGCTTCGTACCCATCCATAACCGGCATGCGCATGTCCATGAAGATTAAGTCATACTTATTTTCCTGGGCAAGCTCAACAGCCTGTTGCCCATTGTGGGCTTCAGTGTAGTTTACACCCCATTTTTTTAGGATATTTTTCAGTAGATAGAGGTTAAACTCTTCATCGTCAACCAAAAGAAAACGAAGAGAGCTGAAGCTTTCCGGGGTTGCCGGCCGGGCTTCTTCCTGTGTTGTAATGCTTCCGGGTTTCCCTAGTACATACGGAATTTGCAATGAAAAACGGGTGCCCTTCCCCGGAGTGCTGTCCACCTCAATTTTTCCGCCCTGGAGGTCGACTAACTTTTTAACAATAGCCAGGCCCAATCCGGCCCCGCGGTGTTTTTGTTTCAGATCGGTGTCCAATTGGACAAACTCGTCAAAAATGCGCGGCAGGTTTTCATTTGAAATGCCGATGCCCGTATCGGTAACTTCCATCCGGAGCTGGCACGTATTTTCTGACGTTTTTTCCAAATCAACCGAAAATACAACTTCCCCTTTGTCGGTAAATTTAATGGCGTTGGTGATCAGGTTGATCAGGATTTGTTTCAGCCTCACCGGATCGCCATTCAGCACAAGGCTTTTTGCTGTTGCGTTTTCTACTCTTAGATTAATTGATTTTGCAGCTGCAACATGTTTGTGCAGGGTATAAATTTCTCGGAAGATTTCATCCGGGGCAAAATCAACTTGTTCAATTTTCAGTTTCTGCGATTCAATTTTTGAAAAATCGAGTGTGTCGTTTACCAAGGTAATCAAGTGCCGGGCGGACGAATGAACCACTTTTAAATCTTCGGTTACCTCGGGTGGGTTCTGCTTTTGAAGGAGTTGTTCGGTCAGCCCAAAAATGGCATTTACCGGGGTACGCATTTCGTGGCTGACTGTGGCGACAAACATTTCCTTGGCCTTGGCAAGGCTCTCTGCTTCGGCTTTCGCCCTTTTCAGTATTTGCTGATATTCCCGGTTTTGTTTCACATTCCGGAAGAACAAGATCAGGACGATCATCAACAGTACAACCGCGGCAACTGTGAAGATTGTCAACCGGCGGTAGGTTTGGGCCGCCATAAAATCGGCTTCTTCGGTTTTTGTTTCCAATCGCCGTTGTTCGTTTGTTTCCAATTGCCGGATTTGTTGGTTGATCAGGTCGGTCACCTGGATGTTTTTCTCGAGCAGGATTTTTTCTTTTGCCTGTAACTGTTGGTTTTGATCGGTTATTTGTTGTTCGATCCCGGCAATTTCCTGTTTGATGATTTCTTTTTCCTTGCTTTTATCAATGATAATCGGGGCATGGGAAGCCGTATCTTGTTTGCTGAACAGCCTTTTGAAGAAACCTTTCTTTGCTTCGGGCTCAAATTTAATGGTATCGGGTTGAATGATGGCCGTGTCAATTTTGGAGTACAGGTTCGTGAAGGAGCTGTGCGTGTTTTCTTTTTGGTTGTGCAGTGACCGGATTCCGCTCCAGATGATCAGTTTGCGGTTTGTAAGCAAGCGGATGGAATCAATCACTTGTATTTCGTTTGAACCGGGGATGGCATAATCTTCCAGGTCATTCAGTTTGTTTTGGATTGAGTCGTTTAGCTTGTCGTAGGCATAAATGTAGTTTGGATCTTCGGTCAAACTGTACAGCCTGACTGAATTTTCAACTTCGTTCAAATCGTTTGCAATATCTTTGATCAGCAATAATTTGAAATCAGGACGGGCTTCTTTGTGTATTGAATCAACAATATGGGAAAGGCTTTGGTATACCAGATAACCAGAGCCAATAACGGCTGCTGCAATAAAAATGCTCAACAGCGTAATTTGTATTTCAATCTTAATTCTTTTCATCCACCAAACACAAGGGTCTGTAATTTTTTCGGGTTGATGCAGCCTGGCGGAAACAGGTGCAAATTACTTCTTCTTTTAACTTATTTCTTTCGGGTTTCAGTATTTCGTTGGGGAAAATTATTCCGTTTCTGCATTGAGCAAATTCTGATAGATTTCAAAATTTTCGTCATCGAAAACACAAAAAATGACTGATTCCAGCGTGTTGTCATGGGCCAGAAATTCTTTTACCGTTTGTATCGCGATTGATGCTGCCAAATCTTTTGGAAAATGATAAACGCCTGTACTGATATTCGGAAAGGCAATGGATTTCAATCCGTTGTCAATTGCCAGTTTCAGGCTGTTCCGGTAAGCATTGGCCAGCAGTTCTTTTTCGCCAATTTGTCCACCGTACCATACCGGGCCAACCGTATGGATGATGAAGCGGGATGGCAGTCGGTAGGCCTTTGTGATTTTTGCTTCGCCTGTTTCGCAGCCGTTCAGTTTTTTGCATTCTTCCAGTAATTTGGGGCCTGCCACCCGGTGAATTGCCCCGTCAACACCGCCGCCTCCAAGCAATGATTTATTGGCGGCATTTACAATTGCGTCAATATGCAATTCCGTAATATCTCCCTGAAATAACTCAATCCGATTCATCTTTTTTGTTTTAAAGTTAAACTTCTTTAGGCTGAAATGGCAAGCGATATCAAATGTTTTTGACCGGATAGGAGTGCCGCCGGTAATTTTTAGTGTAAAAAAAGATGAGAAACTGATAGTTGCAACTTTTGGGGGACTGGCTAGGTACCCAGGCTGATGATCAGGATACCGGCCAAAATTCCCAGAAGGTAAATTCCTTTTCTTCGGATGTTGTTTTCTTTGAACAGGATTGCTCCCATTACAAAAGCCACCAGAACGCCACCACGGCGCAAGGCCGAAATAATCGAGATCATTGAATCTTCGTAGCTCAGGGCATAAAAGTAGGCGAAGTCGGCCAGCAGTAAAAAGAGTCCAATAGCCGGTATGCTCCATCTCCATTGGAAAACCGGTCGTTCGGCTCTGGGTTTGGCCCACCGGAACAGGGCAATTGCAGGTAGCATAACAACAACCTGGTAAAACGAAAACCAGGCCTGAACCGCAAGACGGTCAATCTTACGGATGATAAATTTATCGTACAAACCACTGGCAGCACCAAGCAAGGTTGCACTGATGATGCAGAAGATCCACACGTTTTTGCGGAAGTTTATCCCTTCGAGCTTTCCGGCAGTAGACAGAAGATAAAAGAAAACCAGGGTGATAACCACACCGAGCCATTGTACCGGGTTCAGGTTTTCCTGAAAAATCAGGATTGCGCCGATCAGTGTCCAGATTGGACCGGTTGCCCTCACCGGGGCCACAATCGTGATGGGCAAATGTTTCACTGCATGAAACGCAAAAATCCAGCTTGAAACCACAATGACCGATTTGATAAAAATGAGCCAGTGTTCGTGCGCGGAGATTGGTGGAACATACAGGTGGATATTTTGAAATGCTTCGGGATAAAATGCCGAGCCAATAACGATTGGCGAAACCAGGGTAGCACCTGCCATTGTTGATAGCAACAGCACCGGAAGAACCGCGTTGCTATTCACCGAAAGTTTTTTGAAAACATCGTACATACCCAGAAGAATGGCCGAAATTAAGGCCGGAATTACCCACATAAATAATTGATGATTTAGAATTGACTGTTGATTATTGAGAACTGAAATTCGTAAATGGATTTCAATACGTCAATAAGTTATTCTCATGATCTGCTTTTAATTTCCGGCAAAGCTAGAAAGCAATGGGCTTGGTCACTTTCTTTGAATGAATCTGTGGGCGAAGTTTAATTATTACTTAATTGTAGCAGCCAGTTTGGGGAGGTTGAAATGGCAAATAGGACAGGGGAAAATTTTTTAGTTGTCCGCTTTTTTTTTCGACATGTTTTTTAGTAGATGCTTGGCCAGTGAGATAACTCCGGTTTCAATCACAATCCCGGAAATGAAGAGTTTGACCGTGGAAATGATTTGCCCGGACTGTCTGTTCATTTTTTCTTCCTGGTAACGGACTTTCTGCTCAAGGTTATTTTTCAGAAGGCTTAGTTCAGCGAGTGTTTTTACTGGTTTCATAATTATTCAGGTTCATTGTTCTCGAAAAGAATGGAGGAGAATTTCTTAATGATTGAGGAGGTTACCAGGTTGCTTCTAAAAATGTAGAACAGTAACCCGAGTAAAACAATTACACCGATAACGATGAATAAACCTGTCAGATAATCCTGATACTGATTGCCATACCATACAACAAATGTTGTTGCTGCAAAAAGAAAAAATATTGTTCCGAATAAGATGAAGATCATGGTACTGATGATGAACACCGAAATCTTTGTCATTTTTTCGAGTAACGTCAATTTGATCAGATCTAATCTGACCTTCAAATATTCTTGTACGGTTTTATTCAGATCGTTGAAATTATCAGACAGGTTTGTTTTCATAGTTGTTTAGTTAATTGAATTAGGCCGCTTCTTCTTTTTCTTCAGTTTTTTTTACGGCTTTTTTTACTTCTTCAATTTGTTCTTCAGCTTTCTTTTTCAGGTTCTTGACCTGTTCTTCCAGATGGTCAATTTGTTTCCCGATTGTATCGGTAATTTCACTTGAAACATCTTTCATTTTTTTCTGTAGTTTTTCCCTGGTTTCAGAGCCTTTATCTGGCGCTAATAAGATTCCGGTCACCACTCCGGCTGCCGCACCTACCAGGAATCCAAAAAATAGGTTAACTGCTTTATTCATGACTTCTGATTTTAAGGTTATTACTATGTTTATATACGTTCCAACCTTGTTTTTGATACTTCATCTATTATCGAAATATGGAAAAAGTAAAAAAAGAATCCGGAAATGATCCAATCTGATTGTTTCCGGATTCTGAAAGTGGTTAAAATATAAAAGGACAGTCGTACTTGGGCAGCGTTTAGGTTTACCAATTGAATAGAAAATCTACTCACAAATATGATTAATTATGAAAAGCTAAATCGACTCCATTCTTTTGTTTGCAAGTAGTAACCTGGACGAAAATAGTCATCACCGGTGAACAGAATATCAACTGTCTTTTTTGTTCCGGGTAACTTTTTGTGATGTCAGCATTTTTTTCTCTTTTTGGCACAAGCGCCTCCGCCAAAGAAGAACATAACTCCGAGCAGATAACCGAAATTATACCATCCTCCCGAATTTGGGAAAGCGTAAATCTCATAATCGGTAAACAAGCTCAGTATAAAGCTGAACAGGATAATGAACCCGTGGAACAGTCCATGGAAGAATCCGGGAGGGTTGGTAATATTGGCCGGGTTGTGTGTCGCGCAGCCGGATAAAATTGCCAGTACAAAAAGTCCTGTGATGAAATAGATGATTGTTTTTTTCATGATCATTGAATTTTCGTTTTAGAACAAACGTTTTTTTACAGTGAAAGCTTTGGCCGGGTTTTTTACCAATATTTGGTTTATATCTTCATCGGTCAAGCCTTGTTTTTTAAGGTTTGGGATCAGTTCATCAAAAATGAGGGTATAAGGTCTAAAGGGTTGTTCGGGTTGTCCCGGATCAAACCAACCGGCATCGTGGGATATCAGCAGTCGGTTCAGTAATCCCTCTTCCTTTAATAACTTAATAAGTGCCGGATATTCCGTCGCATATTTTTCATTCCATCCATATTTATCAAGCGATATCCAGGCGCCCATTTTGGCAATCGTTACAATTTTTGGCCAGTCTTTTTCATCGCTGGCATGTGTCCAAATGAATGCCTCGGGTGCAACGCCTTCTTCTTTCAGTATCTCAAGTTCCTGGAAAGCGCCAACCGATGGGCCGGTGTGCGCCATGATGGTCAGGCCGGTGGCTTTGTGGGTAATGGCAGCTGCCCGGGCCAGGGTGGCATGGAACTCGGAAAGCGGTTTACGGTCTACGGCGATCTTTATAAATCCGGGCTTAATACCTGTCCCTTCGATTCCCTGGTTAAATTCGGCGATCCAGAATTGAGCAATGGCCTCGGGCTCCATCAGCAAAACATGGTTGGGGATAAAACGGTTGTTTTGTGCCCCGTAGAACCCGGTGTTTGTTAGGATTTGCAAACCGGTTTCCCGCGATATTCTTTCCAGAAGCCTGACATCGCGCCCAAGGTAAATTGGGGTGCATTCAACAAATGTTTTTATTCCTCGTTGTTGTATTTCTTTCAGAAAAGGCACTACTTTTTCAATGGCTTCCTCCTGCGAGTATGCTTCCGGCTCGTTATTTTCTCCTCTTGTGGAATCAACCAGGATATGTTCGTGTTCCAAAGTCATTCCCATTTCCGAAGGTGAAATTGTGCCGGTAACCGTGATGATTTTTTCTTTTGGTTGAATGGCACAGCCGGTAAGTATCAGTAAGATGAATAATGAGATTCTAGCGGTCATGAATTTTTTTGTTTCAAATTTAACGGGATGAGAATGAATATTCGGATTATTGATCCGGTATTTTTTCAAAAATGTTTTAAAAATTAGAGTTTTGAGCATATGAAAAAGTCTAGAATACTTTTATTTGCATGGTGAAACTACGCTTTATGTTGAAGCTGGTTGTAATTTGAAAACTTAAACTACTCATACCATGTTGAAAAAAATTGTCACTATCCATTTCTTTATTCTTTGCCTGTTTGCGGGACAGATAAATGCACAAACCCAAATTACGGTGTTGGCGAATAAGCCATCTGCTGAAATTCAGCCTACCATGTGGGGGATCTTTTTTGAAGATATCAACTTTGGCGCTGATGGCGGACTTTATGCTGAGTTGGTAAAAAACCGGTCTTTTAAGTTTCCCAATCCATTAATGGGCTGGCAAGTACCGTTTCGCGATTCGGTGTATGTTATCAATGAACAGGTAGACGGACAGGAACATCGCTTTTTGAGATTGAAGACCTTGCAATCGGAAAAATTGAATTTTATCCAAAACCAAGGCTTCCGGGGGATGGGAATCCATGCCGGCGAAGAATACCGGCTTGAGGTTAATGCAAGAATTGCCGAAGGAAAAGATATTTCGTTACAAGCCGAACTTTTGGATTCGGAAGGAAAACAATTGGCATCTGCAAAAATCAGCGACTTGAGCAAGGATTGGAACAAAAGCATGCTGGTTTTGAAAGCGCAGGAAACCTGTGAAAATGCAAACCTGAAAATCACCCTTGCAGGGAATGGAACGGTTGATTTTGACTATGTTTCCCTTTTCCCGGTGAAAACCTTTAAAAACCGAGAAAATGGCATGCGGTCCGATCTGGCTAATTTACTGGCAGGACTGAAGCCTGGTTTTGTCCGTTTCCCCGGTGGTTGCGTTGTTGAAGGATATCACCTGAGCCTTCGTTATCAATGGAAAAAAACGGTTGGCGATGTTGAAGACCGGGAATTGATAATCAACCGCTGGAACACGGAATTTATGCACCGTTATACCCCCGATTATTTCCAGTCGTTTGGTTTGGGCTTTTTCGAATATTTTGTCCTGGCCGAAGATTTGGGCGCTGAACCGCTCCCGATTCTGAACTGTGGAATGGCCTGTCAATACAATTCAGGTGAGTTGGAGCAGCTCGATGAGATGGATCCTTACATTCAGGATGCCCTTGATTTAATTGAATTTGCCAATGGAGATGCCACGACTAAATGGGGAAAACTCCGCATTGAGATGGGACATGCTGAACCGTTCAACCTGAAATTTTTAGGTATTGGGAATGAACAGTGGGGCGAACAATACCTGGAGCGGTATGACTTGATTGCAGAAAAGGTGCATGCCAAATACCCGGAGGTGAAACTGATATCGGGTTCAGGCCCGTCTGCCGAAGGCGACCGGTTCGAATATCTTTGGAAAGAATTGAAAGGACGTACGGCCGATCTTGTTGATGAGCATTATTACAAATCACCGGATTGGTTCTTCAGCAATGCCAGAAGATATGACAACTATGATCGGAATGGTTTAAAAGTGTTTGCAGGCGAATATGCCAGCCATACCGGTGTTAATAATGATGAGCCGACCTCGAACAACAACTGGCTAAGTGCTTTGTCGGAAGCGGCTTTTATGACCGGGCTGGAGCGTAATGCCGATGTGGTGAACATGGCTTCGTATGCACCGCTTTTTGCCCATGTTGATGCCTGGCAGTGGCGCCCCGACCTGATCTGGTTCGACAACCTGAAAGCTGTTGCCACACCTAACTACTACGTGCAACAAATGTATTCTACCCACCGGGGTACGCATGTTTTGCCTGTCACGGCAAATGGTGATGTGCTGGCCGGGCAGGATAGTTTGTATTCATCTGCCTCGGTTGACAAAAACACGGGACACATTTTTATGAAACTGGTCAACGCTTCATCTCAAAGTAAAGAAGTTTCCATCGATTTTAAAGGCTTGAAAACTGCGACTAAAGACGTGGCTTTGACCGAGCTTTTCGATAATGATCTGATGAAATTCAATACGATTGAGCAGGCAGGGAATGTTGTGCCACAAGAAGGTAAGGCCACAATGAAAGGGACCAGGCTTGTTCTGGAACTGAAGCCCCGCTCATTTATTTTGGTTGATGTAACCGGGAAGAAGTAATCTCTGCCCGTTAAAAAAACAATAGGCTGTCTCCAAAGGGCAGCCTATTGTTTTTTAGGCTTTTGCTTTACCAATAACGTAGTCAGCGCTGTATTTCCCCGCGCCATGCGAAAGCAGGGTAAAAAGTATCAGCAGGTAGTAAAGCGGAATTTCAAACCCATTGTCGCCTGCATCAAACCCGTTGCCCCAGTGAACTGTAAAAATGGCAACCAGCATGACCACCATCAATGGAATTGAAATGATGCGGGTCCCTAATCCGAGTGCTAAAAGAATAACCCCTAGCGATTCTGTAATTGTCGCCATGTAAGCATTCAGGTACGGGAACGGATAATTCATTCCCGCAAACCAGTCTCCAATAGCATGGATATCTTTTAATTTGAGCATGGCCGGTTTGTAAAAACCATAGGCCAACACCAGCCGGAGCAGAAGAAGACCAAGGTCTTGCAGCCGTTTGGTCAGATCAACGAATTTGGAGTAAATCATTTTCATCGGTATGTTTTTTTAGTTGTGATTTAACGGGGTTATTTCTGAAAACCAAGAATGAAGCCTTTGTCCTTTAGGTTGATGAGGAAGTGGACAAGCTTCTCCTGAGGTAGTTTCTTGTCAGCAATCTCAAACAGGCTTGCTGTTTCCCGAATGATTTCATTTAGCTTTTTGTTTGTATTTGCCAGGTTTTCAACCACAAATGTGTAGAGAACTGATAGATTGATAAACTGGACTCTCCCGCTATGTTGTTCGCGAAAAAGGAGCAGGAAGTAATTTCCGGCTTTTGCTTCACTTTCAGTTGGTTTCATTAAATGCACCGGATAGTTAAGCCGGATAAGCCGGTATTCCGGGTTGATCAGGATCCGTTCGTTAAGCCAGTCCCCATCCGGTTTAAAGTCCGGGTAGGGCCGATCTTCCATCATGTAAACTTCAATTTCTATCCACTCAAAGTATAGCAGATCATTCAGGAACGACAGCTGATATATTTCGGCAAAGTTTGCCGATACCGCGAATTCGTAGAACTCAAACGGCAATTTCCAAACCTGGGGCGTGTGGCAAGTGTGTCTCTCAAAAAAGAGATAGAGCATTTCGTCCCAAATTTTCCGGCTAATGTAGCGGTGTGTTACCGGGAATGCTGACTCCATGGAGTCTTTGATCACGTTAAAGACCAATCGCCGGTAATGAGGAAGCCTTCCATCGGTTGTGCCGGGCAGTTTTATCTCCTTCCCGTCGCGGCAATATTGAGCCAGCTTCTGCTGGATTTTGTATGTTTCAGGTGCTAATAACATTTTCGTTTTCCCATTGGTGTTTGCAAATAGTCTGCAACATCGTCAGTTCGTGCTGTAATTCGCTTAACTGGGGGATGTTGAAGTCGCGTTCAAGAAGAACCGGAACCGGTTTCATTCGAGCGATTGTCCAGTCGAAAAGTTCGTAAACGGGGTCAATAATTGGTTCGCCGTGCGTGTCAATAATCAAATCATCGGCTACCTGGTTGTGCCCGGCCATGTGGATGTAGGCCACTTTATTGAGCGGCATTTTCCGTAGAAAATCTTTTGCATCATATTGATGGTTAAAAGCATTTACATAGACATTGTTCACATCGAGCAGTAGCTTGCAGCCGGCTTCTTCAACAATTGCATTTATGAAGTCGGCCTCTTCCATTTCGGCGGCAACAGGCGTATAGTAGGAAACGTTTTCAATGGCTATCTCCCGTTCTAAAAAGTCCTGCACTTCCTTTATTCGTCGGGCAATGTGTTTGACTGCATCAGCAGTAAAAGGGATGGGCAGTAAATCATACAAATGGGCATTGTCGCATTTGGAATAACTCAGATGCTCGGAGTAGATATTGACATGGTACTGGTGAAGAAACGATTTAATTTGTTTTAAGAATCCGAAATCGAGCTCTTCCGGGCTGCCAATCGACAAAGACAGCCCATGACAGGTGATCGGGTATTTATCAGCTACCCGGTCGAGGATCTTTTTCCAGTAACCGCCAATGCCAATCCAGTTTTCCGGTGCCAGTTCCACAAAATCAGGTGCAATCAATTTTTTGGTCAGAAAATCTTCCCCAAAATCCTTTCTAAATCCGATGCCTGTTTGTATGCTCATGGTGTAATTTTTTTGAAGACCCCGGAGGACGAATCTCCGGGGTTGAGGTTAAATCTTACTTCCCGCATTTGCCTTCGCCGCATTTCGCCTCGGTTGCTTTGCTTTCTTCCTTAGCTTCTTTTTTTGTCTCAGCTTTTTTCTCGCCACATTTGCCTTCGCCACATTTCGCTTCGGTTGCTTTACTTTCCGATTTTCCTTCTTTTTTGGCCTCTTTGGTTTCCTTCTTTTCACCTTCGCCACACTTAGCTTCAGTGTCTTTTCCTTCGCCGCACTTCATTTCAAAATTCATGACCGAAGAGGGGGCCGAAGCATTGAGCAACATGCCGCGAACTTCTGCTCCCGAGCCCATTGTGTCATAATCGTAAAGGCTGGATGTTGTTGAGGCCGATAGGGCTGAAACGCTGAATAAAGCTCCGGCAATTAAGGTTCCTTTAAGCAAATTATTGCTTGTGCTTTTTGTCTCAAAATTTTTCATGGTGTTCAATTTTTTTTATTGACTAATAAGATTGAATTCACCAGTATTGACGGAACCATGTTTAAAACCTTACAAGAAATCAGATAAAATTATCTTTTTTATTTTGTCTGTGTTTTATCTTGTTGATTAATAAGGGTTTTTATTTCCTCTTTTTTTGAGTCAGAAAGGTGGGGGAGGTGTTTTTCGTTTGCGGTGAGCAGGCTTTTAATGCCAAGATCGATGATGTTGTTTTGTTTTTTAAAGTGGCGGCAGGCAGAACAACTCTTTAGGTGGAGACAGAGCTGAACATTTTCCGTTACAGACAGTTTCCGGAAGGATTTTACCGAGATGAGTAAAGTGGCCTTTTCGCAGCTCAGCATGAGCAGGTTCATTATTTTAGCTGTTCTGTTGTTCATTTTGTAACCAGTTTTTTTCGATACATCCGCGTAATTGCAGCTTTGCCCTGTGAATGAGCACCCAAAGGTTAGACGGGGAGATATTCAGTTCCTTACAGATTTCGTCTGTTTTCAGTTCATCCATATTTTTTAGGCGGAAAACATCGGCCTGGATTTCGGGCAGCAGGGACAGGCAAGCCATCAGGATACGCATAAAGTCTGCTTCTTCGAGCAAATCTTCGGGCGATACGTCGAACCCGGCAGGGGCCGTTTCATTTTTCCAGTGTCCCGTGTAGGGACCATCGGCCCTGAAAAAGTGATCATAGAATTGGTGGTCATTAACTTGTTCGTTGGCAGAGAGGGGCTGATATTTCGGGTTCTTCTTCCGGTAATGATCAATAATTTTATTTTTGAGGATGTTGTAAAGCCATGTTTTTTCTGAACAATCAAGCCTAAACTTTTCCAGTGCATTTAATGCGGAGAGAAAGGTTTCCTGCACCAGGTCTTCGGCCAACTCATGATTGTTCACCCGGAAATAAGCAAAACGGAAAAGCTCATCAGCATAAGCTTCAACCCAGCAATTCGGATTGCATTCATATGAAGTTGATTTGACCATTTGTTGAAACGAATAGCTTTACCTGGAAAACGATTTGCTTTAAAATACAATTAAACGATTGATTTGTTTACCGTTTCACAGGCAAACTGAGTTTGTGAAGTTTGCAGCGCCGATAAACGGAGATGACATGGAGCTATTTGCGATGCTTCTTTTTAACCACCAATACGGCGCCTGCCAGAACCACGGCAGCCCCAATGAGTGAGTGTACCGAGAAGCGCTCGCCATCAATCCAGCTCACATCTATTTCGGTCAGAATGCCCATTGTTATGAAGGTGATCATCGGGTTTAGAAGAATAATAATGCTCACTTTATTGGCTTCGGTGTATTTTAATGCCATTGCCAGCGAACTGTAGGCAATTAGAGTGTTTAACCCAAGGAAGATAAGAAGGGCCCACCAAACCCAGTCGAGTTGGGCAAGTGTGGAAAAATCGACAAACGGCAGGTAGACCAGTGCCGGAAATCCGAATAGGAACAGGTTAAGTACTCCGGGAGCATGGGTTTGTACCAGCTTTTTCTGAAGAATGGCATACACCGACCAAGCTGTTGCCCCGCTTATCGTTAACAACATGCCGAGGTTGTATTGGTTTTCCTGCCCAATCATCAGCTTTATTTGTTGGCTGTAGAACAGCCCGAACCCAATTACTGCCAGTGAGAAGCCAATAGCTTGTTGCAGCCTGACTTGTTCTTTGAAAAACAGGATGCCCGCGAGGGCCAGCAGGATTGGCCCGGTTTGGATAAACAATTGGGCATTGCTTGGGCTGGTGTAGTGTATTCCCAGCATAAAGCCCAGGTAGTTCCACGACAGGGCAATTGCAGCAATTACCAGTATTTTGGGAGGCCGCAACAGGATTTTCAGGCTTTGTGCATTTCTGGATAATTGCCAGGAAGCCAGAAACAGAAACGCAACAACAAAACGGAACCAAACAATGGTTTGCGGTTCAACTTTTTGCACGGCAACTTTCAGCACAATGGCCAGAAATCCCCAGAAAAAGGCCGTAATGCAGGCGTATATAATCCCTTTCTGATTGTTTGTCATATCTTTTTCGTTGAACTATTTGTGCCCATGATGGGGTTATACGATTAATTGACTGTCAGCTTATTTTAAGCCACTTTAGTTCGATTTGGTTATCGGTGGTGGCCTATTCAGTCAACAAAGGTATTATTCGTCTGTAATTGGGGGTATATTTAATGTCTTTATTTGCATGTGCTCCTGACCCTGCTGTCTGTCAACCAAAGCGATCCGATAAATCGCACTTAATTTTTGCGCTCAATTTATAAAATTTTGTACCTGTACGGTTTTTGTGTTGATAATTTGGCAAAAATTAGTGCGGCTCCTGCAGTGGCAAATGCTATTGAGGGCCTCACTCGAAGTGAGGCCCTCAATCATAAAATCCGTACGATTCCGCTTAGCCGCTTACCGGCTTAGCGGATTTTTTTCACCCAAGCTTAGTAAGCTTAAATCATACCGGATCCCGATCGTTTTCAAAACAAAAAATCGCGATTCGGAAATCGCGTCACCCGTTTGGGTGCGGCGGTTTCCGAACCGCCGGTGTTCTTCCGGATGATAAGAAATGACGTCGTGGCATCGTGCCAAAGCCGGCAGAATGAAAAGTGAAGGCTTGGCATCGTGCCATGAACCCAAAAAATGAAAAGTCGGGGCGTGGCACCGTGCCATGAGCCCAAAAATTAAAAAGTGGAGCCGTGGCATCGTGCCATGTGGCGGAAATTTGAAAAATTAGCATTTGGCATCCTGCCATGTCACCACCAACCGGAAAGACAGATTTGGCACCATGCCATGAAAAAAAAGTACCATATTGTTGTATACTGTAAAGTAAATAGTTGTAAATTGTTTTTGATAAATACTGCATGCCTCAATAATACACCCTTTTACATTAAGAATTTTATTGCAGGATATAGTTATTCACTAATTAATTTATTTTATAATGATTGAAAATTTGCGGAGTAAAAGCCGCACTACGGAAGTAGATGCAACGGTATCGCGCATGATTGGCGCCTACCAAAAAACGAGTTTGAGCAGCGATGCTCACCTGGCCGGGATTTTTACCGGCCTTAATGATTATTCAACCCTTCTTTCGGCAGCCATCAACCGTATGAAAGCCGAATCGGTACTCGAAGGGGCCGACGAAAAACGCGACCAGGATGGCCGTTCAGTTTTTTATCTCGTTCAGGGGTACACGTACCATCCCGATCCTGCGGTTAAAACGGCAGCCGAACAAGTAAACAAAGTGTTGCAACATTACGGGTTAGCGATCACCGGCGAGAGCTACTCAACCGAGTCGTCGCTAATTGAATCCATGTTGGGCGACCTGGCCCAGCCCAACCTGCAAAGCGCTATTGCCGCCTTGTCGGGGTGCGCCGAATTGATTGCTGCCCTGCAAACTTCGCAGGCCGATTTTGAAACTGCGCGCATTGCTTACGAAGAAGAGAAAGGACAGGACGGAACCCTGGAAAATGCCACTGCCATTAAAAGTGAGATTGTTGGCATGGTGATGGATTTCCTCAAAATCGCGCTGACGGAAATTTCCGCTATTTCGGAACGCAGGGTATTCCAGATTACCGATGGCAAAATGAATGCCGGGCTGCCGCCTATGCTGGTAGATTCTCCCGCCGCTGCC
>JBNKTK010000017.1:0-46192 GCA_050298035.1 Mangrovibacterium sp. | reverse complement strand
TCGACGCTGTCAGGTTTGAAGGATACAAATGGGAAACCATCGACTTGTCAGCGTGCGAAGCTCCTGACAACGTCAAAAAAGTCCGGAAACTAAAAATGAACTGAACGCTGAATAAACAGAATTTGAGCTAATTAAGTGAAACGACCTTTGTACCATATCATTCGCCTGGCGCTGGTAATTATACCGGCACTACTGACTGTGGCAAACGCCATGGCCCAGGTACCGATATGGGTTGGCCCATCACCAGTACGGCAAGGTCAAACCACTGAATTAGGAGTCGATCCAAAACCGGGAGACACATATTCCTGGGAATTGTACAAAGACTCAACAGTCAATTTTGCTGTTGACCCCGGCGATGTACCAATCACAGATGCCGAATTTGTGAATGGCATCATGACCGGCCCAACGGTACAAATTACCTGGTACGAACCGGGAGTCTATTTCTATAAAGTCACCGCGGTTAATGCCGCCGGATGTACCGACAACTTACGGGTCGGTCGGATAGAAATCCTTGAGTCGTTGCCAACGGCCACCATCACAACAAAAGAAATTTGTGTTGGCGACCCGGCTGTGCTCACCTTCGAGCTGACCGGCTATGCGCCGTGGAGTTTCACCTTTACCGATGGCACAACGACCTGGACCGAAACAAATGTCACAACTGACACACTGGAAGTGACGATCGATCCCGGGCCAAAAGCAACGGTAGATTATTGGGTGACCAGCATCACGGATAAATACGGAACAAACCCGGAGCCAAGCGATCCGGCAACCCAGGTTGTAAACCCGAAACCGGCTGGTTCGCGGATTTACCTGAGTACTGAATAAGAATATGAAGAAACGATGAATGGAAACGAACTTTTAAATAATGATTGGATGAGAAGAGGTTGAACCAAATCTCTGAGCAGCTAAGCGGTCTCTGCTGTAAAAACATAAACAGCAAAGAACACAAAGCGCACAGAGAAAACACGAAGAAGAGTATCAAGTATCCTGAATCTGGAATCAAGCATCCAGAATCAAGGATCAAGGATCAAGGATCAAGATTAAAATTGAATAGTAAATGACGAAGTTGAGATACATATTATGGACAATGATACTTCTGGCAGTTGCCTCCCTGGCATCGGCACAGGAGAGCTATGTCATTGATTCGGTATGTATTGATGCTGAAAGAGATTACCGGATAAACGGTGAAGTTGGATCAACTTACGAGTGGATACTGACCGATTCGATTGGGAATGATGTGGCCCTGGCCAACCCGGCAGGCACTCCGTTTACCGGTACCGATCCGGCAACTGGAAACCCAATCCAGGGGAGCCAGATTACAATTAGCTGGAACACTCCGGGCCGGTTTGCATTAATGACCATCCAGACATCCATACATGGTTGTGATTCGATCCAGCAAGGCAATGTGTTTGTTTACGAGAACCCGGACATCTATGCCGGAGAACCACAAATCGTTTGTCCGGGCAACAATGTCCAGCTTGTTGAGGCAACCGGAAACAACTACAGTTCGCTGCTATGGACAACCAGCGGCGATGGCACATTTGACGATGACACCGCGCTGCACCCAACTTATACACCGGGAGCAACCGATATCCTCAACGGAGAAGTAACCTGTACCGTAACAGCCCTTGGGCTTGGCTCGGGCGAAACCTGTATTCCGGCAACCGACGACCTGAAAATAACCTTCATTAAACTGAGCGCACTGGCTACCGCCACCGATGTCAGTTGTTACGGCTCAACAGATGGGGTGCTGGCCATGAGCGACATTATCAGCCTGTCTGGCAATTATGAGTTTAGCGTAAACGGCGGAAGCTGGTTGGCAGATACCGTATACTACGATCTGTCACCGGGCAACTATGCTGTTGAAATGCGCGACACCGTAGACCGGAGCTGTACCGTATCACTGGGATCAGTTGAAGTACGGGAACCGGATTTACTTTCGGCAACCGTTGATTTTGCCAATGCCAGCTGTTTGGGTGATGACGGGTCAATTAGCATTTCCGATCCACAAGGAGGCTCCGGAAGCTTTGGACAAACCGGCAGTTACGAATACTCGCTGGATGCCACCAGCTGGGATGCAACAGGCTACTTCGGCAACTTAGTAACCGGAATTTACGAAGTATGGATGCGCAATGCCTCTCCACCATATTGCGAAATCCCGATTGACACGGTTGAAATTACGATGCCGGAACCAATGTCGGCCTCCGTATCACAAACCAACGTGACCTGCTTTGGCGGATCAGACGGAACAATTACCGTATCCGACCCAATAAACGGTTCGGGATCTTATCAGTACCGGTTAGAAGGGTACAACGAATGGCGAAGCGGAACAAATTACACGTTCACCGGCCTGATAGCAGGGGAATATATTGTCCAAATGAGAGATTTTGAGGCTCAAAGTTGTATTGAAACAATTGACACTTTAACGATCACCGAACCTGACCCGCTGAATGCAACCTATGCCCAAACGCCGATCACGTGTTACCAGGCCAACGATGCAACCATCACCTTCTCGAACCCGGAAGGTGGATCAGGCGATTATGTTTTCACAATTGACGGGGTAAGCTGGTCAAGAGACACATCGTATACCGACCTGGGCCCGGGAACTTATTACCTGTTCATTAAAGATGCAAAAACAGTTGACTGTATTGCGTTTATTGACCAGATTGACATTATTGAACCGCTGCCATTGTTTGCCAAAGTCTCGAAAACGGATATTACCTGTTACCTGGCCAACGATGGTAAAATAACCCTGACCAACCCGGCCAATGGTACACCAACCTACCAGTACCGCCTTACCGGCCTGGTAAACGGCGGATTCTTCAACTGGACAAATACCAGCCTGTTCAACAACCTTGGCCCGGATGTGTACCAAATTGAGATGCGCGACTCAAAAGGTTGTTACCAGGTAATTGACACGGTTGAAATTATTGAACCGGAACCATTAACCGCCGATGTGGACTGGACCGATGCAACCTGCCTTGGAAACGATGGTACAATTACGGTAAGCAATCCGCAGAACAGCGTATCTGGCCTGTACGAATATACAATTGATGACGTGCTGTGGACTGAAAACGGCTCATTCACCGGCCTATCGCCCGACACCTTCATTGTTAAAATCCGTGATAAACAAAGATGGTACTGTGAACAAACGCTTGACACGATCATTATCAGGGAACCGAAACCACTTTATGCTGAAACCACGAAAACGGATGTTACCTGCTATGGCGGAAGCAACGGTACAATCACAATAAGCTTATACGAAGGAGGATCGGGAGTTTATGAATATATGCTTGATCAGCAAGGCACATGGCAGTCAGTAACCTTGTTCGACAACCTGGTTGCCGGTCAATACATCGTTTACATGCGCGACGCTGTTTCGCCGGCTTGTGAAATCACCGTAGACACCATTACCGTTAACGAACCATTGCCGCTGTATGCCGAAAGCACCCCAACCAATGTTAGCTGCTACGGCTACAACGATGGAAGCATTCAAATTTACAACCAGCAGGGCGGATCGGGAGCTTACGAATTCTCAGTTGACGGTACCAACTGGATCGATTCAACCTTGTTTACCGATCTGTATGCCGGAACCTATAACATCCAAATGCGCGATTCGGCCGACCACGAGTGTATCTTCAACCTGGCCGAGGTCATTGTTGACCAGCCTTTGGAAATGGAAGCCACTATAATACCAACCGATGTCACCTGCTACGGATACAATGATGGTTACTTAACCATTTCGGACCCGGTTAACGGAACTGCGCCATACCAATATAGCATTGACCTTGGTGCAAGCTGGCAAACCGAAACCTTATTTGAGAACCTGACCGAAGGAACTTATTCGATCATGATGCAGGATGCCCTGGGTTGTACCGCCACACTGAATGACGTGTACATTGCCCAGCCGGAACAACTTTCGGCTACGGCCAGAGTTACCCAACACGAAACTGCCGAAGATGCCAACGACGGTATTGTAACGATCACCAGCCGCAGCGGAGGCTCGGGCGATTATCAATTTAAAATTGACGGTCAGCCATGGCAGGAAGATTCCATTTTTACAAACCTGACACCTGGCATTTACGAAGTTTTGGTAAACGATGCAAACGCACCATACTGTATGATCAACCTGCAGGTTGAGGTACTCCCCGCCGGATCAATCATTGCAGAATACCAGTACGAAGACATTACCTGCTTTGGAGGGAAAGACGGCCGAATCCTGTTTACCAATATGGCAGGGTCAACTAATTATGAGTTTAGCATTGATGGTGGTGCGAACTGGCAAACCAGTGAAGAATTCACCGGATTAGCTGCCGGGACATATACCCTGGTCATCCGCGATCACGACAACCATGCCAACCAGCGAACTATCGACACAGTTATCCTGACCCAACCAGGACAACTATCGGCAACTGTAAATAAAACCAATGAAAGCTATGCCGGTGCCAATGACGGTACGATTACACTTACAGCCCCAATGGGAGGATCAGGGAATTATGAATTCCGGATTGATGGAGGAGCATGGTCAACTACGGCCACATTCAGTGGCCTCAGCTCCGGAAACCATACCGTATCAATCAGGGATGCCATTGTTCCGGATTGTTCTGTTAACATTCCGGTAGTAATTAATACCGCCGGAGCCTTAACAGCCGATATCACCAAAAAAGATGTTCTTTGTTACGGAGATGCAGCCGGTAGTATTGTTGTAGGTAATGAAACAGGTGGAAGCGGCACCTATCAATACAGTAATAATGGTGGAATTGCCTGGGTTAATTCCCCGGTGTTCAGCAACCTGATTGCCGGAACTTACGAGATTTGGATACGTGATGCCAATAATACCGGCAACAAGGTATTCCTCGACAATATTATAATCACTCAACCAAGGGCCAGACTGATCGCAAATTATTTCTTAAATAAGCCTTTGTGCAACAATGGGGTTGGTACCGTAAGGATTTACGGACAAGGAGGTACACCTCCATATGTAGGTGAAGGTACTTATCCATTATTGGCCGGAACATTCAAAACCTATACAATTATTGATGCTAACGGATGTGTGGCTCAGCAAACTGTTAATATGCCTAACCCGGCCCCAATCGTTATAAACATGATTATTAACGAGCCGCCATGTTACAGCGACTTCGGAACAGTTACCATCAGCGCCACAGGAGGTACCGGCCTGTTTGGGCGAACTGTTGGCACATTCCCGGTCGCTGCCGGAACAAACTTTAAATTTACCGTTCGCGACTCGAATGGTTGTACTGCCGAAGCTACCGGGTTCATGCCTGAGGCCCCGGACGGAATTGCACTGAGCTTAACATCAAATTCACCGTTATGCTACGGAGCGGTCAACGGTACTGCTACCGTATCGGCAAGCGGAGGTACACCGCCATACAGTTATCTCTGGAATGACCCGGCAGCACAAACAACCAGCACGGTAACCGGATTGAACACCGGCACCTATACTGTCGTAGTTACCGATGCCAATAACTGTACAACGCAGGATTCGATCACCATTGGTTCAACGCCACAGCTTGTTACAAGCATCTCAGCAACACCGGTCAACTGCATGGGCAACAACGACGGAACAGCAACGGTTAAGGTTTCGGGAGGTACACCGCCATACAGTTATCTCTGGAATGATCCTTTGGCCCAAACCGACAGCATTGCCACCGGGCTTACTGAGGGTACATACACGGTAACCATAACCGATGCACATGGATGTGAGGAAACCCTTCAAACAACCATCCAGACGGTTGATGCTCCTCCGGTAGCTGTTTGTAACAATATTGAAATCAGCATCGATGAAAACGGGCAATACACGTTGACTGATGCCGATATTCAGTTTATATCAAATGGTTCGTATGATATCTGTACTTCACAAAGCGATCTTCAGATTGATTTCAACCCGATGACTTTTGATTGTTCACAGGTTGGGCAGATTGTTACCGGCACTTTAACTGTGACCGACTTAAGCGGACAGTCATCAACCTGTACGGCAACCATCACCGTTAAAGATGAAGTACCGCCTCTGGTTACGTGCCAGTATCTCAACCTGTACCTGAATGAAGTTGGAGAGGGACACCTGACAATAAATGATGTCCTGGATTCAATCTCGGATAACTGTGGCATCGATACGGTCTTTATTGTTCCGACTGATTATACCTGCAATGATGTCGGTGTTCATATAGGGACTGTCACGGCCCTTGATGTAAACGGGAACCAATCAATCTGTAATTTCAATGTTACGGTAATCGATACCATCCCGCCGGATATTGTATGCCAGAAGCTGGAAGTTACCCTTGGAGCAACAGGCACCTTTACGCTCACGGCCAACATGGTTCTGGCCAGCGAACCGTATGATGAATGTGGTATTGCCTCAGTAGTACCGGAACAGGTGACCTTTGACTGCTCTGACCTCGGAACAAACATTGTGAAAGTCACGGCAACTGATAATAATGGTAATTCATCCAGTTGCGATGCAGTTGTAACGGTCATCGACCCGAACCTGCCGCCGGTCGCCAGTCCTGATCAATACCTGACCGTGATGGGAATTACCATAAACATGCCGGTTCTGCAAAACGACACCGATCCGGACGATGGAATTGACCCAGGTTCAATTGAGCTTGTTTCATCGCCACTACACGGTACCGTAACTATTAACAACCGCAACGAATTCGTATTTGTTCCTGTACCTGGTTATATCGGCCCGGATGAGTTGATATACCGTATTTACGACCGTGGAGAGCCGTGTAGCCCATTGTCTGATACGGCTAAAGTTTTCATCACGATCAAAGCGCCAAATAATCCTCCTGTCGCGATTGATGATTATTATGTCAGTGGTTGTAGCCCGATTCTGGGCAACATCCTCACGAATGATTACGATCCCGACGGGGACAATATCATCCTGAACACAACGCCAATTGAGGAGCCGATACTGGGAACTGTGACCTTGATGGAAGATGGCAGCTTCCACTACGACTTTACCCGTGGAATCAGCGGAACCGATCAATTCGTCTATGAAATATGCGACGACAACCAGTATCCGGAATGTGACCAGGCGACAGTCTACATTACAATATTTGGCGATTTTGACTGTGACAACATCCCCGATATCGACGATATTGACGACGATAATGATGGTATCATTGATATTGTTGAAGGCGACAGGACTATCGACACCGACGGGGACGGAATACCCGACAGCCTGGATATTGACGCTGATGGCGATGGAATACCTGACAATATTGAAGCTCAGGCCGAGCACCATTACATACCGCCAAGTGGAATAGATAATAACAACAACGGGCTGGATGATATCTACGAACAAGGTGGTTTCCTTGGAATAGACCCGGTTGACACTGACCGTGACGGCCAGCCTGACTACGTTGACCTGGATTCTGATGACGATAACGTACCTGACTATATTGAAGGATTTGACCAGGGAGCCAAAGGTATTGCCGAAGTAACGCCAACCGGCGCTGATGACGACGGCGATGGATTGGACAACGCGTTTGACCATTTCTATGGTGGGTTCAATGATACTGACCTAAACGATCCGTACGGAACCAATCCTCAGTTACAGGATTTTGACGGCGACGGTATACGCGACTGGCGCGACACGGACGACGACGATGACATGATCCCGACGAAATATGAGGATTTAAACAACGACGGTTTGTATTACAACGATGACCTTGATTTCGATGGACACCCGGAATATTTGGATTATCAGGGAGAATGTACGATGTTTATACCTGAAGGATTCTCTCCTGACGGGGACGGGGTACATGATTACTTCCAGATCTATTGTATCAAAAACTTCCCGGATGCGAAAATGATGATCTTCGACCGTTGGGGTTACAAGCTGTATGAAAAAGAATATTACGGGAACCTGGAACACTGGCAACGTTTTGAAGATGCCTGGTGGAATGGCGAAACAATAATGCACCACCAAAACCCGGAGCATAAAGTTATTCCTGGTGTTTACATGTATATTCTGGATAAAGGGAATGGTGAACTTGAACGGGGATTTGTGATGGTTTCATACTAATTTTGTGAGAGAAAAATGAGCTGCATCAAAAACATAAAATACGTCTCCATTATTGTCAGAGCTGTTTTGACAGTAATGGCTATTTCATGTTTTTACAAAACGGAAGCCCAGCTGACCGACCCGGTTTTCACCCAATATATGAATGGTATGCAAACCATCAACCCCGCCTATGCCGGTATGTGGGAAAGAGTTGGGATACAGGTTTTCACTCGACGGTATTATGTCGGGCAGGACAAAGCCCCGTTAACGAACTCAGTGGTATTTTACACACCAGTTAAGAATGAAAACAATGGTCTTGGTCTAAATATTATAAATGAACGATTTGGATATGAAACCAGGCTGACTGTCGCGTTTGATTATTCGTACCAGGTAAGGCTCGACTGGCAAACAAACCTGCGTTTAGGAATGAAAGCCGGTGTCATGAATTACGACAACCTGCTTACCAAATATGCGCTCTATCCGGACGGCATTCCCGATCCTATGTTCCAGAATGACGTGGACATTAATTTCATGGTAAACTGGGGAATTGGGGCACTTGTATATTCCCGCGACTTTTACATTGGGCTGTCAATCCCGCAGATCATTGAGAACAATTTCCAGGCTAACCGGAACAATTATTCATCATTGTCCGAACTCAGATATGCCTATTTACTTGGTGGCTACTTTTTTGGCAGACAACGACAAATCAGGTTTAAGCCAACCATTATGGTCAAAGGGGCACTGGGCTACCGGTTACAGGCCGACTTTGCTGCCAATTTCATGTTCCATGACAAATTCTGGTTAGGTGCCATGTACCGGACCAACAATACAGTCGCCCTGGTGAGCCAGTTCGTGATGATGCGGAATATCCGGTTTGGTTATGCCATTGAATTACCATTTGGCCGCGAAATCTGGAAGTATCAAATCGGAACCCATGAATTCAGGGTGGTTTATGAATTTGACTTTTACCGAAGACCTTACGTGAAGAAACAATATTTCTAATTGCAGGCACAAACAAAAACAGGCTGCTTCCCAACGGAAAGACGGCCTGCTTTATCTTGATTCACTAACCTTAGTTACAATAATTCCTTTACAACTTTAAGCGCAGAGTCATAATCCGGTTCAGTTGTTACTTCCGGCACAAATTCAACATATTTTACGGTGCCTTCTTTATCAATAACCACTGTTCCCCTTGACAAAAGACGGAGTTCTTTGATCAGGAAGCCATACTTTGTGCCAAAGTCAACATCCTTGTGGTCAGATAAAGTCACTACTTTGTCCAAACCTTCGGCAGCACAA
The DNA here is from genome assembly GCA_050298035.1 of Mangrovibacterium sp. GTDB lineage: Bacteria > Bacteroidota > Bacteroidia > Bacteroidales > Prolixibacteraceae > Gaoshiqia. Next base: position 36,864 of record JBNKTK010000017.1, on the reverse strand, counting down.
AAACGACTTTGGGCAAATGGCAAGTCACACGAAATAGACAAAATCACCGCATCACCCAGACTGGATGCTTCAGCGTTAAATCTCCGGTTTTGCGCCTGGCAAACACCCGTGTCAATTGAAGGGTAAATTGCCAATACCCGAACTTTTCCGTCATAATCCGACAGTTTCACAGGCTCCAACCCTGCACTCAAAACAGTAAAATCGGGCGCTTTGTCCCCTACTTTAACCTCGTCTCCCAACAAAGTCAATGGATTACCTAAAAAGGTGATCTTTCCGGTTGTTTCTTTCATTCGATAATTTTTTAGTTTTTATTTTTTAATTCTGAACCCTTTTCATGGAACGGGAAGTATCTCCAATATCCCTTTCTTATTGCATTCAGCCAGGCCTGTCAACCCGGGATCAAGTACCGTTTGGTGCTCAATCGAACATATAAACAAGCATTCCAGCAGCTTGTTTAAAAAAAATGCTGGGGCAGACTATTTTTTCTTCCCGATCTCCTGTCAACGCCGGCAAGCCAACATTTCGCCAAGTCATGCCCTCACTGCGAGTGAGGGTATGACTAAACACACATCAGGCGGTGTTTCAAACTATCCGATTTTAACAACTCCTATGAAAAGATAGGAACAGATCATGCCGAAACAACCGCAAAAAATAACATGAAAGGAACATATTGAAGGGTGAACGACATCATTACAGCAACAAACCGGAAATTTTGCGAATTATTAAAGTAAACCTCCCTTTACCTACAAAAAGCAGTTGTTGATTGAAAGGTTTTACTCATTCCGATATAATTTTTTAGGTTTGATTCCGATTATTACAATCGAACTGCACCTGCGATTTTTTTCATAGAAATAATTTAAACAGCATCAAATTAATTATTTACAATCGGACAGTGTGCAAAATACTTCGAAGCCCCCAGCCCCCACTGGCGGGCTTTTTTCATTTACAGCCTTTTTTTAACCGCAAAGAATGCTAGGGGAACACAAACTTTCTCAAAAATTACAGGTGATTGGTTAATTGGTCATCAGCCATTAGGTGCGTGCTAATAGAAAAAACGCTCCACCGCTTGCTCGAAGCGTTTTCTCCCCTGCCAAGGGGAGATGGCTCCGCTTGCGGAGACAGAGGGGTCAAGACAGCAGAAACAAAAAGAACCACTCCGTCATTCGCTGGGCAAAATTCACCTCTCCAGTCATCGCTAATTCAAGCGTTATCCGTCATGCACTTAGCGGGTAATCCGCTTAGCGCATTAAATCACTATTTGAAGTAGATTGACAAGTTGGAAGTAATTCAGCGATCCAGTTCCTGCTCCGTCAAAAGGTGACATAACTCACCAATTTGTTCATAAAACCTTGCTCTTTTACAATAAATATCGAATACGGTCAATCAACGACGGACAACTTCCCACAAACAACACAAAAACAACAAACAAAGCGCTTTTCCCCGAATTAGCCCCGTTTCACCCGCCGGAAATTCCCACACATTGATAAAAAAAAATCAATACCTCTTTTTTAGATAGGTTTGAATTTCGTGGTTGCACCACATTTTGTAATCACTGGGGGAAAAAAGGGTATATCATAAAACTTAGCCAGATTCTATCGGGGAAATAATGTCTTCGTGCATATCGCCTATTCATCCGGTTGCCAGTTAATTGAAAGCCCACTTCCGTTTTGAAACATAAAATCATTTGCTGTGTGATTTTCATAACATTCTTAAACATTTATCTATGAAAAGAAGATTATTACTAGTATTTCTAATCCTTCTGGGTGTTAGCCAGCTGGCAATGTCCCAAGCCAAAAGGATTACGGGTAATGTCATCTCAAAAGAAGATGGCTTGCCGATCCCGGGAGTCACAGTCGGTATCAAGGGCACAACCCTGGGGACAATTACCGACATTGAAGGGAACTTCTCCTTGAATGTTCCTCCTAATTCAGAATCTCTCTTATTCTCATTTGTAGGGATGAAGACTGTTGAGGTCAGGCTGACTGACCAAACGACCTACAGCGTGGAAATGGAAAATGAAACCATTGGTGTTGACGAGGTGGTTGTTACCGCGATGGGGATCAAAAGAGAGAAAAAAGCGCTCGGTTATTCCGTGAGCGAATTTAAAGGTGAAGATTTTGGTAATGTAGGAAATGATGATGCAACCAAAGCGTTACAGGGCAAAGTATCAGGGGTATCCATCTCTGCAGGCTCTGGCGCTCCCGGTGCCTCAACAAGGGTGATTGTCCGCGGACTTTCCTCCATTACGGGCAGTAACCAGCCCCTTTACGTGGTTGATGGTGTTCCAATCAACAACTCGTATACCAGCGGAAATGCCACCGAAAATTCGATGAATGTAAACGCCAAAGTTGACTTTGGTAACTCTGCCGCCGATATTAACCCGGCAGATATCGAAACAATTTCCGTACTAAAAGGCGCTGCTGCATCAAACCTGTACGGTTCAAGAGCGGCAAACGGTGTAATAATGATTACCACGAAAAAAGGGGCAAAAAATAAGGACTTGGTCGTCAATATTTCAAGTTCCTCAGCATTTACGGAAGTTGGGCGACTTCCATATTTTCAACAGAAATTCGGACAGGGATGGAGCGGCACATACGATTCGAAAGAAAATGGTAGCTGGGGGCCGGTAATGGATGGCAAAGACCGGCTTACCGGTTATGTTGTTGATAATGTTCAACAAGTTGCCCCGTTCTCTTACAAAAAGAATGGAATCCGCGATGTTTATGAATACGGTTATTCATTAAACAACACAGTTGCCGTATCCGGTGGGAACAATGTTATGGGATGGTATGCCTCGGTTACCAATTCATCAAACGATGGGGTTCTCCCGGGCAATGTAGACGTACTGGACCGAAACACGCTGACTTTTAAAGGAAACGGCGGAACCGAGAAAACAAAGTTCAATTTCGGGATGACCTACATCAACCGGGTACAAAAAACAATTCCAACCGGACAGGGAGATGACGCAGGAACAGGTGCCGTAATTTATTCCGACATTTTGTACCAGCCAGTCAACCATTATTTGCCCGATTACAGGGATTACAATTACAGGTTCAATAACCTGGACAACTACTACAACGGATATGCTCAAAACCCTTATTTCACCATAAACGAAACCGGGGCAAAAGCAAATCAAAACCGGGTAATCGGAAACCTTAATGTTACCCAGGATATCCTTGAAGGATTAAGTGTTTCGTTTACCGGTGGGATTGACACCTACTCCCTGTTTTCAAAGGTTCATGGTGCTGTTGCCAAGGTTACACCAGGATCAAACAACGATGGAACAATTAATGATGTGGCCGGAGCTGTAAAAGAGGAAGGAAGATATCAGACACAATTGAACACGGACCTGGTCATTAACTACAAAAACGAAGTTGAATTATTCGGTGGAAACCTGAAATACAATCTACTCGTTGGGAACAACATCAACCAACGTTCATTCAAACGGGTAAATATTGTATCGAAAGGACTTGTGGTACCTGGGTACTACAATGTGGGCAACATCAGCGGTTCGGCTGAAGTTTACACCAACGAATACAAACGGAGACTTGTTGGCTTATTTGGCCAATTGGGACTGGAATTCAATGACTACTTATTCCTGAACCTGCAAGCGCGTAACGACTGGTCATCAACACTTCCAATCGGAAACAATTCCTTTTTCTATCCCGGAGCAACAATGGGCTTCATCTTTTCTGACCTGATGCCTGAGAACACAACTCTTTCATACGGGAAACTGAGAATCAGTTACGCACTTGCCGGAAACGATGCTGCCCCGTTTATGACGTCAGAAATATACAGACCTTCAATTTTACGCGCGGGAGGATTTGGTTCAACAAATTATCCTGTTGGCGGAGTTCCGGCATATGAAAAATATCGTCGTTTGGGCAACCCAAATCTTAAACCTGAAATTTCAAAAGAATTTGAAATCGGTACTGATTTAAGGTTCTTTTCAAACCGAATCGGAGTTGACCTGGCTTATTACAAGAAAACAACGACCGATCTGATCATGCTTGCCAACATCGCTGCCTCGTCAGGATACCGCGAAATTACCTCAAACCTTGGACAGATCACCAACGATGGGATTGAGTTAATGGTGAATGTTACACCTGTTAAAACCAATAATTTCACCTGGGACTTTATCTATTTGTACAATAAAGCCAACATGGTACTCGACGAATTATCGGAAGAACTGGGTGTTTCGGAATATCTGATAAACTCGGCTTACGAAACCGAATTTGTGGCCATTCCCGGAGAACAATTAGGTATGTACCGGATACCTGACTTCAAATATTCACCGGATGGAAAAATAATTGTGGGAGACAACGGGTTACCGGTTGAAGGAGATAAAATCCTTGCTGGTTCATCAGTCCCCGATTTCAACATGTCGTTTACAAACAACATCTCATACAAGGGATTTAAACTTTCGTTCCTGATTGATTACCAACAGGGAGGTTTGATGTATTCCAATACAGCTGCTGCGACATACTGGTCGGGAAACAACGAGCAATCAACCACCAACGACAGACGTCCGTGGGTCATTCCAAATACAGTTACCGAAGTAAAAGACACCGAAGGGAATATCACAGGTTATCAGGAAAACACAACTCCTGTTGTTGATAACTGGCACGAATATTATTCGCAAAACACAAATAAGCCGTTTGAGGTTTCAAGGCTCATTCCGCGAACATTTATAAAACTCAGAGAGGTTTCTTTTTCGTATCGATTTAACAAAACGATGCTTAGCAAAACATTCTTGTCATCGGCCAATGTTTCCGTATTCGGAAGGAACTTGTTTTTATGGACTCCTGCTAAAAACAGTTATGTCGACCCTGAAACAACAACCTGGGACAATGACATAGAGGGATTGTTTGGTGAGTTTAACGGTGCACCTGGAGTAAGAACATATGGCGTAAAATTAGACTTAACCTTTTAAATGATGAATAGTATGAAAAAGTTATCTATAATATTAAGCTTAGTCCTGCTATTATCCTCATGCGATAATTTTCTGGACATAAATGAAAATCCCAACTACCCAACTGATGTTTCGGATGAATTGTTGCTAACCTCATCGATTGCGGCCGTTACGAATGTATGGGCAGCCGATTGGGGACTGATTGGCTCTTTCTGGTCACAACACTGGGCGCAAAATAATACATCATCGCAATATAAGATTTACGAGTCATATGCGATAAGTAGCAACACCAATGTAATCGATCGTTCGTACCGTGCCATGTTTGTCGATGGATTAAGCGACAATGAAATCTTCCTGAAGAAAGTTGAAGCAAATGAAAACTGGGGAGCTTATCTGATGGGTGCTATTATAAAAGCTTACGGCTTCCAGTATTTAGTCGACATGTACGGAAACGTTCCCTACACTGAAGCATTCCTTGGTTCGGAGAAATTAAATCCGGTTATCGATAGCGGAGAAGATGTTTACGCAGCCATTTATGCGTTACTGGTTGATGCTTTAGATAAAGATTTCTCTTCTTTCGTGCCTGAACTTTATGAAGCAAACGACATCATTTTTGAAGGTGAGATTGAAGATTGGAAAGCATTTGCCAATTCATTGCGCTTGCGAATATTGTTGAGACAGTTCGATGCCAACTCATCGTTTGCCACAACCGAGATTACAAACCTTATCGCCGATATGGAAGCCGAAAACATCTACCTGCTGGACAAAGATGTTGCTGTTACAAACTTTGAAGATGCTGACAGTAAATCAAATCCATTATACGAAAGTGACCAAAGGCAATTGAATACAACAAACAACCTGAAAGCCTGTGCAACATTTACTTCATACCTGGAAGAAAATGGAGATACCCGGATTGAAAGTTTGTTTGTTCCCGTTGCCGGTAATTTTTACGGGTTGGTACCGGGTTCCTACAATGTGCCATCTACTGAGTTTGAAGCTCCAAACTTAATTGCATCTCCTGTTCTTGAGCCAGAAATGCCTGTTTACTGGATGACTTATGCCGAATCTGAATTACTGATTGCCGAAGCATATCTGAGACTAGGCAATACAACCAAAGCACAGGAATTTTACGAAAGTGGCGTTGCTGCATCTTTCGATCGTATGGGAGCCGATATCGGCGACTTGCTGTCCGGTGCTTACGCGTTCCCGTCAACCGGGTTCCAGGAGCAACTGAAGGCAATCATCATGCAGAAGTGGGTCGATGCGGCCGATGGTGGCCGTGGACTCGAATCACATATCGAACGTGTAAGAACAGGTTATCCTGAAGAATCTGCAATAAGTGACCAAATTGCCGAAGGTTATACATTACCTGACAATTACATTCCCGGCACACTTATTTACAGTAAAAAAGGTACAACCGGAGGAATATTGCCCCGCAGGTTCCCTTACGCAGACAGTGAGCTGAACTTCAATTCAAATGCGGCAGAATACAAAGCATTAAGTGATGCCGATGTGATTTTACAAAAAGTATGGTGGAAAAACTAAAAATTAGAGACATGAGACTTTCAAAATATATTTTTATTGCCGTGATTGGCCTTCTGTTCCTTTCTGCATGCGAAAAGGATTATGAAAGCAACATCACCAAAGAAACACCTGCACCGGTCATGGAACTTATCGGAGGCAACCCGATTGTCCTGTTCAAAGGGACTCCGTATGTCGAGCCGGGTATCCATGCCATGGAAATTGCCAACGGAGATACGACAGAGCTTACCTATGAGGTACTGAATGAGGTAAACGTAGATGTTACCGGCACTTATAAGTTACAGTATATGGTTAAGAATTCAGAAGGTTATAACTTCTTTATCAGCCGTAAAGTAAGCATTGTAAGTTTTACCGGGTATGATGTATTTGAAATCCCTGAGGGCACCTACGACGGAATCCGGGTAGGAAGAGCTGGCGGAGATGTTGAAATCAAGAAATTGGCACCGGGGGTATATCAGATTAGTGACTTACTTGGAGGCTATTACGACCAGTTTGTTGGTTATGGCCCTGAATATGCTGCTCCGGCTATTTTAGTAATTAGCGAAGACGGTAGTGTAAGATCAGAACTTGGGAACAGTGGTTTTGGACCAGTGGTAATTAGCAATTTTGCATTTAATGAAGCCACAAATGTCATCACGTTCACCCAAACCCTGGTTGATTACGCTTTCTCATTCGATGTTCAATTAACCCTTCAATAAAATTACAGTTATGAAGAAATATCTGATATATCTATTTGTCGCGTTGGGAGTGGTGCTTTCTTCATGCGATAAAAAAGAAGACTACGAACAAATTAATTCTCAGACAGTAGACGCTGCCGGTGAATGGTGGGTCAAATTCTCGAAGACAGATTATGAGACCGGCTACCTGAAAGTACTGACCTTTAATACCGCTGCTGATGTTGCCACCGAAATGTGGATATGGGACAAAGGAAACTGGATGGACGTAAAAGTTAAGTGTCCGGTGAATATTTCCAACCTCACTTTTGAAGGAAGCAGCCTCGACAATATCAGCTCCGATAATACGGTGAATATTACCAATGGTAAAATTGAAAAAGGCGCGGCCGTATCAACCTCGGGTGTTGTTACCGATAAGATTTCATTTGAAATTGAATTGAGCAACGAACCCGGCGTGGTTTACCAGGCGGTGGGGCACCGCAAAACCGGTTTTGTTGAAGATGAACATTAATTACACGAAACCATAATAATAAAATGGGCGGCCGGTTTTTACCGGTTGCCCTTTTTTGTTTCTCAATCAATTTATAAAGAGGTTGTCCTAAAAGTCAGCCTCTTACTTTTTATATTTATAATTCGTAAGCAAATTACAGGAAGTCGGGCTGAAAGCCCAGTTGAATTCAGCCCAATGCAAAACGAAGTGACGCGTTGGGACAAAAGCCCCAAAAGGGAAATCCTACGTCCTGCAAGGACAACTTAATCAATTTTTGTTATTTAAGCTGGGCTTTCAGCCCGTTGTTTATGCCGAATATTAAATACCCAAGGCATTGCCTTGGGCTGAATTAAGTATGCCCTTCAGGCATAAACTTTCAAAATGTAAGTAGATCATTTTTAAAGTTCACTTTTGGAACAGCGCCTGAGCTATCTTTTGACAATCCGCTTAATCTCGATTTCCGTTTTTAGCATCTGTCCGTCATCTTCACCTTGCTGGATTTTACGCACCACGTCCATCCCATGAAGCACCTTGCCAAAAGCTGCAAACCCCTGTCCGTCAGGATTTCGCTTTCCGCCAAAATCCAATTCCGGCTGATCGCCAACACAAATAAAAAATTCGGTCGATGCCGTTCCGGGTTCATTGCGCGCCATGCTAATTACGCCATCCAAATGTTTGATGCCGGTCATTTCAGTGGTTTCATGCACAATTGGCTCAAAACGGTCAATCAGGCTATCTTCCTTCAACCCGCCCTGGATCACTTCAATCTTTACCTTATTACGGGGTTGATTATCTGGCCGAACAACCCGGTAAAAAGAGGCACCTTCGTAAACACCGTCGTCAACCAGTTTCAGAAAGTTTGCCACAGTCACCGGCGACTGGTCCGGGTAAAGTTCAACTTCAATATTTCCCAACACTGTTTCGATTGTGACAACCGGGAGCTTTGGCTTTCCGCACGACATCATTACAAGAAGAAGCAATAAAACGCCTGTTAACTTCATATTTGGTTTACGATTTCAGATATAGTTTACAAAACTAGAAGAACCTATTAGGTTTTCATATCCTTTTCTTGATTTTCGCATAACTGCCAAGCCGGCAAAATGCCACATCTTCGGTTCCAATAAGTTATGTGAATATGAAAGCGAGAAAGCCGGAAGTATCTGTCATATCCGATTTGCATCTTGCCACCCATGCCTGCAAAGCAAAAGTGGTATTGAAGTACCTCAAATCCATCAACCCTGATATTCTTGTTTTAAATGGCGACATTATTGATTCGTGGCGTTTTAGCAGGAATTATTTCCCAAAACCACACTTAAAAGTTGTCAGGCATTTAATCAAAATGCTCGAAAAGGGTGTACATATTTTCTACATCACCGGAAATCACGATGAGTTTCTGCGAAAGTTCAACCAAACACAAATTGGCAACCTGAAAATTGTCAACCAACTCATCCTCGAACTTGACGGCGAAAAAACGTGGATTTTTCATGGTGATATTTTTGATCACATCATTCATCAGGCAAAGTGGCTGGCAAAACTTGGTGCGGCAACTTACGGCGCACTTACCATGCTGAACAAGGCCATCAATGCCCTACTTCGTCCATTCGGGGTGAAGGAAGTAATCCTCTACAAGAGTATCAAACAGCGATTGCAAAAGGACAGCACCCAACTCACAAAATTTGAACACGCGGTGGGAAAAGTTGCAACCGAGCGAGGTTACAGCACTGTAATTTGTGGCCATACCCATGTTCCTAAAGACAAACAAATATTGAATGAACATGGCACAGCCAGGTACATCAACTGCGGCGACTGGGTTGAGCATTTCACGGCAGCCGAATACTGCAACGGGAAATGGAGCCTGATCCACTACACCGACGACCAGGAAGATTCGATGAAAGATGATACCGACATCCCCGACAAAAAACAACTGTACCAATCGCTTTTCCGCGAACTGGCTATTGCCAATATTTTATGACGAAAGTTAACCGGATGAAAATACTATACGCGATACAGGGAACCGGGAACGGCCATTTGGCACGTGCGACCGACATTGTTCCGCTCCTCAGGGAAATTGGCGAAACCGATGTTCTGGTCAGTGGTATCCAGGGCGATATTCAGTTACCATTTAAAATCGATTACAAACTTTACGGGATGAGCTTCATATTCGGGCAAAACGGCGGGGTCAGCATTTCCGGTACACTAAAAAAGCTCAAGCTTTTCCGTTTTCTGCACGATATCATAATGCTTCCGGTGAAGAAATACGATTTGGTTTTGTGCGACTTTGAACCTGTTACAGCATGGGCCTGCCGGTTGAGAGGGAAGAAATGTATCGGGCTAAGCCATCAGAATGCGGTTTTGCACGCCAAGTCGCCCCGGCCTGAAAAAACAGACCTGATGGGACAGTTCATCCTGAAACATTATGCACCGGCAACAACCAAATATGGTTTCCACTTCAAAGCACTTGATGAACAGAATTTCACACCGGTCATCCGTTCCGCAATCCGAAATGCGGTTCCTAAAAACAACGGCCATTATACGGTTTACCTGCCTGCTTACAGTAACGAAGAGATTGAAGGCGCCCTTTCAGCCTACCCGCATATTAACTGGGAAGTATTTTCGAAACACAGCAAAAAAAACTACCAATCCGGGAACATCCATTTCAAACCGGTTTCGCTCGAAGGGTTTAGCCAATCTTTCATCAACTGCAAAGGAATCTTGTGCACAGCAGGTTTCGAGACCCCTGCCGAGGCAATTTTCATGGGCAAAAAGCTTTGTGTTGTCCCAATGAAAAACCAGTACGAACAAGCCTGCAATGCAGCCTTCCTTCAAAGCATGGGAATAACTGTATTGGATGAACTAAAAAACCAGGAAGCCAAATTAGAAAAATGGTTGAATGATGCTTCGTCCCTTCAAATTGCCTATCCCAACATCACCAAAAAAGTCCTGAAACAAATTCTTGCAGCTCAGGATGCAACTGAAGGCGAACTTTTCCTTCCACCCATAAAGTGACCGCCAGCCCGGATTTCGGTTGAAGATTGTTTCCCAGGCAAGTCAGCTCCTGCCCTTTTTCTGTATCTACAAAACCAACGTCCTACCCTGCAACGGCAATTTTTATCACAACCTTTTTTACCGGTTTCGATTCATCAGTTTGCATTGATGGCCGATGAACATCCGTAGGAAAAAACAAGAAAAACACATCCGGGTTGGCCAGGTAATAATCGCCATCATTTGCGCCGTAGAAGATCAAGTCTTTCGTTTCATTGTATTCCTGTGCATCAACTGCTTTTTCGAGAGACAACAACCCCATCTTTTCTTCGCCCGAGATTAAATACTGCAAATCGATGTATTTCTTGTGAGCCTCCCATTTGGCATTTTCCGGCTGTTTTGTCTGGTACTCCGAAATCATGGCAAAAGCCTGTTCGCCTGCCAACGGATATTTGCCAACCTCAAGACCGGATAAATCCTGTTTCATAAACTCAAAAACGGCCTTCCACACCTCGGGACAGGCATGGTATTGTTTGAAAAACTCATCAACATTAACCGATTCATGTGCCTGAACCGAAAAACCTTCAGCCCAGAGCTTGCTATCGAACCATTCTTTTGTATTGCTCATTTCAATTGTCGTTTAAGGATCGGGCAAAAATAAAGAATGTCCTGCCATTTATAGCGCGTAGCCGCCTTCAATGTAAATCCAATCTATAAAAAACGTTAATAAACTTTAAAATCGAATTATAAATCAATTAGTTATCGTTTTATTTCATCAACTTTGTCCTCGTTAATTTTCAAGTCTGGGGAGGATTGGTATGAGTGTGATTAGTATTCTGAAGTTAATAAATGTGTTTCTGCTTGCTACTGTAAAGTATTTCATCACGTTTCCTTACGGCCTTCTCATCGGCCTCAACTACACTCAAACAATTACTGCTGTTACAATCGGAGGAATAACCGGTTTTATATTCTTCTACTACTTCAGTGGAGTTATCATCCGTTTTTACGATAAAAACCATGCTTCTATTTTCTGCTCCATCAAAAAATGGGTGAAGCTGGATTTGTGCCATCTTATAAAGAAAGAGGAAGGGAAAAAGAAGGCCACCTTCAGCAAAAAGAACAGGACAATTGCCAAATTGAAGCAAAGCTACGGATTGTGGGGAATCATCATTACTACCCCGGTTTTGCTGAGCATCCCGCTGGGCGCGTTCCTGTTGAATAAATACTACCCCAAAAGAAAAAACGTGCTTGCCTACATGATGCTATCCATTGTTGGCTGGGCGCTGGTTTTTTCAACTTTTGCCATCATCTTTCCCAAGCCAATGTAAAATTTGGTCTTCGTTCTCCCGAATTAGCTTTTGATCGGCATCCTGCCAGTTTATTGTTGTCAGTTCATCTGCACCAACCCACGTCATCGATTCGTGTTCGGCAAGGTGAAGCTCCCCGCTGAGTTTCCTGCAAACAAACGGAATTAAGTGTATTGATTTTGAAGGATATTGATGCGTGACACTTTTCAGCCTGGCCTCAGGCCAAACCGCGATATGCAATTCTTCCTGAATCTCCCGGATAATGCAAGCTTCAAAATCTTCATCTGCTTCGACTTTTCCACCGGGCAATTCCCATTGCAGCGGATGATCCGATTTTAACGGCCGCTGTACGGCCAGTAACCGTTTTTCGTGAAAAATTAAGGCACAACAAACATCAATCATAAACAAAAGCTTCGGTTCACCTGCTAAAATTATATTTTTATGGGAAAAAATTCCAAATGAACAGGGAAGACGTTATCACAATCATTTCAACCTGGGAAAACCTGAACGGGTACATGAAGCTGATCAGTAAAAATCCGGAAGAACTGGAGGTATTGGCCGACGTTGCCTTCGACGATTCCCGGAAAGAATTTTGGCGGGCGGCCTACCTCATCGATAAACTGGCCGATCAATCGCCGGAACTTGTGCAAACCCTGGTGCCCCGGTTCATTCAGGAACTAAAAAGGACGGACAACCAAAGTAAGCTTCGGCATTATCTCAAACTCATCAGCCAATATCCCCTTCCGGCTGATTCGATAGACTTTCTATTCAATTTTTGCCTCGATACGTTTACCAATGCTTCGTTCCCGGTTGCAATCAGGGTACATGCCATGCAAATTCTCTTCGAGATTTCAGAAATTGAGCCCGGGTTAAAACCAGAGTTGATCCAAATAATCGAACATGAAATGGAAATCCACCCTACTGCCGGGATTAAGTCAAGAGGGAAACGCCTTCTGGGCAAATTATATCGTTGATGCTATTTGAAAATTACCCTCATCAGAAGCAGAATTCGGAAATTATCTGCTTCATATTCAAGATCAACCTTTAGCCCTGCGTTTTTTTGCTTATTTTTTTGAAAAAAATTGATTTGGCGAATCGAAAAATTTTATACTTTTGCCGCTGTCTTTAAAGAAAAGACATGAATGATTGACCCGTGGTGTAATTGGCAACACGTCTGATTTTGGTTCAGAAGAGTCCAGGTTCGAGCCCTGGCGGGTCAACAGAAAAGCTCGCAAATTTTGCGGGCTTTTGTTTTCTGAGTCTGTTACTGAATATATTTTCGATACTCCCGGAAGATTTACTTTTTCGGAATACCTCGAAATCTATCGATTAATTATATTTGTGCACTGAAAACTGACCTGTGGTGTAACTGGCAACACGTCAGATTCTGGTCCTGAAGAGTCCAGGTTCGAGCCCTGGCAGGTCAACTGAAAAGCTTGCAAGATTTTGCAGGCTTTTGTTTTTTACTGCATTTCAATCTTCCGGGATAATGACAAATCAGGTGGTTAAAAAATTAGATAAATCACTTTAACATACTATATGATAATTCATTGTTTTGTGATAATTTTGGCATGGTTCATACCTGTAATAATTTAACCTCGTGGTTACACAAACTAAAATTAGCTTCTGATTTATGAAAAGATCGATCTTAACTATCCTACTTGTAGGCATGATGCTTGCCTCGTATGGTCAAACCGAAAAAGGGAAACTTCTTATTGGAGCCTCCAGCAATCTCAACTTTAGCTTCCTAAATAATCAAACAACAGTAGGAGACTATGAATCTGACAAAACCAAGTATTCCACCTTTGAATTTACTCCTCAAGTTGGATATTTTTTGATGAACAATTTTGCAGCAGGGATTGAGATAATGTGGTCACAATCAACCGAAAAGGAAAATGACGACAAAATTAGCTCCAGTACATTGGCAGTCGGCCCCTTTGCCAGGTATTATTTTGGGAACAAAACAGTGCAGCCATTTATTCAAACAAGTGTCGGCTTTGGGAAGAAAGTAGAAAAAATGGACACTTATTATGCCGATGAAAAGTTTGATTATTCCATAACTTCTTTTGACATGGGTGGAGGTTTGAGCATCTCGGTATCGGATCATGTTTTCTTCGAGCTTGGGCTCTCATATGGCATCGGGTCAACATCTTACAAAACTTACTATGATCAGGATGCGAAAGACAAAATAAAAGGAATTGCTTCTACTTTTGGATTTACCTTATTATTTTAACTCAATATCTTTATCGACACAACGCATAGAAGGTAGATAATGAAGGGTAAAAAGAGATCGAATTCAGGGATTGATTTAAAACCAGTACTAATCATTTGTGGTTTTTTATTGCTCCCTTTGTTTTTATATGCTATCTACAAAATTTCGATATCCGGGAACAGATTAATTCCACTCAGTTCAATCGCCGTGATTGTTGGAGCACTTATTGAAAATAAAAGACTTACCCCTAAATGGTCAACAGTGTTCTTCAATGTGTTTCTTGCGTTTATACTTAGCTTCTTTGCATTCATCCCCGGCAAACACGAATCAAACTATTCCATTGACAGTCATATATTTATTTGGCCATATACTTTCCTTCTTTTCTTCATAATCATATCTATTTACCTCAATAAAACCAAATTAATCCCCAGGCTTTCGGAAGCCAACACCTTAATCCTATCTGCGGGTTTTGTTTACTGGCTGATTGATCATGCTTATTACAATAGTTCGTCATCATTTTTGAAAACGCTAATAATCATTGGTATTCTACTTACCGCTTTCTCGGCAGCCAATGCTTTTACAAAGATCGAGTTGACAAAACCCGTGAGATTGACCCTGAGCATCTGGAGTTCAATAGTTATGATGCTTCTTGCAGTTGATAATATAGTTACGATCTATCAGCATGGTGAAATTGAAGACGCATTTACAATTATGGACAAAATAGATATTGCCCTTCAATATTTTCTACTTGGCGTGTGTAGCATATATATTACCCAAAATATACTGATGGTTATAACCTATTTGCCAAGTAAGGGAAGGTTCTTCAACCATGAGTATTTCAAAGAGGTAAAAGAAATGACAAAAGATCATCTGAATAGATATTCGGAAGAACAATCAAGCATAATGATGTCTGCTATTTGCCTGGTTATAGCTACAACATTTTTCATCATTAATTACAATTTTGAGTTAATACACAGAAATACTGCAATTTGGATGACATTTTTTATTCTTAACAATGTGATATTCTATTTTGAAATTGTGAAACCTGTTGTCAAAGACAACTAGAAGTAAAAGATACTCCGCTTTGCACGTTTGCCCTTGTATTCCCCTTTGCGAACAACTTTAACAATCGTCCTCCGGTTAACGGCATGCTCGGCCTCGGTGCAATCTACCCCATCGTCGCATTTATTCAGCAAACGGGTTTCGCCATAGCCTTCATACCTGATCCGCATGGGATCAATCCCCTTAGAAATAATATACTCGAATGCCGCTTTTGCCCTGCGTTTCGAAATCAGAAGATTTTCCTGGTCATCACCGCGGGAATCCGTATGCGACTCAATTCGTATCTCCATCTCGGGAAACTGTAGCATCAGTGCAATCAAATCATCCAGGGTTTGAGCCGCATTCTTCCGGATATCGGAATTCCCAAATTCAAAATCGATGTATTCAATCTGAAGGATTTGCAATGGTTCGCCATCTTCCTCCTCCATCATCAATGGTTCCGGGTAGCCATCATCAAATTCCGGGTTAAAATCGAGCAATACCTCAGCATAGGCTTCATCATTCGGCCGAAGTTTATTTGTGCGGATGTCAACCTCATTATCGAGGTACAATTCATTGTGTGCATGAATGATATATTCGTGCCCTTTGTTGACTTCAAACTCAAACTGCCCATCCGTTTTTGTGGTACTGATCTGAATGGTATCGGCAAACTCATTTATAATTGAAACGCGGGTATCCGGCAAAACCTCCCCGGTCTCGCGGTCTTTCACCACGCCCCGGATAAATACCGGGATATATTTGATCCTTAAATGGTAAATGTCATCATTTCCTCTCCCGCCCATCCGGTTCGAGGCAAAATAGCCATCCATTCCGGTACTGTCGAGCACAAAACTAAAATCGTCCTTTGGACTGTTTACCGGAAAGCCCATATTTTCGATCTTATTAAAGACACCACCTTCGGGAACTGAAAAGTAGATATCCATTCCCCCCATACCGCCATGCCCGTCAGATGAGAAATACAGGACACCATCATTGCTGATAAACGGGAACGATTCATTTCCCTCGGTATTCACTTTGGGGCCAAGGTTAATGGGGTCACTCCAGTAACCATTTGCAAAAACAGAAAAATAGAGATCGGAACCACCATAACCGCCCGGTCTGTCGGAAGTAAAGTACAGGACGTTGCCGGTCTGATCAATCGACGGATGTCCGGTTGAATATGAATTGCTGTTATACGGAAATTCGCCGCGGTATTCCCAATCATCGTCCCTCAACTCCCCCAAAAGTATTTTCAGGTTCACCACACCATCTTTATCGGCGGCAACCCTTCCTTTCCCCACATTGTTCCTGGTCAGGTAAAGTTTATCGTTCTTTTGGTCAAAAGCTACCGGGCCGTCATGATAATTTGTCCGAAGTTTTGGGGCAAAATCCTTCACATTCAAAATATCCCCGTTAGGGGCCTTATCTCCAATATACAAATCCAGGTAAGGAAGTTCATTCCACCGATATTTCCGGACAATCAGGCTATTACGACCGCTTGTTGATGAGAAAACAACCTGCCCGTGGTAAAAAGCAGGGCCGATTTCCGATCCGTCCGAGTTGATATTGATCAACCGTATTTCGTACTTACTGGAATCCCGACTCAGAAAATCGATATAGTCCAGAAGGGACTGTTGAACATTGATGCGACCGTCTTCCGGCCTCAGGTCAGCATATTCCTGCAGCCATTGTTCAGCCTGAAGGTATTTCCCGTTACTTTTTAGCGCCTGCGAGTAATTGAATAAATCTTCGGGCTCATCAGCTCGCTTGTCAATTAGTATCTTCAACCACTTTTCGGTTTCTTCGGTGTTGCCGATATTTCGGTTTGCATCGGCCAGGCGCCTGATTACGTAGGTATTCTCCGGATCTTTTTCATAAGCATACTCATACAATTCAATCGCTTCGACAAATGCAAACTCCTCAAAGCTTTTGTCCGCCAGCTTGATCGTAATTTTTTGCTGTGCCTGTGCCGGAACTGCAATAACGACAGTCACTACTATCACTAAAATAAATTGTATGATCTTCCTGCACATGAAATGTCCAAATTAAAAATACCGTGGAGACCGTACTTTCCCACGGTCAAAGTTAAAATCATAGCTCACAAGCACCTCATGTGTCCCATTGTTAAACGTATTCAGTTCAGAGGCAGTCACATCATAGGAGTATCCTACTCGCAACTGGTTCGACAGTTGTATCTGTACCAAACCTCCAACAGCATCTCCGATACGATACATAGCCCCGACCCATAACCGATCGAAAAACAATAATTGAGCTGAAAGATCAACGGACAATGGCGCATTTTGAACGTATTTTGTTAAAAAGTACGGCTTAAATTTAATAATTCTGTTTATATCAAAAACATAACCGGCCATAAAAAACAAATGGATTTGCTCTTTACTTATATACTCCGAAGAATATTCATTTTTATTAATTTCATTTCGGATCATTTTGGGGATTGAAAGCCCCGTAAAAAAACGTTCGGAATTAAGGAACAAACCAATACCAACGTTCGGTAAAAAATTCCGGGTAACATCGGTTGCAAAGATCGGGTCATTGCTATCAATCGTTGATAGTTCAGATAATCCAGCTTCGTAAAAATTTACGCCCCCCTTCAACCCAAGAGAAAGAAAACTCTTTTCCCCAAAAGGAATCCGGTATGAGTAATCGATATAAGCCCCGGTTTGTGAGATGACACCGATTTTATCCTTCAATAAAGAAAGGCCTACTCCCATACGATACTTTGTGATGGGTGAGTGTATGACAAACGACTGGGTAACAGGCGCACCGTCAAAAGCCACCCACTGGTTACGCGAAACAACCATCATATTCAACATCTCGCCAACGCCGGCATAAGCCGGATTAACCGACAGGATATTATTCATGTACTGCGTGTACATTGGGTCTTGCTGGGCATAAACCTTCCCGGTAAAGACCAGCATTACCATCATAAAAAGCTGAAACCAGACTATCTTAAAGTTTTTTCCCATGTCACTTTATCCCGATCTTATCTATCCAGATAGATAAAACCACTTAATTTTTCGTTTACACCACCCAAATCCAAAATATAATAATAGGTACCTGGTGGCACATCACCGTTTCCAACACGGATACCCCGATTTACTTTCCCATCCCAAAATCCATCTTTTCCATCGCCAATCCCATAATTGGAAGACTCGTAAACCAGGCCTCCCCACCGGTTAAATACTTTGAAGCTGACCCGCTCATAACCACCCAACCCTTTTATGACGAAATAGTCATTATAACCATCGCCGTTGGGAGAAAAGGCATTCGGTACTACCAGAGATTCATCCCGGATCATCACAAGTACCACGGCTTCATCACACTCATTGAAATAATTACAAACCGCATATACAAAATTATCCTGCCCCACATAGTATTGGTTTGGCATGTAAGTGATAACCGAATCTGTTGTGATTGTTGCCACACCATTACCAGGAGGTGTCACAATGGTTATGGTTTTGGGGTTCAGGTCTCCCTGCGGGATATCGTTCCGCAAAACATTAATATCAACCGATGTGTTCACCAACGTCGATGTTGTATCGTTAACAGCTTGTACCTGGATATATAGGCCAATACTAACCGAATCGATTGCAGAACAGCCATAGAGGTCGGTGATCTGCACATAATATTTTCCTATCCCCCTGACCTGCGGCGTGGCTGTTGAACCTCCCGACACAATAATCCCGCTTTGATCCGACCACCAGTTAAATGAAAGATCCTCGCCAATACTTTCCAAAGCATCCAGAATGACCATCTCCGAAGAACCACTAACAAATAGTTGATGATCGACAACCACCTGAGGCTTAGCTGCAACTTCAACCCGAATTGTTTTTGACGCAGTTTTTCCTAATCCATCAGTAACTGTTAACTCGTAATCCGTTGATTCTCCAGGGGTGAAAACCGGGTTCAGAACAGTCGCATCGCTGAGGAAAGTTTCCGGCGACCAGAGATAGCTAAGTTTTCCTGAACCACCACTGACAACAGCACTCAGTTCTACAGGGACACACGAGCCTGTTTTAACCACTGTTTCAGCATATATTTCAATATCATAAACATTTCCAACCAGGTACACGGTGGCAACAGAACATTCCGCCCCTTCGCCTGATGAGCAAACCTGATAAGAAAACCGATCAGCAAAAGTTCCTTTTACCCCCTGATTTGGTGAATAAACAAATGTGCCGTCAGTCTGGATTGAAACAGTGCCTTTTTCTGGCAGCAAAGCTGATGAGGCCTGAAAAACCAATGTTTGATTGCCTGGCTGACCTGAGATTGCAGACAGCTGACCGGTCAGAATTCCCGTTGTATAATAGGCATGATCAGGAGCAAACGCCCCACCACGGGACAAATAGTCATTCAACACATCGATGGTCACTGTTGACCACGAACAATTTCCCTGATCGTCGCACAACTGATAGTTGAAATGCTCTGTTCCAACAAACCCGGTTGCCGGTTTATATGAGAAAGAGCCATCGTCGTTCCAGGTCAGGTTCCCCAAGAGCGATGAACTATCAACTTTCCGGATAGTCAGCTCATCCGACTCAACATCAAAATCATTCATTAGGAAATTTGCGTCAACCGGCTGGTTTGTATAAGTTACAAACGCGTCCGAGTTTGCCACCGGAGCATGGTCAGCAACAGTTGGATCAAGTATCCGGATGGATACCAAAGCTGTATCGCAGGCAGTTTGTCCGTTCGGTAATGTCTTGCAAAGAAGATACTCAAATACAGCTTCGCCGGAATAGCCGGCAGCAGGAGTAAAAGTATATGCTCCGGTTTTTTTGTTGAAAGAAGCCAATTTACCTGTCGACTCCAGTGGAATGTTCAGGACTTTCAATTCAAATTCTCCCGAATCGTAAAACAAGTCGTTAACAAGGACATTTCCTGATACCATCTTGCCACTCCAGCCCAAATTAATATCGTTTACAGCAACCGGGTTTTCAGATTCGGTGCCAGGAAGTACAACCGTGAATGTTACAGTAGCTTCGCTGCAATCATTCTTCGTATTATCCGTACACAACCTGTAAGTGAAAGAATCGGCACCAACAAATCCGGCCGGTGGAGTATATAAATAAGTATTCCCCGAGGTTGTCTGAAGCGTTCCTCCCTGTACCGTTTGTACCGGAACATCCTTTGTTGTTTGGCTTGTTACCCCATGGTCGTTGGCAAACGGAGAGAACGAAACAGGCTCATTTCGGAGCGTCGTGTAATCGTCATCAACAGCCTCAAGTGGCTCCGGATTTTCAATTACATTGATCATTTTTGATACCCATTCGCTCAAACAGCCAAATTGATTTGTGGCCTGAACCCTCAAAATATAGGTTCCCAACTGGTCAAAGGTGATATCCTCAGTTTGGATGGAAGTAGATGTTAGGGTAATCTGGGTTCCCTGCGGGTTTTCCAGTGTCCAGTTGTACTGCCAGTTAATGTTTCCATTGATGGTAAATGAGCGCACAGTCCCATTAAACACCGTTTCGGTGCTTTGACTAAAAGCAGTGTTTCCCCACAGGAAAAACAGTGCACTTAGAAAAAGAAGGACTTTCTTGCGCATTACCTATGCTGATCTTTCGAAAACAGACTTATCCCTGACTCACTGTGTTGTTGAAAAGAAAGGCCGGTCGAAACCGGCCTTTTTCATGTTTATTTATTAGAAAGTAATTGTTGGTTTTGAGTGCACTGAGATGGTAGCTGTTTTATTTGTGGCATGAATATCCAGAGCATTGCTATCAGCATCAGTTGCCGATGTTAATGTAATTGTGAACGTTTTATTCGAACCATCAGTATTCACAAAGAAATTATCAATCGCAACATTTAATGTTCCACTTAGCCCAGAGAATGTTACATCTTCACTACGACTATCAGTAGTTGTACCATCGCTCACTGAATAATTAACTGTTACTGGATCTTGAGCACCTGCAGCATCTAATGTTAAAGTAAATTCAATAATGTCGTTAGCTGAAACGCTTGAGCTGTTACCTGTAGAATTATCAGAACCTAACCATGAACAAGTTTCAGTAGTTGCATCTGTGATTGATAATACAACTGATTCAATTGTAACCGCAAATCTAATCACCTCAGAATAACAGTTATTACCATCAACAAGATAAACATCAAGGTTATAAGTAGACCCAGGGGTTGCATTATCCCATGTTACACTAACTGAGTTAGTCGTGGATGATGAAACCGTGTTCGTATTAGAACCACCACTTAATGCCCAATGGAATGTTCCTGTCCCTGTTACAGTATAAGTGACTGTAGAACCATCTTTAGCAGTAACTGCACTTGTTGAAGAAGGTGTGCTTGGTTGTGCAAACGCATTAGTCGAAACTAAAAGGCCCAAGGCCATCACTAAAAGAGTAAAGATTTTTGATTTCATTTTTTATTCATTTTAAAAGTTAATTAATAATTCAAATTATATCCTGTTTTTTCTTTTTCAATTGAATGAGATTGTCGGTATTATAAAAGCATTAAAGCTGTCTGTATTATTAGTGACGTTAGGTTCCGAGACCTGGTAATTGTCACTCGCATCAATAGAAATTCCAATATTGAGATCGTTTGCCGGCACGTTAGTTATTGTAAAATACAGCACCACAACATAAGGAGCAGCCTTGCTTGTTTGCACCAGCGGAAGCGTACCCGAGCTTGGCGTGAGCGACCAGGTATTAGTAGACCGGATGTTGTCGATAGTTCCACTTACAGCAGTCGAGCCATCAATTGTTATCGTGTAATCAAACCAGAAAGGCTCGGTACTGATACTTGGAAAAGTAATATTCCAATAATAGGTTGAAGTCCCGGAACCCGGACTTTGACACTGATCAGCCAAATTCTCCACGGCAACATCGAACGAACTGTTCTCCTGGACTGTTACCTGAAGTGTTTTTTCTTTTGTACATGAAGCCGCATTGGGGGTTTTTATAACCGATACAAAATATCCAGTTGCAGGAATACCAGCCGCAAAAGTGATGGACACATCAGCTTGATTTATTTGATTAATTGTATAATAAGAAGGGTTAACTTCTGCTCCAGGCGAGCCGGCATTATTTTCCAAAAGACGCCAGGAATAGGTGTAGCCGGATTCAGCCGTCTTCCCGTCAACAAAATACTCGTGGGTAGAGGTCTGCATTGGTTGCACCCCCGAGCCAATGCCCGTGCTTCCCGAACCGTCATCGTAACCAATATCAGTTAGCGGCACTCTCACCTCAACAGTTTGGCTACAGGTTCCCGTATGGCCGCATTCGTCAGTTACACTCCACTCAACCGTCGTCACGCCCAAAGGGAAATCCGCTGTCAAGGTATAATCCGCCGGATCAATATTGTAGGTAATGGAAGGAGTTAACGTCACAGTTAACTGGTCAAAAACAAAACCACAATTCTCAGTAATAGCCGGGGTAATACTATGTGTGGCAGAGCAATCACTGTTGTTGGGGGATATCTGGAGATTGCCCCCACAATCAATTACCGGCGATGTGTTATCTGTAATCGTGAATACCTGTTCGCAAGTGGCGGTATTTGCAGGGCTTGCCTGGTCTGAAACAGTATAAGTACGTGTTACGGAGCATCCTCCCGAAGTACTGATCACATCTACGTAGGTAATTTGCAGATCTCCTTGCGCGGTGCAGTTATCGGTTGCTTCCCCTCCCTGAGCAGCAAAATCAGCATAACTGGCAACAACCGGCAGGTCGCCAACGCACCCGGCTGTTGCAGGAGATGGATCGGTAACAATAGTTGGAGAAGTTTGATCGCTAACTGTTACCGTTAAAGTACAATTATCAGAATTGCCCCATTCATCAACAGCGGTGATGGTAAGTAACGTTGAGGTAGTAATTGTTGTACCGACTACTGGCGATTGAGATAGTGTGACAGTACCAACTCCCCCTGCGGTAGTTGCAGAAATGGTGTAATCTGGCAAAATAAACCCACAACCTGCCCCCAGCATACCGGTTTGGTCTCCCGGGCATGTAACGGTCAACGAATTGGACAAATAACCAATCGAGAAATAGGAAGTCCCGGAGGGGAATGCCACTGAAGTAGTGTACAATGTGCCGGATGAGTTAGTCAAATCATAGCCAGACGTTCCCCCATTGGCGAAGTTACCATCATCATCAACCAGCAACTGGTAATTTTTCCCTACCGGTAAAGAGGGATATGAGCCAAGGTCAATCTGAAAATAAACCGCCCCGGTACCATTTGTATTTTGTGTGCGCCAGGTTCTTGATACCCTGTCGAAACTACCTTCAGTCACCCACGTCGATGTTGCACCTCCATCATGTCCCCAGATCAGGAATTGTCCATCGGCCAGTGAAGAACGCCCGGCAAGGTTGCCTGAAGAAAACTCTTCATCAGTCGCCATTACAACACGGGATGATGTGCCCGAACTAACATTAATACTTGAAGAAACTTTCTGGTCCAGACTATACAGACTTGATTCTTTTCCCAGTCCAGCCACATCATTCTGGTATGTTGAACTCCCGCTCCAAATTGCCGCCCCTGATGAGTTCAGGTAATCAAGCGGATTGGCGGTACTACCCAAAGTAATACCATATTTAAGGGCAAGGTAACTTTCCATTTGCTTGCGACCTGTCGATGAAAAAACGCTTCCGTCAACAAAGACCTCACCTATATTTCCTACAAACTGTCCTCCCGAGGTTGGGGACGAATGGTTCCCAATCCCAAAATTCGGTGGGTCATTCAAACTAACATTATCGGATGCTGCTGAAGCAGACAATATACCGTCAATATAAATTTCAATGAGACCGGTGCTTGACTTTTGCCTGGTGGCAACAACAATATGCGGGATGCCATCATTGTAAGAAGAAGTTGTTTGTGCCCCGAAATCATTGCCTGCAATTCCTTTAAAATAAACCTGTCCATAATTCATACTCAAGGTATAATCATTCTGAACACTGGCCGTTTCGCAACCGATAATTGCTGGAGTATTCCAGAAACTACTATTACCGAAACTTTGGGTAGTACTGAACACACTCCCTAAAGTCATATCGTCAGAAACACCATTATTGGCTGAGTGGTAATAGCCTGACGAAAAAGAAATTGTCGGGTTAAAGTTCCAGCCCAGCGCCTGATAGGTTGGCGCTGTCGATTGGCTTGTCGCATCATTACTTCCTGCCTGATCTAACCAACTTGTAACAGAACCGCCATCAGTTGTTGTACTTGTCCCTGCATCTGCCCGCAGCCAGATCCCACCACCGGAAACATCATTATCCGTATTCGTCACCGAAACATCAGCAGGGTCTTGTCCGCTGTAATTACTGTCAAAACTCACCGCAGCACCTGTTGTAATCGTATAGCTTATGTCCCCGTCAACAAATGCATCGTCCACACCGGTTACTGTAATTGTTTGAGGAATCCAAAAATTACTGTTATCAAAAACCACAGAAGTCGGCGATACCGTTCCCTCGCTTGTGTCATTTGATGTTAGGGAAATAGTCACATCATAATAAGTGATTGCATTTAGCACGATGGTAAAAGTGGCTGTACCTCCGCTTTCTGTCGTAGTCAGTCCTGAAACCGGAGAAACAGTGATCGTATACAAATCATCATCGGTTATCGTGATAGAAACCGGTGATACGGTTGTTGATATTCCTGAAACATTTGTCGATCCGACCTTCACCACGACAGTCTCATCTCCTTCAACCAGGTAATCATTGATCGCTGAAACCGTTATCGTCCCACTAAGTGACCCTGAAGGAATAGTAATTGAACCAGAAGTATAAGAAAAATCACTCCCGTCGAAAGCCGTTCCAGTCGATAAATCCAACCAGACAGTGATATCCTGACAAAAGGTACTACTCAAAGCAACAGTAACAATTGAAGAACCTCCATCCTCCACTATCGTCGAATTATCAACCAAAAGTGATATAGTTGGATACACATCATTGTCCACAATTGTTGTGACTACTTGCTGTGTCCCGTTTTCCGTGCCGTTAGTTACACTGGTTATATCAACGGTAACAGTTTCATCCCCTTCAACGACACAATCATCGACAGCCGTAATTCTTGCAGTTTCGGTTAAACTTCCCGCCGGGACAGTGATGGAATCAGAGGAAATACTATAATCAGCATTATTTAATGCATCTCCGGCATAACTCAGATAGACCGTCACATCCTGCGAATAGGTGTGATCCAAAGTTGCAGTGATTGTCGCAACCTCACCGGCCTCAGTAATTGAGGTTTTATCTACGCTTAAAGAAACAGTCGGAGGGAGTGAAGTGCCTGTCACATTAATATTATCAAATGCATATCGTTCAGCACTTCCATTATTTAAAACAATGTCAAAACGCAATTCAAGCGTTGCTCCATTTAATGAATTAACTGAATAGGTTTGAGGAGATGTTGAAATATCATCATTTAGTAACGCGATTGCCTGCCATGCCCCGCCATCAAGCCTATAATAAAAGTTTATCGAATCTGTTGGTTCCATCGTTCCCCCGGATTTCCATATTTCGGATGAAACCGTGATATCCTCAAAACCACTTAAATCGATAGGATCACATAACCACTGAGCGACACCCCTGACATACCTTCCTTCGAAATAGAGGCTCCTGACTTCAAAATAACTCTTACTTCCTGACAAATTTGCTTGAGAAACATCGATCCCCCATGTTGTTCCCTTTTCACCACTCGCGGTACCACTAACAGCACCATCTGAGTAGCCATCAAAATTTTCTTCCCAGATAGTTGTCTGTGCAAATATTTTCCCTGTTACCCCTGCAACCAGGATTCCGATCAAAAAAATATGCAAAACCCCCTTAAGCAATAGTCTAACCACCTATAACTCTCCTGTTTATTTCAAACATCAATTAAGGTTAATCCCATTTTCTCGCCAAATGGAACCCAATTGTTAATAACTCGTTTTTTATGAAAAAACGAAGCTAATATTTGTTTTTTTAAGGATACTGCAACCAGAACTGGTTGCGTGAACTAAATCTGCAAAAGATACTTAACAAGCCTATTACCAGTTCGTTTTTCATAAAAGCCCCTTTTTCACGAACCAACAACTTGCATTTCCCAATAGATTAGCCCTGCTTCCCCAAATCGGGATATAAAGATATAATAATGGAAATAAGTTCAAATGACCAATGAGCAAATATGCAAAAATAACTAGCAAATTAACCTATCTATGTTTCAAAAGAATACAACGGAAAATCAAAGCCGGTTGTGAAGTAGTTTATCCAGCAAATCTTCTTTATATTTTGGGGAAACACGCAACATCGATTTATCAGTCATTTCAACAAGGCCACCTTCAGTTTTCAAGTACCTGCTTACACAATCAAGATTGATCAAATGGGATCGGTGGATACGACAAAACCCGTGCGGAACCAGTAGCTGGTCAAATTCGAGCAAAGTACGGCTAATCAGGACAGAAGTGCCATCTTTGTAAAAAACACGGGTGTAATTACGTTCGCCTTCACACCGCAAAATATTCTTAACTTTTATAATGGCAAAACCATTCATTTCAGGCAAGGCAATTGTCGGTTCAATTTTCTCATCATGAGATTCAATCCGGCTGCGTAAAACTTCAACCTGTTGCTTCCCGTTTGGCATTGGTTTGTCCTGTATCCTTTTCATAGTCGATTTGACATTCTCGGGGAGCACAGGCTTCAGGATATAGTCAAACGCTGAATATTTAAAGGCCGTAATGGCATAATCGCTGTACGAAGTTGTGAAAACAAGACGAAAATCAACATCAGGTAATCGATCAATCAAATCGAAACCAGTCCCGTCAGGCAACTCAATATCCAAAAAAACAAGTTCAGGATTAACCGACTTTATCAACTCAAGTCCGCTCTCTACCGAATCAGCCTCGCCAACAACCTCAAAATCAGCAAAACTTTGATTAATAATTCGTAACAAGACCCGACGGGCCAATTGATCATCATCAATTATAACTGTCCTGTACATAAATGCTTGTTAATTTTCAAACATAAAACTAATAAAAATTTGTCAGGTGGTTATAATTCAGGGAGAATTCTTTTCCTCAAAACGATATCCGTAGCAACCAGCTTCTGATCATTTTATTCATATTCTTGTTTATATCCTTAAATTTGCGAACTAAACAACCAGGGAAATGGCAATTATTTTAAACCTTGAATCGTCAACAGAAATATGCAGTGTAGCTTTAGCCGTTGATGGGAAAGTAATTGAGCTTGCTGAAAGTGATGAAGGACAAAATCACGCACGATTGCTTAGTGTGTTTGTGTCTGAGGTTATGGAGAAAAGCAAGATCGGCTTTAAAGAACTCTCGGCAATCGCCGTAAGCCAGGGACCGGGGTCATACACAGGCCTGCGCATTGGGGTTTCATTGGCAAAAGGTCTTTGTTATGCCAATCAAATACCATTGCTCGCAATTGACCCGTTGCAGGCAATGAGCTCCCATGTATCATCAAACCTGTCACTCTGGCAATTACCGGATGACGATAACTTAATATTCTGCCCGATGATCGATGCCCGGAGAATGGAGGTTTACACCGCCTTGTTCGATAAGAAAAACAATGCAATTGAAGAAGTTAATGCCCGGATTATTGATGAGACATCCTTCTCAGAGCAGTTAAGCAAAAACACGGTCGTTTTTTTCGGGAATGGGGCATCAAAATGCAAAAAGGTCATCAATCATGAAAACGCCTTTTTTATTGACGGCATAAAAACTTCGGCACAATTTATGAGTAATTTGGCTCTGAAAGCATTTGAAAACAGAAAATTTGCGGACCTGGCTTATTTTGAACCATTTTATTTGAAAGATTTTATTGCCGGTGTTCCCAGAAAAAACATCTTGAAACCATGAAAAAACTATTATTAATACTATTCTTTTTCTCTTTTCTAAAGGTTGACGCACAACCGACAGAAAAGCTGGAATACCAATTAAGGTATGGATTTATTAAAGGGGGGAAAGCATTGCTGCAAGCTTCGGACACAGTCTTTGCAAAAAAAAGAGCCATCCACTATCACCTTGAAGGAAAGACAGTTGGATTAACCGACAAACTATTCAGGGTCCATGATATTTATGAAAGCATTGTTGACCCGGAGACTTATCTTCCCTACATGGCAATCCGGAATATTAAAGAACAAAAATACCACTACTACAACAAAACGTACTTCTACAATGACAACGACTCGATTTTCAGCCAACGAACCGGCGGCATGAAAGTCCCACACAATATGGTTGACATTCTGACTGTTTTTTTCTACATGAGACAAAATAACCTACTGAACAAACTTGATATCGGCGAGGAATTTACCATCCCGGTTTACCACGGACACGAATATTTCATAATGACAGCCAAATATCTCGGGACTGAGACGATCAAGTCTGATATCGGGGAAAAAGTATGCCATGTTATTTCACCCCAGGTAAGTAAAGGGAAATTACTGAAACGCTCAGACGGTTTGAAATTCTATATTACGAAAGACAAAAACCACATCCCCCTGCTCCTGGAGTTTGACATGCACATAGGCGCATTGAAATGCGAACTCGTGTCCTATGAAAAAATGGGCATCCAGCAGATGACTCACAACTAAGTCCCTATCATTCAGAATCCTAAAATAAAAAACACGGACATCTTGTTTTTACAATATTTTCGTACTTTTGCAAAAAATTTTGAAAAACTAAAATTTATATCCAGATATGGCAACTACAGCTGATTTTAAAAACGGGATGACCATTGAGTATAACGAACAGCTCTATACCATCATCCAGTTTCAACATGTAAAACCAGGAAAAGGTGCTGCTTTTGTGCGCACAAAACTGAAAAACGTAAAAACAGGAAAAGTTATTGAAAACACCTTCAACTCAGGTGTCAAAGTAAACACCGTTCGGGTTGAACGTCGCCCGTACCAATATCTTTATAAAGATGATATGGGTTACAATTTCATGCACACTGAAACTTTTGAGCAAGTTTCAATTGATCCGGAATTGATTGAGAATGCCGATTTAATGAAAGAAGGTCAGGTCATTGAAATCAACTTCCATGCAGAAACTGAGACAGCCCTGACTGCAGAACTCCCCCCGTTTGTTGAATTGGAAATTACTGAAACCATCCAGGGAGAAAAAGGAAATACTGCAAGTTCAACGGCGTTGAAACCAGCCACTGTTGAAACAGGTGCTGAGATCATGGTTCCCTTGTTCATCAACGCAGGCGAGATTATTAAAATTGACACTCGCGACAGAAGCTACAGCGAACGCGTAAAAAGATAACATCACAAGTATACAATATGACCAGAGAAGCCCTTCACCAAGGGCTTTTTTTTGTGGGCAAAAAAATACCTAAATTCAGCTAATCGGAACTTCTGAAACCAGAAGATCACAGACAGTTGCAAAAAATCAAGTGCCGTAACAAGCCCGCAGATTTATCTGTAAAAGCAGGACTTCAAGCCACAAATGACTAAATCAATTCTTTTGTTTTCCTGGATTGAATATCAAACATAACGATCAGGGCGACAAAAGCCCAAAAAGGGACAGAAGCTTTATCCGTATCGAGAAAATTGTTTAGAAAACCATGGACAAAATAAGTTATCAAACCAATCATCGCTGAGAGGATCAGCATTCTGATTTCATGGTCATTGCTCCGGGTATAGGCATTAACCGCGACATACAACACTACAACCATCAACAAAATAAAACTTACCATTCCCAACAAGCCAGACTCGGCCAACGGCCCTAAATACTCACTGTGAGCATTTCCGCGATTAGCCGAATTGGTACTGATAATCGTGCGATGCCTCGTTAACTGGAACGGTGCATATTGGAACATATATGTTCCGGGTCCCCAGCCAAAAACAGGTTTCTCTTCAAACATCCGGATGGCACAGCTCCACCGGTTAATTCGTTCAAGATTGGATGCATCAGTCGAGACATTGGTCATTGAAGAGAGGTGCGTTGCCAGGTTAGCAGATGATTCCTGGTCATTTCGTTCAAGAAACATCAGTATTTGGGCTTGGAAAACAAATAAAAATGCCACCCCGGACAAGATCGTTATAAAAAGAGGTTTGAACCTGATTTTCAGTTTCACAACCACCCACACGCCGAAAGCTGCTACCAAACTCAACCAGGCTGCACGGGTGTACGACAAAATCAATGCAACAACAAACAAGGCGAGTGCCACACCTGCCAAAACCCGGTACCCTTTCCGAAATCCTTCGTGGAATGTCATCCCGACCAGCACAGGGATGAAAAAAGCCAGCATTGCGCCATACGAGGTATGATCACTATAAAACGGATTCATAACAAAGTGTGCCGCCTGATCATTACTCAACCCATACCCCAGATGACGTGTCCATGCATACATAATCACCAAGATAAATGCCCCGGCATAAAGTCCGACAAACTGGTATATCCGCCTTCGCTCCCGGAACAATAAGATGCCCATGAAATAGAATGAAGACAGGAACCAGATTTTCGACAACCAAAATTTAAACGACACGATCGGCATTGTGCTGGTAAAACTGGTTACCAACATCCAGAAAAGATAAAAAAATATCGCCAGGCTAACAGGATGTTTCAGTATATCTGTTTCAAAACCACGGTTCTCAATAAGCTTGAAGACAAACAAAATAAGCACCCCAAACAATAGAGGCTCGGTTGGCAGGTTCATATCAAACGATAGACCCTGCGCCAACTCATGAAGGGGCAATGAAAGTGGAGTAAAAAAAGCAATGGTAAGCAGAAGTAAATCCAGATGCAAAACGGCAATCAAAACAATTGCAAAAACTACAGGCAACAAGCTAACAGCCATTGTCCTCTGTGTCACCAGAAAATAAAGATCCAGCAACAGGAACAACGCCGAGACACAGTAGAAAAGCAGTATTTTAATGCGGCTAAGCGGCAATGTTCAGGAATTTACTTTCTTAAAACTATTAATAGAAAAAACCACGAGCAGAGCAAAAAACTCGACAGCGACAAGACTAACCAATACAATTAGCCAACGTGTCGGGTATGATTTCTTATCGGCAGGGAATGGCTCCTCCACTACCATGGTATAGGTTTCCTTCTTGTTGGTCTGGCTCAATGCCTTGTCCAATCGCCGGCTAATTGTGTCACGTTCAACTTCAAGCGCTGTCATCATACTTTGGTACATGAAATACTCACCGCCCTTTTCTGCCAGGGCATCCAACCTTTTGCGGATGTCGCTCACCGCCGTAGTGTTTGCCCCCCTTGCCAGAACATTTGCATAGCCCGAAGTTAACTGTTCAACCTGTATCTCGTAATCCAGCATTCCGTAATTTCGCCGGAGTACTTCCATCTTTACCGATAACGAATCAATCTCCGTTTCTTTCCGGGTCAGGTCGTTCTGAAATGAAAATGCCAATTCTTGATATTTCTCTTTACGGAGGGCTTGCACTTTTCGATTATAAAACACGATCAACGAATCAACCATATCACTTGCCACCTGGGGATCAGCATCCAGCACGATTAGCTCAATTGTCTCATACTCGGTCTTTTTACATGATACATGATCATCATACTCTTTAAGGATTTTTGTCCTGAAATGCAGATCAGCAGGATCAACATGATAACGATCTGCCAGGTTGAATATCTCGATCATCTCACGTTTTAAGTCATTCGAGCTTAAAATCTCAAGCAACTGTTCACTTTCTGATTCTTCGGAGAAGGGCCTGGTGTTTGTGGGATATAAACGTCCCTGAGATTTATAAAGCGGTGTTATAAACGTTGGGGAAGAAAAAACTGAAGCCAGGATTATTGTTGCCAGCCCAACTATAATCAAGTGTATCTTCCACTTAAAAACAACCCGAAACAAAGGCTGATTATCAAAAAAGTTTTTCATAGGAAGGAATAATTTGGTCATCATTTAAACGGGCTAGTCTCCTTTTTAGTATCAGAGACTTGCCCGAAACCCGGTTATTCTGCAATCAGCAGGTAATAATTCTTTTTCCCTTTTTGAACAAGGATATATTTTTCATCAATCAGAAAATCGTTGTTAACAACCAAATCCTGATCTCCGGTTTTTTCTTTGTTAATACTCAATCCATTTCCTTTGATTGTCCGGCGAAGTTCTCCTTTTGAAGGGAACACTGCGGCATGATCGGCCAGCAGGTCCACGACATTCACCCCTTCAGCCAAAGCAGACTTTGAAATACTGAACTGCGGCACACCTTCGAATACCGACAGGAAGGTTTGCTCGTCCAGCTTGCGAAGACTTTCTGCGGTCCCGCTACCAAAAAGGATTTGAGATGCTTCAACGGCCATTTCATAATCGGCACGCGAATGCACCATCACGGTCACTTCCTCGGCAAGTTTCTTTTGCAATTCGCGCATATGTGGCGCTTCATTGTGTTTTGCAACCAGCCCGTCAATCTCGTCTTTGCCTAGCAAGGTGAAAATTTTGATATAGTTTTCAGCATCTTCATCCGACGTATTCAACCAGAACTGGTAAAACTTATAGGGCGAAGTCAGCCTGGCATCCAGCCAAACATTGCCCGATTCGGTTTTCCCAAACTTGCTGCCATCGGCTTTTTTAATCAACGGAATAGTGAGGGCAAAAGCTTCGTTGCCTGATTTGCGGCGGATAAGTTCTGTACCGGTAGTAATATTCCCCCACTGGTCAGAGCCTCCCATCTGCAATTTGCAGCTCATGTGCTCGTTCAGCCAATAGAAGTCATACCCCTGCACCAATTGGTAGGTAAACTCGGTGAACGACATTCCCGCTTTGGCATCGGGGTTCAGGCGCTTTCTTACTGAATCTTTAGCCATCATGTAGTTCACCGTAATGTGTTTGCCAATGTCACGAATGAACTCAAGGAACGTGATGCCTTTCATCCAATCGTAGTTATTCACCATGATGGCTTTGTTTTCGGCATTGCTTTCGAAATCCAGGAATTTGGAAAGCTGCTTGCGTATTCCGTTCAGGTTGCGTTCCAATGTTGCTTCATCCAACAGGTTACGTTCCTGCGATTTTCCGGAAGGGTCGCCAATCATTCCCGTGGCACCCCCAACCAACGCAATCGGTTTGTGTCCCGCCAACTGAAAGCGTTTCAACAACATAATCGGGGCCAAACTGCCAATATGCAGCGAGTCAGCAGTTGGGTCAAAGCCCACGTATGCCGTTGTCATTTCTTTTTGCAATTGTTCTTCGGTACCGGGCATTATATCGTGCAACATGCCCCGCCAGCGTAATTCGTCGACAAAATTCATCCGTATCTTTTTGAAATTTAATATCTGTACTAATCTTTTGGCCCGGAAACAATAACCTGGCCTAAAAATCCCGGCAAAGATATAAAAATGAACCGGTAAGGGGATGGTTTATTCCTCAATATTTAACTGTTCCGGCACCGAAGAAAAATCAAAACAACCCTAATACATCGATAAAGACATATCCGATGGCCCCCAACAAAATGATGTTATAAACGCCCCCGATAAAAAGAAACTTGAAAAATGTCTTTATAACCCCTTGTCCGTAAAAATTATAAAGGGCTAAGTAAACATAGACAGGTATTGCGATTAATAACCAAAAGAATAACGCCCCTATGACATTCGGCAGAAGAATATTTGCAGCAACCACCATCGACATAATCAAAAACATAAATGAATGCAGATGTACCGAAAAGACAAGGTGCCTGATATAATAAACTTTTCGCCTGATGTAAAAGAGTTTTAAGATCAGCGCAAAAACCGGGAGCAGAATAAAAAATGCCCACGACAGGTATTTCAAGAACCGCGATACCAGTTGCTCGGGTGAACGTGTGATACTCAGCATGTTTTTCAGTCTCATCCGCTCTTCCTGATCCGTAGTTTTAGCCAACTGATCCTCCAACTGTTCAGAGACTGAATCCATCCCTTCTTTCAGGTTCCTGCCACTCATCAACTGTCCGAAATCAATCCCAACTTTTTTTTGCCCCAATGAGTCTGTTAGTTCTATTGCTTCTTTTACTTCAGCCTGATTTCCGGTTAATGCCACCAAAGAATCTGGTTTCACAGCCGCCAGCTCCTCACCGAACGATTGCTCCAACGCCTTGTTTAATCCGTCGGTCGTCATGATTTGTAAAAGAAGGAACAAAACAAAACTAAGGAAAATGAATACACGGAAGGGAGGCGCATACCGGGCACGGCGGCCTTTGAAAAACTCAGCGGTTAAAAAGCCCGGCTTAAAAAGCAAATCAAAAAACGTTTTGAAAAAACGGGAATCAAACGAAAAAAAATTGCCCAGGAAATCATAAAAGACAAAGCCAACAGGCAAGTCAAATTCGGTTATCGACTGGCCGCATGACGGACAATAATGTCCCTGGAATTCATGCCCGCAATTATGACAAGCCTGTTTCTCCATCGTCTCAACAGGCGCTTTCTTTAAGCTAAGCCACTTTTTCAGTTTCATCTTGAGGGTTTTCTTTTACAGGGTTATCGCCATTATCCCAAAAATTGAGAAAAGGGAAAATGGTTGGCACCAGGTTTTTCAACGGTTCATAAACCTGTGATTCTTCTTTATCTTCCTGGGGAATAAGATGTACCTTTTCATCAACCTGATCAAGAATTACCATCAGGATACTTAGAATGACCGCCGTTTTCAGCATTCCAAACAGCAAACCGGCCAATGAATTAATCAGCCCCAGGAAAAGGGCTTTCGCAACATGGTCGAGCAAATTGCCCAAAATGTGAACAACCACGACAATCAGCACAAACGTGATAAAAAATGAAATCAATCCCAGATGGTCGGGCTGATAATCGAAAGTATCAACAATGTAATCAGCCGTGAGGTGCGAAAAATGAATCGCCCCCCAAATCCCGAGGATCAAAGCAGCCAGCGATGCCAACTCAACGATGAAGCCTTTCCGGAATCCACGTATTCCTGCCAAAACGAGCAACACGCCCAAAATAATATCAATGTAATTCATCCAAATTGAAGTAAACGGGTAACAAATAGTAAAAATAGAAAAATATTTTGTTGCCAATAACTTTCATCCATTGTTCCCGCTTACAAGTGTCACCCTAACACCTTCAACAGCCACCCTAACAGACTGGATAACATCCTCATAAAGGACTGATAATACTAATAATAGCCATAACTACTATATCCATTATCTACAGGATGAATTGTATCCATCGAGTAAGGGATATACACTTTTTCATAAGTCAGTTTTGCTTCATCGTTATAACCACAAAAAATACCAGTCCCGTTCTTAACATTGGAATAAACCGGAACGGGCTCCGAAAATGGGTCATCGGAGTAGTAGTCATAAAGGTTCAGGTATTTCAAGTAATTAAAGAACTCCTCCGACATTTTCAATAAATGGATCTCGTACTTGTTGTAAACAACATCCTGATAACCGCCATAGAATGAACTTACATTGAATTGAATGGAATGCTCTCTACCGTTAAAATTGACATCGGAAAAAAGATTGTAGCGATTATAAGGCCCCATGTCCATTTCATTGTCACCAAAATTATTGTACAGGGTCTTGAATACCGGGTCGTCAGTATCAAAACCAACCTGTGAATAGTTCCGATAATACACAATGGAATCCCCCCAAGTCGATTTTGACAAAACATCCCGCATGACCACCAACCGGTAATAATCTTCAGTTTCCGGGTCATCGAACGTGATTTTAAAATTCAACTGGCCATACCCCCACTCATCCTGCACTGTTGTCGTATCAACGGAAACGATTTCAACTTTCTGTGGAATACTGGTAGTGGCTTCCAGCTCCTTACCGTCAACCTGTGTCGCAAGCCGATAGGTTTTCCCGGCTTGTGGCTTAAAATCAGGAATGCGGTAAAAACCGTTTTCGGAACTGATCTCCCGGATCAGGCTCCCATCTTCATATAAATTGAGGGGGACATTGGGAACCAAAATATATGGATGATCAAATAAAACCGAACGGCTCCGTAAAATGACTGCTGAAAAACTGCTGTCGGGGGAGATGATGCTGTTGATCACGATTTGCTGATCCGTTTCTGCCTCCTCAAAATCGAGGGTTTTGGTACATGACCATGACACAATCAGCAGTAAAATGATAACTATAGATATTTTCATGATTTCAGAATTTAAAACTATACGAAAATGACGGGATAATCGGGAATAAACTCAGTTGTTTCAGGGCTATTGTTCGACCAGTTTTCTCGTATTCACTTCTTGTGGTTGAATCGAAATACAGGAAGAATGGGTTTTGCCGGGAGTACGCATTGTACAGGCTGATATTCCAGGTACGCACTCCATGTTTCTTTTGCTTATGAAAATTGAACCCAACATCCAGTCGGTGATATGACGGCATACGATAATTATTGCGTTCGCCATAGTACTCATAGTCGTACTGAAAATCATAATATGAATTACCCTGAAAAGGTAAAGTTGGCGCCAAAACTCTTTGTGTGGGCAGGGTCACGGCATTTCCGGTCCCGTATACCCAAGTCAATCCAATATCGAAACGGTCGGAAAAGCGATGTGTCATGACAAAACTGATATCATGACGGCGATCATACCGGGCATCAAACTTCCGGCCAAAGTTCAGGGTTTCAAATTGCCTGTTTGCCCACGATAAGGTGTAACCGATCCAGCCGGTTGTTTTGCCTGTATTTTTCTGAAGGAGCAACTCGGTACCATACGACCAGCCTTTGCCCATCTCCACTTTCTCTTCCCAACCGGTTGTTGCCCCAAGGAACGAAGCACCTTCTTTGTACTCCAGCAAATTGTCCATCGATTTGTAAAAACCTTCCACGCTGAAGT
>JBNKTK010000016.1:0-46474 GCA_050298035.1 Mangrovibacterium sp. | reverse complement strand
ATCGAATACGGTATCGGTATATACTTCGGTGAAGCCCGTTTCATCTGCATTTACTTTCAGCATTTTGGCCGGATAATCATACCCCATTGAAAGGAATATTTCATCACCCCGACACAGCGGAACATTTGTCCAGATCAGTCCCGGTTGGTCAGGCCATTTTTCATACCCGTAATATTTGTAGGTCATTTTTACGTCGCCATTCCCGGGGTCGACAGCCAAAAGGTGTGTTGCTGTCACAGCCAGAATATAACGGTGACCGTTCAGTGTATAAAGTGTGGGAGATGCATAGGCACGTTGCCCGCCAACGCAGGCGGTTTTCCAGACTTCCTCACCAGTCACTTTATCAAAAGCAACCACCGAAGTTTCGGTACCGCCGGGGGTACAAATAACTTTATCATCAACAATCAGGGGAGATTCGGAAACACCCCAAATGTGCCATTCTGAGTGATAGTCCTTGTCAACATTCACTTTCCAGTTGATCTCTCCTGTTTTGGTATTCAAGCAAACCAACTCCCCGATACCACTAATTACATAAATACGGTCACCTTCGATTGTCGGAGTACTGCGCGTATCCGGAAATGATTGTTTCCATGATTCGCCATATGGCACCTGCCACTTTTTATTACCGTCAAAATCAATGCACGTCAGGTAATCCAACGTATCGATCATCCCGGTAGCATAAATATATTGGCCATTGGATACGACAGAGGAATACCCTTTCCCGATCCCTTCAAACTCGAGCAGTAACTGCGGTCCGGTTTCAGGCCATTCCTTCAAAAGTCCGCTCTCCGGAAATTTTCCGTCGCGGTTTGGCCCCCGAAACTGATAGATTTGAGCATTGACAGCTAGTGTCATCGTCAAAGCTATCAGAAAGATAATAGTTTGTTTCATTTTGTTGGTTTTCATTGATTTTAGGCTATATAACGAAAGACAGGTTATGCAGAAATTTTATACGCAATTAGTGATTTTCCGTGCCGCACATACAAAATTCCGTTATGAACAACGGGATGTGCCCAATGCTCGGCTGTTCCAAAATCAACTTTAACTTTGGAAATGATCTCCAGTTTGTCAGGGTTTGGATTGACCAGCGCCAATTCACCACGGTCGCTGTAGATAATGAACTTGTCTCCAGCCATGATAATCACACCATTTCCCAAATCAGTTGCATGCCATTTTTCTTCGCCGGTGTTCCAGTCATAACAAAACCAACCGCGAGATTTGTGGCCGGAAGCATACACAAAGCCATCAACAATTTCGGCTCCCCCCATCTGGCTATCCATTTTTGAAGTGCTCCATGCTTTTGTAATTGCCGAACCATCATCATTCAGCACAAGTTTAACACCACCCTGCCCGTAACCACTAAAACAGAACAGTGCATTATCTTGAAAGATCGGAGTGTTGGGGTGTATGTTATATTGATTGGGGAATGGATAACTCCAAAGCAGCTTGCCATCTTTTGCATCAACAGCAACAATCTCATCATCGGTATGGGTAACCAGGAATTCGCGCTTGCCCAGTTTTACCAGCTTTGGCGTACAATAAGCCGAAGGCTTCCCTTTTCCTGCACTTTTCCAAATCAGGGCCCCGTTCGCGCGGTCTATTGCAACAATATTATATTCTTTTCCACCCGGTGTGAAATACAACTTATCACCATCAATCAAAACCGTTTCTGTAAAACCAAACCGAAGATTTTCTGCGCCAAAATCTTTCGCTAAATCTTTTTTCCAGATTACCTGCCCGTTATCCAGGTTCAAGGCTACCAATTCGCCATAACCGGTCGCCATGTATGCCATATTCTCAAGGATAGCAGGTGTAGCACGTGCACCTGGATAGTTTACCGTAAACTCCGAACCATAAGCCACCTTTTTCTCCAAATATCCGTTTTCATTCAGAATGAAAACATAGCCTCTATTGTCAATTTCCCCGGTACAGTAAATTTTACCGTTTGCAAAAGCCGGAGACGAGTATCCGTTCCCGAGCTCATCAAAATGCCAAATAACTTCGGGCCCGGCATCAGGCCAAACAGGTAATAAACCGGGGGCAGAATATTTTGCTTCAGAGTTTTGTCCGCGCCATTGCGTTGCTTGTTGAGCATTCAGGTTAAAAACAATAAAACCAATAAAAAGAAGGGATAAGAATAACTTGTTCATGGTCTAATAGTTAATTTAATATGGTGTTCTCAAATTTATTAAGGAAAGACCAGACTACACAGGAGAAACGCAAATTTAATCAGCTTCTAAATAATTAAACTTATTAACAACTTTTATATTCAGCAGAAAACGTTATCAACTGAACACCTGCACATTAAAAAAACGACTAAACATACAAATTAAGCGTTGATTATTTCAAACCTGGTAAATACCTGAACCGGCACTTACATAATTCCAGTTATAAAACATCAATTGGAAGCAAGGAAGCAAGGTGTTGCAAAAGCTAATTGACAGGGTCCAGTCATTTCAAACAGGCCTGAACGTTCTTATCTCATCCGGATATTTACAATCTTAAACTCAGTCCTCCGGTTATTTGCACGTCCTTCTGCTGTTTCGTTTGAAGATATCGGTTCCGACATGCCATATCCCTGGAATGCAAGCTGTTCTTCAGAAATGCCATGTGCCATCAAATAATCGAACACCGATTTGGCCCTTTTTTCAGACAAATCATCGTTATACTCCGGGCTGCCTACATTATCGGTATGCCCGCCAATTTCAATCTCGACAAGCGGATTCTGTCTCAGAAATTCGATCAGTCTTTCCAGTTCTACTTTTGAATTATCCAATAGTTTATAGGAATCGGTCTGGAAGAATATATTCCGGAGAACGGCAGAACTACCAACTTCGACCTTACTCAGTGCAATATCCATAATATACGGATCGGTTGCATCATGTACCTTTTTCAACGAGAAATTCTCCGAATAAAACAGATAACCGTTCCTTGAAACATTAAAGGCATATTCTTTTCCAAGAGGCAAGCACATCAGAAATTCCCCCTTATCAAGACATGATTCCGTTTGTGCGACCACCTGATCTTTTTCAATATCAATTAACTCAACCTGCGCACAAAGAGGCTGATTGCTTTTTTTGTCCAACACTCGCCCCTTAACGTAGGATACTGGTGTTGGCCGAGCTTTTTCATATAAACTGAACCTGTAAATATCAAGTCCTTTTGAACCTGGCCGGTCGGAAGAATAATAGGCATTATAACCATCTGCATCAACAATCAGTCCCTGCTCGTCCTTATATGTATTAATCGGGTACCCCATATTTACAGGCCTGCGCCAAACCGAATCATTTACCAACCTCGCATAAAAAATATCTGTACCTCCCATACCCGGCCATACATCAGACGCAAAATACAGTGTTTTGCCATCCGGATGAATATAGGGGGACATTTCGTTCCCCGCTGTATTTATAGAGTCGCCCAGGTTTTCAGGCACACCCCATGATGGTCTTCCATACGTGTTGAACCCTTTCAGCCGGCAACGCCAAATATCCATTTTCCCTTTTCCTCCTTGCCGGTTGCTCACAAAATATAAATACTCGCCGTTTGCAGAGATAGAGGGTTGCGATTCCCATGAGCCGGAATTCACGGGTGCTCCGGCATTTTGTGGCTTAGTCCATTCTCCGTTGCGATTTCGGGTAAAGTAAATATCGCAACTTCCATACCCGTCCGAGCGGGTACATGCCGTAAAAAAAATCAATTTCCCGTCAGCTGAGATACTCTGTGCGCCTTCATTATACATAGTATTGATAGTAATCATCGGCTCTGCCTCTTGCCACTCCCCATCAATATTCTCCGACTTGAAAAAATCTTCCTGAGACCGGAGAGCTAATTCGTTTGCAAATTCACCTGTCGGCACCAAACGAGTAAATATTAGTGTCTTACCATCTATTGTCAAAGTGGGCCAGTATTCATCCAACTCAGTATTCACTGCCTCACCCATATTTTCGGCAACAAAATTTTTTGGGGTTTTCATCATGTTCATCGCAAAATCGCACTCCTTCACCCGTTTTTCTGCATCACTGGTAAAACGGCTTTCAACTTTCTTGTCAAGAAACTCCAGATAGGATTTTTTTGCCTTTTCGTACATGCCCATTCGGTAATAAGCATTAGCCAACACATAGGACAGTTTAGCGTTGGTCTTGATTTCTCTGGCTTTTTCGAGGTTACTGACCTGCAGCTGCGTTGAGTCAAGTTCAAAATAAATATCAGCAGTCAAAAGATATGCTTCAAAAAAACAAGAATCTTCAGAGACTGCTTTTGAAAGCAGATCCAACGCTTTCACATTATTCTTCATCCGATAACATCCTTCGGCATCAGCAAAATACTTTTGAGCTTTTTTGCTAATACCAAGATGTTCCTGTCCGGAAACAGACAACCCAATAATAAGGAATATAATAAATGTAATTTCTTTCATTTCTGTTGATAAAAACGTCACTTCCCCGAATCGCATTGTGTAGTATCAGACATTTTAAAAACAGAAAAACACGAAGTCGCTAACAAATATACACAGATGAGTTGAGTTAAGAACATTTTACTGCCAAAAAGATCACTCTGAAAACAGAAAACAGGTATTTTTGAGATCAAAAAGAAATTGCAGCCAAAAGCTAAAACGATATTCCACTTTAACCCAACCTGTGAAGTGGCAATTGCCAACGGTTCCCCATTTTATATGCCCCCTTCAATACTCAGGGAATTTGAAGATGAACTGTCAACAGTGATGTTATTTTTTTCAATACCTGGCGACTTAATAATTAAAGAACGCCCAGTTTCAAAAGAATTCCAATTACAATTAGCAG
This sequence comes from Mangrovibacterium sp., assembly GCA_050298035.1. Taxonomy (GTDB): domain Bacteria; phylum Bacteroidota; class Bacteroidia; order Bacteroidales; family Prolixibacteraceae; genus Gaoshiqia. Next base: position 41,678 of record JBNKTK010000016.1, on the reverse strand, counting down.
AACTTAATCTTCCTTCACCTGGTTTTATCTGTTCCGGCAAAATGAGAGAATTGATCACAAAAGGTGAAAAAACGAACTATATTGCTTCCTCATGGGGCAACAGTCCCGCCGAGACAAATTTTCTTCAAAAATCAGGCATCACCCCTCAACACCCATGGAACAAAAACCTGCAAAAACTATATGAACGGGAAACTTCAGCAAACTTCCTGAAAAGAATAATTGAAGATTTTGATGATCCACTGTTCCCCGATATGGGAGACATGCCAAAAAAAATTGAAACGGCCAAAGAGATTGAAGATTTGTTAAAGGAAGACAGTCCCATTGTCATAAAAGCGCCATTGAGTTCGAGCGGAAGGGGATTACAAATAATCCGAAAGCCACACCTTAACCAAGCAAACAAACAATGGATTGATACAACCATCAAACAACAACAGTACCTGATTGCTGAAAAGTGGCACCAAAAGCTACTGGATTTCTCGTTTCAGTTTTATATTGCAGAAGATCATCAGGTTAAATACCTTGGCACAAGCTTTTTCAACACAAACACGAGTGGACAATATTTAGGTCACCACATCAATTACCAGGAAAAAAACAGATTACCTGTCAGTTTAAAAGTGGTTGACCAGATTGGAAAGAAACTGGGGGAAAAATTATTTGATTCGTATTACGGAAAGCACCACACTGGTTATATAGGCATTGACGCAATGATTTACAAAGAGGGGGACAAAATAAAACTACACCCATGTCTGGAGGTAAACCCTCGCTACACCATGGGGATTTTGAGCAAATTTATTGAGACGCACATCCCCCCTAATGCAACCGGTATTTTTAACACCTATTTCGATCAAAAACGTACTTATTATGAATTTGCCAGGGATAAGAATAAAAAAAATCCGCCAAAAAAAGCAGATTCTTTGTTCAATAAAGGTTTTCTTTCAATAACCGATCCTGTTCCTGAAAGTAGGTTTGGGGCCTATATTGAACTATTTTAAATAGCGACCAATAGCCTCAAGCAACAGGTTAAGCCGAATTGGTTTTGTCAGGAATTCATCACATCCGGCTTCAAAACTTTTTGTTTCCTCCCCGGATAAAATAAATGCTGTCTGGACAATTACAGGAACATTGGGGTTAATTTGTTTGATCAGCTTGGTTGCTTCAAAACCATCCATTTCTGGCATATTCAAATCCATCAGAATTAATTCAACCCCTGGTTCATTTTTAAACACTTCAACTGCCTCTACCCCTGTTTTTGCCCACAAAGCTGTTGCATTGCATTTCTTTAAAGCTGCCTCATAATAAAACCTACTGGTTTCATTATCTTCAACTACAAGAATCTTCCTACCTGTAAAATCAAAACTCCGAGCTGTCATTTGATATTATTTTCGACAAATTTACTAATTAATTATCTTTCTTTTGACATTTCGATCGATTACCAGCTCCAAATCTGTCGGACGGAAAGGTTTTCCCAAATGATCAGTCATTCCGTTTTCCAGATAATGTTTAATATCCTCCTTACAGTTATTGGCTGTCATCGCAACAATTGGTATCCCATTGTTTGTACCACGCTCCGTTTCGATATGCCGGATTGCCCTGGTTGCCTCCAGCCCATCCATTACCGGCATTTGGATATCCATCAAAATCAAGTCAAACGAATTTTTGGCAAACATTTCAACTGCCACAACACCATTATGGGCTAGTTCTACATTGTGCCCAAGTTTCCTAATATTCAGCATCGAAACTTTCTGATTGATGACATTATCTTCTACAAGCAAAATATTTAATTCACTACTTGGATGATCGCGCAAATCAATCTCTTCAAAATCATTGATATCACTGACTGCGGGAGCTTCATCAAAAACGGCAGTAAACCAAAAAACCGAACCATTTCCATCTTCACTTTCAACGCCGATTTCGCCATTCATCAGGTTGGTCAATCGTTTTGAAATAGCTAACCCCAACCCCGTTCCTCCAAATTTTCGGGTAGTCGATGTATCTGCCTGTGAAAATGATTTAAATAGTTTATCCTGGTTCTCCCTGGAAATTCCAATCCCGGTATCCTCCACTTCAAACCTGAGTTTGAATTTTTGTCCCAAATCCCTTTCCAGCTTGATTTTTACATTAACGTGCCCTTCTTCTGTAAATTTTATTGCATTGTTAATCAGGTTGATCAAAATCTGCTTTAACCGTAACGGATCACCGATAAGCATTTTGGGAACATCATCGTCGACACTAACATGAAAAGCAAGTCCTTTCTGTTTAGCCCTATATGTCAACAGCTTATGAACGTCCTCTATTTCATTTCTAAAGTTAAATTTAATCCGTTCAAAAGTGATCTGCCCAGCTTCAATTTTGCTAAAATCCAGAATATCGTTGATGATCATTAACAGGGTTTCACTTGAGATATCTATTATTTCGAGGTACTCCTGCTGTTGTGCATCCAGCTCTGTTTGGCGGAGAATATCTACCATGCCCATGACACCATTCAACGGTGTACGAATTTCGTGAGACATATTGGCCAGAAAAAGGGATTTTGCCTTTGCAGCTTCCTCTGCAATTTCCTTGGCCTTTTTAAGTTCCTGTTGTGTCTTTTTAAGCGACAGATGCAACTCAACCCGTGCCTTAAGTTCTTCTGCACTAAATGGTTTCTGCACATAATCGACCGCGCCAAGGCTAAAACCTTTTACCAGACTTTCTTCATCGCGCTGGCCTGTCATGAAAATTACCGGAGTGTCCAGGTTCAATGAATTGGATTTAAGTTGCCTGCAAACTTCAAAACCGTCAATATCCGGCAAAACAATATCAAGAAGGATAATATCGAAAACATTGGCCCGTGCTTTAGCCAGAGCAGTTTGTCCATTCTTTGCCGATGCAATCAGGTAATTCTGCTGTTGCAGAATAGATTTCAACAAGTCGATATTGACGGCGACATCGTCAACAATAAGAATTTTCGGAAAGTGATTGTTATCTGTCATCCGGTTCAGGCAAAATTATTAATCCAGTTAATTATTTTTTCAGGATCACCGATCAAATCAGCCGCATTCAATCTGGCTGCCTCTTTCGGCATACCATATACAACACATGATTTTTCATCTTGTGCTATACAGGTGGCACCTTTGTTCTTTAATTCGAGTAATCCCTGAGCTCCATCCGCACCCATGCCGGTCAACAAAACAGCCATCGTATTAGATGCAGCAATTTTTGCCACAGACCTAAATAATACATCAATTGATGGCCGGTGCCGGTTTATCAAATCTCCGCTTTCAACATCACAAACATAATGATTTGCAACCATTTTCACAACCAAATGATAAAATCCGTTAGCAATATAAGCATGCCCTCGTTCCAAAGGTATCATCGGGCCTGCCTCAACAACTTTCAAACGGCTTTCACTATCAAGTCTTTTGGCAAATGCGGTGGTAAATTCGCCCGGCATATGCTGTACAATCAGAATTGGAGGCAAATCAGGCTTGACCGTTTTTAATATACGATTTATCAGTTCTGTTCCACCGGTAGAGGCGCCAATTAAAATCAGTTTATTATTTCCACTAACCGGAAAAATACCTGATGCAACAAGTTTTTCTTCTTGCCTGATATTTTTCAACAAATCACGCCGAGCAAATACGTTTTGCATGGAAGCAGCCTTGACTGCATCCCTTAAGCGTATGGTATATTCTTCAATTTCAGCAACTGCCGAGTATTTTGGTTTGGTAATGATCTCGGCCGCACCAAGCGACAATGCCCTGATACCAATATCAGTACGTTCACCAGTAAGAGAAGAAACAACAACTACAGGCACCGGATGCTGACTCATCAGTTTTTTCAAAAAGGTCAGGCCATTCATCCGGGGCATTTCCAGGTCAAGGGTGATAACATCGGGAGCTTCTTCAGCCATCAGTTTTGCAGCTTCGTATGGATCAGCCGCGGCTCCGATAACCCGGATCACCGGATCACCCGACAGGATCTCCATCAACATGCTCCGGACAACCTCTGAGTCATCAACAATTAAAACTTTTATTTTTCCTTTGGGGTTCAATGTTTATCTTCGTTTTTCAATATACTGTTGTAATACTTCACCTGTCCATGTATTAAAAAGGATTTTTCGTCCTTTATCCCCCCCGGTACTTGATGCAATAACAGGAATTCCTGATTCTTCGAGCAACCGGTAAGCGAGCGATATATTTTTTTCACCTATATGGAACATCGAAATACTTTCTCCCAAAACTTTTCCGCCACCAAATACTTTGGCAACCAGGTTATGCCTGAGACTTCCTTTTAATTCCAACTCCTCAATTAACCGTGGAATTGCGACATTTCCATATCGGGGTGTTTCCAGTCCTTCGCCATTCCAAAACGGGAGCATGAAATGATTCATCCCTCCACGATTAGACGAGGTATCAAACAAACAGACTGATACACACGACCCAAGAACAGTGGTCACCCAGCAAAACTCATCGGGAACAATGATTTTTGACGGCTGTAAATAATATTTCCCTTCCCTCTTCAATCTCAGAATTTTTCTCCAGAATCCAACAGGAAACCGTCCAAATCATCAGAACCTTCAATTTTATTACACTCAGGAATTATGACCTGAATCTCCAATCCCCCGTCTTCCGGAGAATTCAACGAAATCTCGCCATCAAAAGACTGCACGTAAGCATAAACAATGCTCAATCCCAGTCCCTGACCTGTATTCAATGAATTTATTTTGGTGTCCAACTGTTTAAACCGATCGAAAATCACTTTATACTGTTCTGGCAGAATTCCTTTTCCAAAGTCCCTGACATCAATTTTAAACCTGTGCTCACGAACAGAGAGTGCGACCTGAACTTTTCCACCCAGATCGCTGAATTTTATTGCATTGCTTAATAAATTCCGCAGAATCAATTCAATTTTGTCGCCATCGGTATAAAATGATTTTAGTTCCTTTTCCTGTTCAACTGAAAAAATAATCTCCAGTTGCTTCTTTTCTGCTTCTGTTTCGAAGAAACGTATGGCGCTTTGCCCTACCCCGACCAAATCAACAGTAACCGGCATAAGCTCATCCAGGCCTGCTTCGATTTGGGCTGCGGCAAATATATTTTTAAGCTGAAAGTCGAGATGGAAAGCTTCGTCATGGATTAAGGCGGCCATCTTTTTTGCTTTTGTGATCTCTCCTTCCCCAAGCTTTACAATATTGGAAGATAGCGCCAGAATACTGGCAAACGGATTGATTATCTCATTGGTCATATTACTTATAAAATGGCTTTTAAAAGCCTCGGCCTCTTTTAACCGTTCATTAACATGATACAGTTGACTTGTCAGTTCTTCGTTCCTGTTCATTAAGCCCTCCAATGGATCGTGATGCTCAGTTTTGCTCATAGTTGACATTTTTTATATAAACTCGGCGCCACAATCTGAATAGGTAAGTCCAAATTTATCAGCGACTCCGAATGACCAATAAACAAATAGCCGTTATCCTCGAGGAAATTTAATACTTTTTGCAGAATTTTTTGTTGATCATCCCGACTAAAATAAATCAATGTATTGCGCAAAAAGATTATACTGAATTTTTGGTTGAATGTATAAACATCATCCATCAGGTTACTACGGATAAATCGAATCTTCGAACGTATGTTTTTACTGATTTTTATTCGTTTATCATCATCACCTTTACTTTTCAGCACATATTCCTTCAGGTATGATTCCGGAATATTTTCGGATTGGGAAAAGGGATAGACCCCTCGCTCAGCCATAGCAAGCATTTTTCCGGAAACATCAGTCCCAACAATTGAGTAATCGTAGCTCCCTGTATGGGCGGACAAAAATTTACTGACAACCATTGCCAGCGAATACGCTTCCTGACCACTTGAGCAACCTGCACTCCAACAATGGATAAGAGGAGTGTTGTTCTTGTCAAATTCACGAATCAAATCCGGCAAAATCTGCAAGGACAACAAATCAAAGTGTCGGGGCTCCCTAAAAAATTCTGTTTTGTTCGTCGAAATATGATCAATCATCTTCAACAGTTCTTTCTCTCGGTTTTCAGGGTTAAGAACGAACTGCCGGTATTCAGCGAACGAACTGAACTGCAATTCCTTTAGGCGCGACTGCAGGCGGGACTGGAACAAAATTCGCTTTTCAATCGGCAACCTGATGCCGTAACGGTCAGTTATCAACTTTCCGAGAGCAAAGAAATCATCGGTCGATATTTGAATAATATGCTGAGCCATTTATTAAAACCGTTCAAACTCTTCGTCATCGTTATCATCCAGGTTCAGTATGATCCCTTTTGCCTCTTTGGCTACTTGTGCCGATGCGGCTTTCAACCGGGCAGGCTTAGCTTTTGGGGCGGGCGTACTTTCCGAATCGGACTTGATAACTTTAAAAAACGACACTATTTCCTGCAGATTTTCAGCCTGGCTTGAAAGCTCGACAGCGCTGGTAGCCAACTCTTCTGATGAAGCTGCATTTTGCTGGGTAACCAGGTTTAGTTCCTGAATAGCTGAGTTGATCTGGTCGGCCCCCGCGCTTTGCTGGACACTTGCAGCAACAATCTCCCTGATCAGGCTTGAAGTACGATGGATTTCCGGGACAATGAGCTTCATAATCTGACCAGCGGACTCGGCATTTTCAACCGATGTTTTAGCCAGTTGATCAATTTCCTGCGCTGCAATTTTACTTCGCTCTGCCAGTTTACCAACTTCAGCTGCCACAACACCAAACCCACGTCCGTGCTCACCGGCCCGGGCTGCTTCAACAGCTGCATTCAGGGCCAAAATGTTTGTCTGGAAAGCAATATCGCCAATAATTGAGATTTTCCCGGCTATCTCGCGTATTGCCTTCACCGTACCATCAACTTTTTCTTTTCCATCCTGCACATCTATTTCAAGTTTGGATGAAATGTCATCAGTTGATTTTGCATTTTCAGTGTTTTGAAGAATACTGGCAGCCATCTCTTCAATAGATGAAGAAACTTCCTCGGCTGAAGAAGCCTGTTCGGATGCACCTTGCGAAACAAGCTGGGAGGTTCCGCTAAGTTCAAGGCTGGCATTGGCCATATTATCAGCAGCGGCAGTAACGGCAGAAATTGTTTGGCGCATAATTTCGCTCATATGCTGCAAGTTAGACGCCAATTCACCAACCTCATCCTTTTGATCAATGTCAAGCTTGGCAGTGAGATTACCAGTTGCAATGATTTGAGCAAATTCAATTCCTTTATAGAGAGGCTTTGCAATTAACCGTCCCATAAATATGGAGGTAATAATGGCGACGGTAATGGCAACTAAAACGGCAATAATATTTTTCATGATAGATCCCAGTATTACAGACGAAAACTGCCTGGTTGTTGCTGCGGTGTTATCAATACCGGCATCCCGAAGTTCATCTGCATTTGCAACCATTTTACGCGATAAATCCTGGTGTTGCGCCCAATAACCTGCTTGCTCGTCAATTTTTCCGGACAACTCAGCAACAACCTCTTTGTATGTTTTAGTAACATCTACAATTGTTTTAAGACGTTCTTTATTATCCGTCCGTGTTGTTACCGACTGTAACAGTTCTATATTCTTTTCCAGCTCGGGAAACATGGCAATGGCCTGTTCAATTGGCTTTTTCCCGGCCGACATTCCCAGGTTTACTGTCAATTTTTGTATCTCAAGGCCGCTATTTATCAATGATGACAGGCCGACTATTTTTTGACGAAAAACATCACGTCCGCCCTCCCTTCTCATCATCTCGTTTTGATCTTCAAAAAAAGCCTGACAATTCTCCATGTAATCAGCTGCATTCTCCTCCATCCGGCTTCTTATGATCGAAATATCCTGGTTTGTCTTAAAAGCCATCAGCATAATTTGCTCATATTGGGGCAACTGAACACGGGCTATGCTAAGTTTTTGCTCCAGCACAACAAGCCGGCTCGATTTTTCGAGCAGTCTTTCACCATCCATAACCACTTGCTTCAGCAACTCAAATTCGTTTTTTGCCTGGCGGTACATTTCTGATTTCCCACTTAAAAAGTACCCTTCCATAAAATAGGACACTTGCTGGTTCTTCCGGCTAATATCGCTTGCCAGCTGTAATTCAGGCAAATACTCATCCGTTAGGGCATCAACATCATCACCAAATTTCCACATCGTATAAATGGAGTTCGAACTCAACATGAGTGCAATGACAATTATCGAAGCGAAAGCCAAAATAAGTTTTGTCCGTAGTTTTAAATCGATAAAACGCATATTCAGATTTTATTAGATTATTCCTGATTTGAATTCAAAGGTGTAAAATTCTCTTCCTCAAAGAGTTTATTTTCATTCAGCACAATAATGAATTCCTCTTTTACATTTGCGATTGAGCGGATAAAATCGTGCTGAAACCGCTTCCCGGCAACTGGCGGGTTGGTTAAATCAGCATCATCAATATTCAGCACCTCCAACACCTGATCGACAACAATACCGGCGGCAAATGTTTCTGCCTGTCCAGACATCATCAAAACCACAATGCACGTGTTCACATCGTTTTCTTTTCGTTCTATTCCAAACCTGGACCGGCCATCGATTACAGGAAGGACATTACCAAACAAGTTGATAACCCCCAAATAATGATCCGGCACTTGAGGCACCCTGGTAATATGGGTCATTTCAAGAATCTTCTTTACATGACCAATATTCACGGCAAATTTTTCCGATCCGATTTTAAATGTCAGATAAGACTTCAATCCTGATATGATTTGATTTTCCATATTTATGCTGAAAATTTTTGAATGATCTTTTTTGTATCCAAAACCAAAGCAACTTTTCCGTCCCCCAGAATACTGGCACCAAGGAAAATATCATGATTTTTCAACATTCGTCCCATTGGTTTTACAACAGCCTGATATTCGCGGAACACATCGTCTACCAATAGTCCAAAAACATAGCTATCGTACTTAACCGCCACTAAATACTGGTATGGGGAATCAGCCGCTCCTTTATCAAACTCTTTCCTCAGGTTTAAAAACGGAATTTCTTTACCATCGAAAACCAGCACTTGCCTGAAACCTTCATCTTTTAACCGGGAGTCTTTTTTCACCGGGTAAATTTTTTCGATACCGGAGGTTGGGACAATATAAAAATCATCATTCACTTTAGTAAGCAGGCCATCAATAATCGAAAGTGTCAGCGGAATCCTGATCGCAAATGACGTTCCCTCCCCTCTTTTTGTATCAATCTCGATATCTCCCCTCAAATCTTTTATCATTTTCCGGGCAACGTCCATACCTACACCTCTCCCCGACACGTCTGTTGCCGAGCTTAAGGTTGTAAAACCAGGTTCGAATATCAGTGAAATGAGGGCAGCATCGCCAATCGACTCATCGGCACCAATAAGGCCTTTTGAAATTGCCTTTGCCCTGATCTGATCAGTATCCAGGCCTTTCCCGTCATCCTCAATTAAAATCTGGACAAAAGTACCAACATAACCGGCAGAGATAGAAACTGTCCCAACTTTCGGCTTACCTGCACGTATGCGCTCTTCAGGACTTTCTATTCCATGATCGACGCAATTACGGATAATGTGCATCATTGGATCAACCAACTTTTCGATTATATTCTTGTCGACCTCCGTTTCCAGCCCACTGGTCTGAAGGACGACTTCCTTCTTCAAATCAGCGGAAAGATCGCGCACCAGACGCCTGAAACGGGTAACAATATTATAAAGTGGGATCAGGCTCATATCGAAAGCATTGTCGCGCATTTGCCTGATCAGCTTATTGAAGTGTTCTGACAATGATACCAAATCTCTATCCTGGTTCTTTTCGGCAATTGTGGCCAACCGGGACTGTGCCGTTATCATCTCGCTCACCAGGTTCATGTATTCATCAATTTTTGCAGAATTGACCCGGATTGTTGAAAAGGAAGACTCTTCAGCTGCCGGAGCAGCTTTTGGCAGCCCGGATTTCATATCAGCTACCGGTTTGCGATTTACCAGCTTTCCACCAACATCTTCCGGGGCCGACTCAAGCAATTCGACAACAAACCCTTCATCGGCAAGCAACTCGGGTCGTTCAATCTCCTGTATCAACACGGTTGAATTATCCCTGACGAACAAAAACACATCTTCGACTTCTTCAAAATCAACATCTGTTGTCAGGATTGCCCGCCAGTTTACGTAACAATCAGCTACAACAAGTTTGTCAGGAAGCGGGACATTTGAAACATCAGCCAATACAGAGCAATCGCCCAACGCATTCAACTCATCAACCAAATACAAGGGGTTGGTCCCGTTGTTCAAGATATTAGCCGGAGGCGAAAAATAGATATAATAGCTTTTGTTTTTATTTCTGACCGGAGCAGCCTGCAGGTTCTCGGATGACCTGCTTTCGATATCTGCCGAAGGTTCATTCTCTCCACGCAACCACCCGGCAATCTCCCCTTTCAGTTGTTCTACCCGGCTTTTCTTTTCATCCGAAATTTCCGGGACAAGCAACTCCCTGAAAAAATCGACACAACGGAGCGTAAAACCAACAATCGACGAATTAAGTTTCAGCTCACCGTCACGGATAAGTTCATACAGCGACTCCAGATCATGGGTAATGGAACTCAACAGATCGAAACCGAACATTGCACCGCTACCTTTTAGCGAATGCATAATCCGGAAAACCTCTCCAACAAGTTGTTGATTTGAAAAATCATTTTCAAGGGTTAACAGATTCTGCTCCAGGTTATCGCAATACTCCCGGGCTTCTTCTGCAAAACGTTGCTGAAATCGCTCCATCATCGGACAACACGCCTAATGGTTTGTACTAGTTTTTCTACAACAAAAGGCTTATACAACCAACCGGTAGCCCCGGCTTCTTTTGCCTGCAATATCACATCCCGCTGATTTTCTGTCGTCAACACCAGCACCGGCATGTGTTTATATTCTTCTTTCTGCCTCACCCACTTAATCAATTCCAGTCCATTCATCTCCGGCATATGGAAATCAGTTAAAAGAAGATCAATCTTATCTCCGTTAAAAAGCGCAGTAGCCTCCTGCCCGTTCGATGCTGCGACAACCTGATAGCCCGACTCCTGCAAGGCAAAAACCACTGCCTCACGAATACTTTCCGAATCCTCGACCACCACCAGTTTTTTTTGAACTTTCATTTCCATATACTATAACAATTTGGAGAACCCCGAACCGACAATCAGCCGTTTTTGATCCTCATCAATTTTCCAATCAATTTTTACATCAATATTTTTTTGCTTCAAGTATCCACAAACAGAAACCAACAACTGCAAAAAAGTGAGATCAAACGCAACCACATCCTCAACCTGAATACTCAAAGATGACAAAAACGATGATTGCTCCTGCAAAATACTGTTTTTTATTTCATCTACGCACCCAATCGTCAAACAACCTGACAGCACCATCCCGCGAACACGGTCACCATCTCTCATCAATACAATTTTCACTTCATCCATATACTATTCCTCCAAAGCTTTTTGGATCAACGAAGTCAACATTCTTTTATCTTTCTGCATGACAGTCAGCAGCATATCCAAGGCCGAAGTTTTATTTATCCCGAGCTTCTTCCCCGTGTCCTCAATAAACTTCATATTCCCTTCAGACAAACGAAAACCTGTCAATATTTTTTTATCCTTTCCCATTATCTAAAACAAGCTTGCCTTAAACTTTTTATTCCCCACGGCATAACCGGTTTTCTTATCAAAAACAGCTGTCCGTCCATTCATTTTTGATTTGGCAATAAATGCAAACCGGGAAACATGGGTCACACTGCACTCTGTCCCATTCACAAACACAACATCGCCGACCCGAACCTCACTCAAATCCAACAGACCGGATTTCAAAAGCCTGAAAAGCTTTTGATATTCAACATTCAACTGCTGCATGAGCTCGGTACTTCCACCCCGGTCAGGGTGATAATCCCGTGCCAGTTTTTTGTACGCTTTCCTCAAGTCATCAATCGTCTCAACCCCTGAAATTAGATTTGTTTTCATAAAATGTTATACATTGTACTACATTGTAGAACAAATATAAAACAAAAATTCCTCAACATTCCAATTATCAGATAATTATTTTTCAGAAATTTTGGGATTCGTTTTTTTAACAGGCCACAAAAACAGCAACCGTCGTTCTAATTTATTTTCGGCAGATACCAACAACCCACTGAACAAGATGCCAAAATCCGTTGTTTAAACCGACAAACAGAAACACAAAGAAAAGCCGCCAATGCTTAGGGACATACGCACAAATTATCAGCAATTCAAACTTGAAGAAGACCAGCTAACAGAACACCCGATGGAACTTTTTCGACAGTGGATGAACGAGGCCATTCAAAACAAGGTAGAGGAACCAACAGCAATGACCCTGTCCACATGCACAGACAATGAACCGGACTCGAGGATTGTTTTACTAAAAGGGCTAGCAGAGAATGGTTTTATATTCTACACAAACTACAATAGCAAAAAAGGAAAACAACTTCAACAAAACCCCCAAGCCGCCCTGAATTTCTTCTGGCCACCTCTTGAACGCCAAGTTCGGGTAAAAGGGGTAATCAGCAAACTGAACAAAGAAGAATCAGAAGCATATTTTCAATCACGTCCCCGCGACAGCCAACTAGGTGCATGGGCATCTCCTCAGAGCACCGAAATTGGATCAAGAAAAGAACTCGAGGATGAATACACCCGATTAAGCGAGCAGTTCAAAGATGAAGAAATAAAAATGCCCGAACACTGGGGTGGCTACCTGGTTTCCCCAACCGAAATTGAATTCTGGCAGGGACGCCCAAACCGGCTCCACGACCGGTTCAGATATTTTTTAATTGATGATAAATGGCAAATCAAGCGACTAGCCCCCTGACCTTGCATCAGCCCCATCAACAGACACTCTACAAAAACTTTTATCCTCTCACCACAATACAGAAAAAAAAAAGAAAAAAGAAAAAAAAAAAACCGGCACACACCCCTAATAGTCACTATTACAAGAACCCCCGCTTTTATTTCGCCAACACACCCTCAACTTTCAATCAATCAAATACAAATTATTTCCCCAAAAACCCGCCAACGGCAAGGCAATTTCATTGCGTATCTCTATTTATTAATTATTTTAGTGGCCTTTTAGTAAACCCTCAATTTTATGAACTTAACTATTACCGACGTACTGATCATTGCGTTATACCTATTGTCCACTGTCATCATTGGACTTGTCCTAAAAAAAGTAGCTCAAAAGAGCAAATCAAACTACATGCTTGGCGGGAATAAGCTCCCCTGGTATCTACTGGGGCTATCCAATGCGTCTGGAATGTTTGACATTTCGGGAACGATGTGGCTGGTGACCCTCCTGTTTGTTTATGGTCTGAAAAGTATCTGGATCCCCTGGCTCTGGCCGGTGTTCAACCAGATCTTCTTAATGGTCTTTTTAAGTATCTGGCTCCGCCGGTCAAACGTTACAACAGGGGCTGAGTGGATCAACACCCGTTTCGGGAGGACAAGGGATAGCAACCTGTCGCACGGAGTTGTCGTCATTTTTGCACTGATCCTTTGCCTGGGCTACCTGGCATACGGTTTTATCGGACTTGGAAAATTTGTGATGATCTTCATTCCATGGGAAGTGGTAGCTCCATATGTACCATTCAACGTCCCAATGGAATATGTCCCGCACATTTACGGGATCACCTTTACCCTGTTTGCTGTTTTTTATGCCGTATTAGGTGGAATGACCAGTATTGTATGGGCTGACGTCCTTCAATACATTATCATGACAATTTCGGCAATATTAATCGGTGTATTGGCCATGAAGGCCCTAACAGTGGAGCAACTCAATGTACCGGATGGCTGGCACAGTCCGTTCTTCGGATGGAAACTTGACGGGCTCGACTGGCGCGGCATTATTGACGAAGTGAACAACAAAATTTCCAGTGACGGCTACTCCCTGTTCACCATCTTTTTCATGATGATGGTATTTAAGGGATTGCTGGTATCAGTAGCCGGTCCTGCACCTACCTACGACATGCAAAAAATCCTTTCAACCAAAACACCAAAGGAAGCTGCCAAAATGAGTGCCTTCGTTTCGGTTGTTTTAATGCCAATCCGCTACTTTATGATTGCCGGCTTTGCCGTTTTAGGTATTTTATATTTTGACCGGTTAAACCTGATGGTTGCCGGGAAAATTGATTTTGAGCAAATCCTGCCTTCTGCCATCAGTGAGTTTGTTCCGTTCGGGTTCATGGGATTGCTCCTGGCCGGATTGCTGGCTGCTTTCAACTCAACCTTTGCCGGAACCTTGAATGCGGCACAGGCCTATGTTGTAAACGATATTTACCTACGCTATATAAACCCCGAAGCATCGAACAATAAGATTAAAAATATCAACTATGCAACCGGGATTATTGTGGTAATCATCAGTATCATTTTTGGTGTATTTGCACAAAACGTAAACAGCATGTTGCAATGGATCGTTTCTGCCCTATACGGTAGCTACGTTGTATCAAACGTATTAAAATGGTACTGGTGGAGATTTAACGGTTACGGCTACTTCTGGGGCATGGTCGCTGGCTTGATCCCAGCGTTGATCTTCCCTTACGTTTTCACCGAAACACTTGACCTGTATTACTTCCCGTGGTTACTTCTGATTTCGGTTGCAGGAGCAATGCTAGGAACATTCCTCACCAAACCAACCGACGAAAAAGTACTGAAAGAGTTTTACAGCTCGGTACGCCCATGGGGTTTCTGGGGACCAATCAAGGAGAAAGTTATGGCTGAAAACCCTGAGTTTGTGCCCAACAAAAACTTTAAACTCGACATGTTCAATGTTGTGATAGGAACCATCGCCCAAACAGCATTGGTAGCCTTACCCATTTACCTTGTTTTGAAAGATTTCATTCCCGTTTCAATCACCATCGTTATCACCATCATCTGTGGTGTTATCCTGAAAAAGACATGGTGGGACAAACTCCCGGAAAGATAACACAACAACAACAACAACAACAACAACAACAACAACAACAACAACAACAACAACAACTTATCACTTGAATATATAACTAGAAAATGATGTTATGAAACCAACAATTGGCGAATTCAGAAAGCGGCTGGCAAAGCTGAATAAAGAGCACGAGAAGCTGCTTTCTAAAAAAAACAAGCCGGTAAAGACTTTCAACGGCATTTACCAGCGTTATAAAAGACCAATTTTGACTGGGGCACACACTCCGTTGCATTGGCGGTACGATTTAAATTACGAAACCAACCCCTACCTGATGCAACGGATCGGGATTAATGCCGCCTTCAACTCGGGGGCAATCTACCACGAAGGGCGGTACCTGCTTGCCGTGCGTGTTGAAGGTTGGGACCGCAAATCGTTTTTTGCCATTGCCGAAAGCAAGAACGGCATCGACAACTGGCGTTTCTGGGAACGTCCGGTTACCATGCCCGAAACTGAAATCCCTGAAACCAACGTATACGACATGCGTTTGGTGAAACACGAAGATGGCTGGATTTACGGCATTTTCTGTTCGGAGCGCAAAGACAAAAGAGCTCCCGCAGGCGACACTTCCTCGGCAACAGCTGACGGAGGAATTGCCCGCACCAAAGACCTGATCAACTGGGAAAGGTTACCCGACTTTATTTCCCATAGCGGCCAACAACGGAACCTGGTGTTGCATCCCGAATTTGTAAACGGGAAATATGCTTTCTACACCCGCCCGCAGGATGGTTTTATTGACGTTGGCTCAGGCGGCGGAATTGGCTGGGGACTGGTTGATGACATTACCAAGGCCGAAGCATTGAAAGAGGAGATCATCGACGGAAAAGTTTACCACACAATCAAAGAGCTGAAAAACGGGCAGGGACCAGCCCCAATCAAAACTGAAAAAGGGTGGCTCCACCTGGCTCACGGCGTACGCAACTGCGCTGCCGGCCTGCGTTATGTGCTTTATCTTTTCCTGACCGATCTGGAAGACCCGTCAAAAATAATTGCACGCCCGGGCGGCTATTTTATGGCACCAGAAGGTGATGAACGAATCGGGGACGTTTCCAATGTACTGTTTGCAAACGGATGGATTCGAAACGAAAAAGATGAAGTTTTCATCTATTATGGCTCTTCTGACACCCGGATGCACGTGGCAACTTCAACGGTTGACCGCCTGCTTGATTACGTTTTAAACACACCGGAAGACAAACTTCGGTCAGCAGAAAGCGTCAAAACAATTAATAAACTGATTGATAAGAACAAAGGACTTTATTATTAATATCCGATACTGAAATCCCCGCAAATTGCGGGGATTTTGTATCTTTTCAGGAACCATTTTCAAGCACGACTCACGCTTCGGCCGAAACGGAGTGTAAAAAAAAGTCAGGGCTCCGACGTAATCCAAAGCTGACACTGGCTGACAACAGATACATCTATTCACCAGGCACCTGGTATGGTGAACAGGAACTGTCCTTCCAAATAACAACTAAGCATTACAACCCAAATGGACAACAAACTATTACAACTAAAAGCTGAGCTGAAAAACGAATTGCTCAACAATATTCTGCCCTATTGGCAAGAAAAGGTATTCGACTCAAAAACCGGATCTTTCATCGGAAAGATTGACCACAAAGAGCAAGCTTTCCCGGAATACCTGAAAGCGTCGATTATTAACTCCCGGATTCTTTGGACATTTGCAGCCGCATACAGGCAGTTCCCCAACGAACAATACCTCGATGTGATGAAGAAAGCCTACGAGATAATGATCACCTACTTTTGGGATGTAAAAAACGGAGGGATCTACTGGCACATTGACGGCAACAATCAACCGCTCGACACCAAAAAGCAAATGTACTCGCAGGCTTTTGCCATTTATGCACTCAGCGAATATTACATGGCCATTGGGAACGACCAGGCAAAACAACTGGCCATCAGCCTTTACTGGATATTGGAACGTTATGGTTTCGACCCCGAATTTGGCGGTTACATCGAAGCGCTTTCAACAGACTGGCATGAAGTGGAAGACCAACGCCTGAGCGAAAAAGATATGGATACGAGAAAATCCATGAACACGCACCTGCATGTCCTCGAGGCCTATACAAACCTTTACAGAATATGGAAAGACGAGGAACTGGCGCAAAAACTGAAGAACCTGATTATCATTTTTCTGGAAAAAATTGTTGATCAAAAAGCGGCCTCCTTCAATTTATTCTTTGATGTCGACTGGACCCTGAAATCGACCCACCGCTCATATGGTCACGACATTGAAGGAAGCTGGCTGATTTTTGAAGCAGCAGAAGTATTGGGCGAAGAGGAACTGATCAAGCAAGCAAAAAAAGTCGCTATTAACATGGCAGACCAGGTTTTAAAGAACGGAACAGATGAAGACGGTGGCATTTATTACGAAGGGGAAAACGGCAAAATTTTAGACGACGACAAACATTGGTGGCCACAAGCCGAAGCTTCGGTTGGCTATTTTAATGCATGGCAATTATCCAATGACACCCGGTTCCTTGATGCCAGCCTGAAAAGCTGGGAACTGATCAACTCCAAATTTGTTGACCACGAACATGGCGAATGGTATGCAATCATTAACAAAGCGGGCGTTCCCTATCCTTATGCAAAAGTTGATGAATGGAAATGCCCCTACCACAACGGGCGTTTTTGCCTGGAGCTTATTGCCAGAATTGACCGGACAATATAGATCGCATTCACCTTAAATAACTCAAATTATTACGACAGGCAAACACACCTGTCGTTTTTTTTTCAAAAGAGTGTAACAAATGAATCTGAAAGATGTCTTATAGATAGATTTTTTCACCGACGAAATTGATCTTTTCATCGATAATATTAAATTAAGTCATATTAAAGATTTATTTTTAAAGAAATTTTATCAGAAAGTCATGAAACTAGTAATTCTTACCTCATCCATTTTTTACCTACTTGGATTAAAAATGACCCACAACATCGAGATCACTCAAAAATCAGCAGTTGATACTGTTAAGATCACAATTCAAGAAGAAAACCTACCAAAAGTAGATGAAAAGAAAAGTCTGATCATTGAGCCGGATAAAGCGGTAAAAGAAATGGAAACCCCTTCTCCTACAGGATCGAGCCAACTTACAGCACCCAAACCTTGTCATCCGATCGACAAAGTTAGCTAAAACACATTTAACCTGCTCCCTGACAACCCCGGTGTCAGGGATATTTATTTTCATGAAGTTTGGAAAGAGTGGATAGCGCAACCATCACGATTCGTAAAATGCCTCCACGCCCGGATAGTGAAATTTCTCCCGGGCAATTTTTTCAGGAAAGATGAAATACTTTACAGTAGCCTCGGCACACAACTTTTCATCTTTATCGAATAGTCGAGCCTGGATAACAGCAATCCGCTTATTCTGCTCCAGCAAAACAGCCCTCAAGATTATTTTTCCCTGATTTGTAAAAACCGTGTTTTTGTATTTCACCTGCATTTCGGCAGTTACCCCGGCAGTAGCACACTTTGTATAAACAACCCAAGCCGATATTTCGTCAAGCAAAGTCGCCTGGATACCACCGTGCAAAACATTCACCCAACCCATAAACTCCGGCCTTGGCTCCCATTCGGCATACAAACCTTCACCATCGTCCCAAAATTCAAGCTTAATACCAATTGGATTATGCGGAGAACAGCCGATGCACTGATACTGTGCCGGATCATCGTTTCGATGTATATTTATTATCTTTTTCATTTTGAAGAAAAAAAGCCGGTAATCCTTCACAAATTATCGGCAGTATGCAGTTCTAGTTATTTCCCAAAATCAGCGGTAATCCTTCCTTTCCGCTTCCAACTACCACAACCTTCGCATTTGGCGATTTGGCAAGATCAATGGTCGCTTCAATTCCCCGTTGTTTCAAAATCTGTTCTGTCAAGCTGGAATTGATGATCTTGTTAAAAGCAGCGATCCCTTCAGCCTCAATCCGCTTTCTTTCAGCTTCGGCTGTTTCGCGGCTTAACCGGAATTGGTAAGCCAGAGCTTCCTGTTCCTGCTTCAGCTTATTTTCAATCGCAATCCGGATCTGATCGGGCAGGTTAATCGAACGGATCAGCAAAGCACGCATATCAATATTGTTTTGCTCCAGGATTTCTTTCGTCTCTTTAATAATCGATGATTCAACTTCACTGCGCTTGGTTGAATAAATTTCCTCCGCAGTATAACGTCCGGCCACCTGACGAACCGACGAACGCACCTCCGGAACAATTAGCTGTTCAATATATCTTTTCCCAAAAACTTCATGCAGGTAACCAATCTTCTCATAAATCGGGTTGAAACGAACAGAGACATCAACATTCAACGACAGACCATTCTTGTCAAGCACATCCATTGTTTCTTCACGCTGCTGTTCTTTCACATCATACACAATCAGGTCGTTCCATGGAGCAACAATGTGAAAACCGGGAATATACAAATGATCTTTGTCCAATCCGTTGCTGAACGGACGGAAAATCACACCGCGCTCACCCGGCTGAATTGTTACGAACATACTGGTACTGAAAAGAATGATCACAACCAATACAATAGCTGCAATAATCAAATAAGACTTTTTCAAGGTATTCATGATGATAAGTTTTCATTTTCGTTTTGTAAAAGTAAAGTTTTTCATGTAAAACACCCCTTGATTATGTTGGAACATCAACAGAAAAGCACCAGAAATCAAGGATACCGCAAAAGAATTGGCGGTGAATATTTTTTTATTTAGATTTGGAGACTATCCAAAACAACAGCTTTTATGATCGGATCATCTGAACTCATTATCAACCAGGATGGAAGTATTTTCCACTTGCATTTAAAACCAGAGCAGGTTGCACAAAATATTATTTTGGTGGGCGACCCGGGTCGGGTTGAAATGATCTCCGGTTTTCTCTCAGATGTTGAATTCAAAATCCAGAACCGCGAATTTGTAACCGTAACAGGCTCTTATAATAATAAGAGGATCACTGTCATCTCTACCGGAATAGGCACCGACAATATCGACATTGTCATGAATGAGTTGGATGCCCTTGTCAATATTGACTTTAAGACGAGGGAAATAAAGGAAGAAAAAACATCGCTTAACATCATCCGGATCGGGACATCCGGCGGGTTACAGAACTATTTGGATTTAAATGCCTTTGTGATGTCGGAAAAAGCAATTGGTTTTGATGGCTTGCTTAATTTTTATGCCGACAGGAACCTGATAGCTGATACCGATTTTGAAGCCAGTTTTAAAGATCACGTTAACTGGAACCCGCTATTGACATCGCCTTATGTTGTTGATTGTTCATCCTATTTATATGACAAAATCTACAACGGCGAATTCACCCTTGGGGTAACTATTTCGGCACCCGGTTTTTATGGTCCTCAGGGACGCATCCTCCGCCTGCCAACGGTTGATCCCACGATCAATGAAAAAATTGAAAGCTTTAGCTACGAAAATCATAAAATAACCAACTACGAGATGGAGTGTTCGGCCATTTATGGCCTTGCTGCACTGATGGGGCACCATGCCCTAACGGTTTGCCTCATTATTGCCAACCGCAAAAGCCAAGAAGCCAACGGTGATTACCATCCGGAGATGAAAAAATTGATCAAACTGGTTTTAGACAGGTTAACAAACTAACTGGAGGCCCGCCAAATGAAAGAAGAAAAACTACAGGCATTGATCTCCCTGCTGGATGACCCGGACCAAGCGGTTTTCGAAATGATTGAGAAAGAATTATTGCAGGAAGACCCGGGCATTATCAACCAACTGGAACAAATCTGGGAAACAAACCTCGACGAGTTGATCCAGTCTCGCATCGAAAACCTGATCCAGCAAATTCAGTTTAATGAAACCAGCAAAAAAATAAAAAGCTGGTCGAAACAGGAAAACGTTGACCTGTTTGAAGGTTTTTTCCTGATCAGCCAATACCAGTACCCTGAACTGAAAGTAAAAACAATCAGCAACAAGATCAGGAAAATCAGCAGCGATGTTTGGCTGGAAATCAGCAACAAACTGACTTCCATCGAAAAGATCACCGTCTTGAACCACATTTTTTACGATGTGAACAAGTTCTCGATAAACCTGAACAACCTGCAATCGCCTCAAAACTGTTATATCAATCAATTGATGGAAACCAAGAAAGGCAACCCGGTTTCAGTTGCCATTTTATACACACTTGTTGCGCGCGAATTGGGCTTCCCGGTAGAATTAATTGATTTTCCCCGAAATCCGCTTTTGGCTTACATTGATCCGGAAACGGCACGCAAAGCCCACGGCGATGATTATGATTCACCCGTGTTATTTTATATCAATCCATCAAACAGGGGCGCCATCATCGGCCGGAAAGAAATTGAATTTTTCATCAAAAAAAGCGAGCACATTGATGAAGAAGCTTTCTATCATCCTTGCGAAGACCGTGTTATCATAAAAAAACTAATTGAGACACTGATCGAAGCTTATGACTCGCTGGGCTATCAGGATAAAGTTGACGACCTGACATCAATCGCCGGATTGCTGTAATAACTAAAGGTACTTCCGGGTAAAAACTTCTTCCGGGTAAATAATATCGGAAAGGAACAAGCCTTCGGGTGGCGCCGATGCTCCTGCTGCTCCCCGGTCTTTTGCCTCAATAATTGCACGAAACTCATTTGTCGTTAGCTTACCCTGCCCAATCTCAACCATTGTCCCGACAATTGCCCGTACCATATTCCGAAGAAACCGGTCTGCCTTTATCGTAAAAACCAACCTCTTACGGTGTTCTTCCCAGCGGGCATGATAAATTTTGCAGTTATTCGTTTTCACATCCGTGTGTAATTTACTGAAACTGGTAAAATCCTCGAACTCAAACAAAACAAGGCAAGCCTCATTCATCTTTTCAACATCGAGTTTTCGGGTAAAATACCAGGAGGTTTCCTGCGCAAACGGATCTTTGATTTGATTGATGAAATAGTTGTAAGTTCTCGAAACAGCGCCAAAACGTGCATGTGCATCCATTCCAACTTTGGCAATGGTGTAAATCACCAGGTCATGGTTCAGAAAACTATTAAGCTTATAGGTGAAATCCGGATGATCCAGGGATTCGTCTTCCGAATCGAAATGGGCAACAAAATAACTGGCGTGCACCCCTGTATCAGTTCTTCCGGCCCCGGTTACAGCAATGGGCTCTCGGCAAATTGTGCTCAAAGCATACTCAAGGGTTTCCTGTACGCTTTTGGCATTTGGCTGAATCTGCCATCCATGAAAACGGGTCCCGTTATAGGCCAGCTCGACAAAATATCTCTGTTTCAAAATCAAATCGTTATGGAATTAAAAAAAACAGTCCCGGAGCGAAATAAAAGTCCGGAATTATTATTTTTACAGCTCTTTCAGAAGCTGCACAGCTTAACAACTTTTAACAAAGTTATACCCTTTTTTGTAGTAGGATACATTATTTTCGTCAACCTATTAAAAAAAATAATAATCTAAAAATATGAATCAAGCAGTTGATATCCGAGAACTAAACGAACGGATCCAAAAAGAAAGTTCTTTCGTGGACATAATCAGCATGGAAATGAACAAGGTAATTGTTGGTCAGAAACACCTTGTTGAAAGTTTGATGATCGGGCTTCTTTCCGGCGGACATATTCTTTTGGAAGGTGTTCCGGGGCTGGCAAAAACATTGGCCATTACAAGCCTTTCCAAAACCATCAATGCCAATTTTGCCCGTATCCAGTTTACACCCGACCTTTTGCCTGCCGACTTGCTGGGAACCATGATTTACAGCCAAAAAAACGAAGAATTCGTTGTCAAAAAGGGACCTATTTTTACCAACTTTGTTTTGGCCGACGAGATAAACCGTGCCCCGGCCAAAGTGCAATCGGCTTTGCTTGAAGCAATGCAGGAACGCCAGATCACCATTGGCGACCATACATTCAAGCTGGAAGAACCGTTCCTGGTAATGGCAACCCAAAACCCGATTGAACAGGAAGGTACCTACCCGCTTCCGGAAGCCCAGGTAGACCGTTTCATGTTGAAGGTAGTTATCAACTACCCGCAAAAAGAAGAAGAAAAACTGATTATCCAGCAAAACCTGTTAAAACAGTTTCCACAGGCAGCCACCGTTTTAAAACCCGAAGATATTATCAAGGCACGCGATGTGGTGAAAGATGTTTACCTGGATGAGAAAATCAGCAAATATATTGTAGACATTGTCTTTGCAACCCGTACCCCTGCTGAATACAAACTGGATAAATTCACCGATATGATTTCGTACGGAGGTTCTCCGCGTGCAAGTATCAGTTTGGCACAAGCTGCAAAAGCTTACGCGTTTATCAAACGCCGCGGTTATGTGATCCCTGAAGATGTCCGTGCCGTTTGTCCGGATGTGCTGCGCCACCGTATCGGGTTGAGTTACGAAGCCGAAGCAAACAATATTACATCAGAAGACATCATCACCGAAATCTTAAATACTGTTGAAGTTCCGTAACAGGAAGAAATCCCAAAATCCCATTGACCAAATTCCAAAAAATGAACGAACTTGAAAACCGTTGTTTAGATTACGCAGTCAATGTAAGGTTGCTGTTAAAAATGTTACCTAAAAATATTGCAAATGCTGAAGATTCAAAACAGGCAGTTCGATCATCCGGTTCAATTGGAGCTAATTACATTGAAGCAAATGAGTCATTGGGAGAAAAGGATAAATTGTTTCGGTTAAGGATTTCAAGAAAAGAATCAAAGGAAACAATATACTGGTTAACAATTCTTAGGAGGACAAATCATGAATTCGAATCCTTAAATTCAAGCACAAATTGATGAAGCAACTGAATTGAAAAAAATTCTGTCAGCTATCATTAAGAAACTTGAAAAACCATAAATACGCTTTTGATTTTTTTGAAATTTGGATTTTGGAATTTAGACTCCAGAGTTTGAAACTAAAAAGGAAAAATTTTGGAACACACAGAATTATTAAAAAAGGTCAGGAAGATTGAAATTAAAACCAGGGGGTTGAGCCGCAATATTTTTGCAGGCGAATATCACTCTGCTTTTAAAGGACGCGGCATGGCTTTTAGCGAAGTCCGTGAGTACCAGTTTGGCGATGATGTCAGGAATATTGACTGGAACGTGACTGCCCGATACAACAAGCCGTACATCAAAATCTTTGAAGAAGAACGTGAGCTGACTGTGATGTTACTGATTGATGTCAGTGGTTCCCGGGATTTCGGTTCTTTTGAACGGTTCAAAAAGAACGTGATCACTGAAATATCAGCCATTCTTTCATTCTCGGCCATTCAGAATAACGATAAAATCGGGGTGATTTTCTTTTCGGAAAAGATTGAAAAATTCATTCCGCCCAAAAAAGGAAAATCACACATCCTCCGGATCATCCGTGAGCTGATTGACTTCGAACCTGAAAATAAAGGGACGAACATCTCCGAAGCTTTGCGTTACATGACCAATGCCATAAAAAAACGCTGCACCTGCTTTCTCATTTCCGACTTCATCCAAAGTGAAGCTGAGCTTGAAAAAGCACTTCGAATAGCCAACAACAAACACGACATGGTGGCACTTCGAATTTATGACGAACGCGAAACCAGCCTCCCGCCAATCGGGATGGTTAAGTTGAAAGACGCCGAAACAGGCCAGTATGTTTGGGTTGACAGCAGCAGTAAAAAGGTTCGTGACACCTACGAAAGCTGGTGGCACGAAACAAACAGCAAACTGGACTACATGCTCAAAAAGAGCGGCATTGATCACGTGAACATCAATACAAAAGATGACTATGTCAAATCCCTGATGGCTTTATTTAAAATGCGGGGGTTAAAAGCATAAATAATGAAAGGACTCAAATTCACAGCTATTTTATTGTGCCTTTGGGCAATTCTTCAGGTCCAGGCACAAGCCCAGAAGATTCAGGTTCGCGCGGTTATCGATTCCACGAACGTGTTAATTGGTGACCAGTTTAACCTGCGACTGGAAGTGGACCAACCACTGGATGTAAATGTCGAATTTCCTGAAATAGGCGATTCCCTCTCGTCGGCTGTCGAAGTGATCTCGCGCTCGCCGCTTGATACATTTCAACTGGTTGAGAAGGAGCAAATCAAAATCATCCAAAACCTGCTGATCACCTCATTCGACAGCGGGCGACAGGTTGTTCCGGCTTTAAAATTCAGACTAAAGTACGATAACCTGACCGACACGATTGAAAGTCTACCGGCTGAATTTTTCGTACACACGATGCCCCTGGACACAACCAAAGGGCCTGTTGACATTAAAAAGCCGTACGAAGCACCGGTGACACTGAAAGAGGCTTCGCCCTACATTTTAGGAGCGATACTGATTGGTGCATTGATTTTCTTCCTGTTCTACTACGTGCAACGGAGGAAAAACAACAAGCCGGTATTTGGCAAAACTGAAAAGCCCAGGGAACCTGCTCACATTGTCGCGATCAGGGAATTGGATCGCATTAAAGATCAACAGTTGTGGCAGCACGGACAGGTAAAAGCCTTTTACAGCGAAGTTACCGACACCCTGCGGGTTTATATTGAGGAACGTTTCGCGATCAATGCCATGGAGTACACCACGGAAGAAACCATCCGGGCTTTTCAGAAACAAAAAGGCATGTTGAACGAGAAACTGTTCAACGAACTGAAAAGCATGCTGACATTGGCCGACCTGGTGAAGTTTGCCAAATATGAACCGCTGGCCGATGATCACAATATGACATTGATGAATGCATACTTTTTTGTGAACGATACCAAACAGGAAGAAAAGAAAACAGAACTATCACAGGATGGACGTGAAGGTGAAGAAGTTGTTCTAAAATAAAGAGAAAAATGAACGGAATCACATTTAAAAACCCGGAGTTTTTTTACCTGCTGTTGGTCATGTCCCCCATGCTTGCCTGGTATATTTTCAGGTTTCGCAAGTCGGGCGCCAGCATCCGGTATTCCACAACAATGGGTTTCAGCAACATATCAAAAGGATGGAAACATTACCTGCGCCATTTGCCATTTGCATTGCAACTGGCCGGTATCTCACTGCTGACCGTGGTATTGGCCCGTCCGCAATCGTCAAACAGCTGGCAAAACGTATCCACCGAAGGGATTGACATTGTCATCGCACTCGATATCTCCAGCTCGATGCTGGCACGCGATTTTCAGCCCAACCGACTGGAAGCGGCAAAAGATGTGGCAACCCAATTTATTACCGGTCGCCACAACGATAAAATGGGACTGGTGGTCTTTTCAGGCGAAAGCTTTACACAGTGTCCGCTGACTACCGACCATGCTGTACTGATCAACCTGTTCAAAGACATCCAGAGCGGGATGATTGAAGACGGGACTGCAATCGGGAACGGGTTGGCAACAGCCGTAGCCCGGTTAAAAGAGAGCAACGCCATCAGCAAAGTGATTATTTTGCTGACTGACGGTGAAAACAACCGCGGGGAAATTGCCCCGGCAACGGCAGCCGAGCTTGCCAAAACATACGGCATCCGGGTATACACCATCGGGGTTGGAACAATTGGCACCGCCCCCTACCCGATGCAAACTCCGTTTGGCACTCAAATACGCGATGTGGAAGTAAAAATAGATGAAGAAACCCTGCAAAAAATTGCCGACATCACCGATGGTCAGTATTTCAGGGCCACCAACAACGACAAGCTCGTTCAGATTTACAATGAAATCGATCAGCTTGAAAAATCAAAAATTGAAGTGAAGGAATACAGCAAGAAAGACGAAGAATTTGAACGCTATGCCTTACTGGCCGGACTGATCCTCGTTGCTGGCTTATTCCTGAAAACAACATTATTCAGAAACATTCCTTAACTGAAGAAGCATGGAAATGTTCAGATTTGCACATATTGAATACCTATACGCCCTGGTTGTTATCCCGGTGTTTATTTTACTGTTCATCATCACACGGATTCGCAGAAAAAAAGCATTGGAGAAATTCGGCCAGAAAGAAATTGTTGAGCAACTAATGCCCAACGTGAGCCGGGTACGACCGGTCATCAAATTTATTATTTGGATGTTCGCTATCAGCTCAATCATCATGGCCATTGCACGCCCGCAATTCGGGAGCAAGCTGAAAACCGTCAAGCGCAAGGGCGTTGAACTGATCATTGCACTTGACGTGTCCAACTCCATGATGGCCGAGGATATTCAGCCAAACCGCCTTGAACGTGCCAAACGGGCGATCTCGCGATTGGTTGACAACCTGAGCGATGACAAAATCGGCCTGATTGTTTTTGCAGGCGATGCCTACACGCAATTGCCAATTACGACCGATTATGCTTCGGCAAAGCTGTTTTTGAATGCCGTAAATACGGATATTGTCCCGAGACAGGGAACAGCAATCGGGGCAGCCATCAACCTGGCAACAAACTCATTCAGCCCGCAGTTTGAAGGCAACAAGGCCATTATTGTCATCACCGACGGTGAAAACCACGAAGACGATGCAATTGGTGCGGCCACTGCTGCTGCCGAGAGTGGCATCATTGTTCATACCATTGGTATGGGACTTCCGCAAGGGGCGCCAATTCCGGTTGTTCGCAACGGACAGCGTGATTACCGGAAAGACAAAAACGGACAGGTGGTAGTTACCAAACTGGACGAGCAAATGCTACAGAAAATTGCCGCCGCCGGAAAAGGTGTTTACGTGCGGGCAAACAATGCACAAGTTGGGCTGAACACCCTTTTCAACGAAATCAATAAAATGCAGGAAGCAGAAATGGAATCAATGGTTTATTCGGAATACGAAGAACAATTCCAGTGGTTCATCGGGTTTGCCATCCTGATGATTTTGATTGACTTCCTGGTTCTTGAACGGAAAAACAAATATTTGAAAAACATCAAATTATTTGGAAAATGAAAATGAGACAACTGACATATTCAGGACTGGTGGTCCTGCTGCTCTGCCTGATCGGCTTTCAAAGTCAGGCACAAAACGAGCGTAAATTTATCAGGCAAGGAAACAAACTCTTTGAAGAAGCGCTTGCAGATACTTCGAAGATCGACACGACAAAGTTCAGCCTTGCTGAAACCGCATACCGCAAAGCACTGAACAAGCGTCCGGATGACCAGAAATGGAACTTCAACCTGGGCGATGCACTTTACAAACAAATGCAGTTTGACCAGGCAACGAGCACATTCGACGACATTGCGCAAAAATCGACCGACAAAGTTGAAAAATCGCGGGCTTTTTATAATAAAGGCAATTCGCTGCTTATGCAGAATAAACTGGATGAAAGTATTGAAGCCTACAAAAATGCATTGCGAAACAACCCGAATGACCTTGATAGCAAGTATAACCTGACGTATGCCATGAACCTGAAAAAGAGACAGGAACAGCAGAAACAAAAAGACAAACAAAACCAGGACAAAAACAAGGATCAGGACAAGAACAAAGATCAAAATAAAGATCAGGACAAGGATCAGAATAAAGATCAAAACAAAGACAAGCAAGACCAGAACAAAGACAAACAGAACCAGGATCAAAATAAGAACAAGCAAGATCAGCAGCAGCAACAACAGCAGCAAAAAATATCAAAGGAAAATGCAGAACGGTTGTTGCAGGCATTGCAAAACGATGAACAAAAAGTTCAGGAAAAAGTGAAAAAGGCACAAGCCGAAAAGGCACAGCAAAGACAAACTGAAAAAGATTGGTAATAAACAATCGATAAGTCAAATTATCGTTCTAACAGATAATGCGGAGACAGGTATCCTTTTAACCCAATCCGATTATTGTTATTTTTGAACCTGTTTTAATTAAAAAGATTTCACCGTACTTATAATGAGTGATATGATTAAAAAACTCATCATTTCGATTTTACTTTTACTACCGACATTTTTTGCCGGCGCAGACAATGTTCATTTCTCCATGGCGGGGCCCAACGTGGTTTCGGTTGGGGAACAGTTCAGACTTTCTTTTACTTTAAACGAACAGGGAACGGACCTGCAACTACCAGATATGTCGAACTTTGACGTCCTGATGGGGCCGTCAACTTCCCAAAGTTCAAGTTTTCAGATGATCAACGGAAAGACCACCCAATCCGTTTCTTTTTCTTACATATTCATCCTGAGGGCAAAACAGGAAGGCAAATTCACCATTCGCCCGGCATCCATCAAAGTCGACGGGAAAATATACGAATCCAACTCGCTCGACATACAGGTGGTAAAAGGGCAAACACAACAACAAAATTCGGGTTCCGCCCAGCAACAGCAGAACCAGCCAGCCCCAACTGTGTTAAGCAAAGATGACCTCTTTGTGAAAGTTGACCTTGATAAACGCAATGTTTTCCGTGGAGAGCAGATTATTGCCACCGTAAAAATCTATGTATCGCCCAATGTTCCAATTACCAGTTTCGACGATGTAAAATTGCCGTCGTACGAAGGTTTTTGGACACAGGATATTGACATTCCGAACCAAATCAGTTTCTCCCGCGAAGTTTACAACAACAAAATTTACCAGATAGGCATCCTGAAAAAAACGATCCTGTTCCCGCAGCAAACCGGTAAAATCACGATTGATCCGTTTGAAATAACCTGCCTTGTACGGCAACAAATTAAGCGGCAACGAAGCTTTTTCGACGATTTCTTTGATAATTACCGCACCGTTGCAGCCAAAGTTACCAGCGACCGGGTTTCAATAAATGTCAAAGAATTACCAGCCAAACCGGACGGATTTTACGGAGGTGTTGGAAACATGAAGTTTACCGCTTCGATTGATAAAACAAACGCCAAATCAAACGAAGCCATCACGCTGAAACTAACAGTCTCCGGCTCCGGGAACCTGAAGCTGGTCGAAGCTCCGAAAGTTGATTTCCCAGCCGATTTTGAGGTATACGACCCAAAAACAAGTGAAAACCTGAATGCAACAAATAGCGGGTTAAGCGGAAGCAAGACATTTGAATATCTGGTCATTCCCCGCTATGCCGGCGAATACACGATCCCCCCGGTAAAGTTTGCCTCATTTAACCCGGCAACCGGAAGTTATACCACGCAAGCATCACCGGAGTTTAATCTTCATATTGAAAAAGGCGACGAAGACCAGAACGCAACTGTCACCAGTGCCTTTTCAAAAGAAGATGTCCGCTACATTGGTAAAGACATTCGCTACATCAAGCAAAATCGATATAAACTGCGCCCCAAAGCAGCATCGTTTTACGGAAGCCCAACTTTCTGGCTCTCCTATCTCGGCTCACTGCTGATCTTTATTGTTATTGCCATTGTTTACCGTAAAAAGCTGAAAGAAAATGCCAACATCCAGTTGGTGAAAAACAAACAGGCTAATAAGGTGGCACGCAAACACCTGAAAGCTGCGGCCAGCTACCTGAAACAGGATAAATCAGAAGAATTCTACGAAGCAGTCCTGAAAGCATTTTGGGGCTACCTGAGCGATAAGTTAAGCATTCCGGTTGCCGATTTGAACCGCGACAAAGCAACACAATCACTCGCTAGCCGGCAAGTAAGCCGGGAGGTGGTCGAAGAATTCATCAACGTTATTGATACCTGCGAATATGCCCGTTATGCCCCAAGTGCTGTAGGCGGCACAAAAGACGATTTGTACAAAAAATCGGCCGATTTGATGGGCAAACTGGAAAAACAAATTCGTTGAACAACCTAAAATTGTACGAAAAATGAAAGCATTCATTCAAACGATATTTATCCTGGTTATTTCACTAAGTGCATTTGCACAGGATTCGCTGCTCGAAAAGGCAAACCAGCAATATACTGCCGGCGAATATGAACAGGCAATTTCCTCTTATCAGGAAATACTGAACGGCAACATGGAATCGGCCGAAGTATATTTCAACCTGGGAAATGCTTACTACAAGACCGGCAAATTTACCCTATCAATAATTAATTACGAACGGGCAAAACTGCTGGCGCCAAACGACGAGGACATTCAGTTCAACCTGGAACTGGCCAACCAGCATGTGGTTGATGCCATTGATGAACTGCCCAAGGTATTTTTTATCCGCTGGTGGCACAATATCGCCAATAAATTTTCGGCCGATGGCTGGGCAAAAATCAGTGTGGTTTCTTTTCTCATCGTATTGATCCTGGCCGGACTATTCTTCTTTTCCCGTTCGGTTAGTATAAAACGAATTTCATTTTGGGTGGGAATTTTAATTGTAGCAATTTCCATTTTTAGTTTTAACTTTGCCGCCCGGCAGAAAAAACAGATGACCGATCACCGGTTTGCGATTATCACGCAACCGAGCGTCACCGTGAAGAGTTCGCCGTCAGAAACCGGAACGGATTTATTCTTAATCCACGAAGGTTTGAAAGTTGAAATAAAAGATAGTTTGGGAAGCTGGATAGAAATCAGGCTGGCCGATGGCAACCAGGGATGGTTACAGGCCAATAGCCTTGAAAAGATTTGATATAACCGGCAAATGCCGGTTTTTTATTTTGTACAGATTTTTAAAACCATTTTAAACGCGAGTTGTTTAACTCATAAATTTAAAATCATGGCTTATAATTTACTAAAAGGTAAAAGAGGGATTATTTTCGGTGCACTTAATGCCGATTCCATTGCCTGGAAAGTTGCAGAACGTGCATATGAAGAAGGAGCAACCTTCACGTTAACCAATACTTCCGTTGCCCTGCGTATGGGCGATACAGCCCAACTGGCTGAAAAATGTAACGCTCAACTGATTGCAGCTGACGCGACTAACGTGGAAGATTTGGAAAACCTGGTGAAAGAATCAATGAGAATCCTGGGTGGAAAAATTGATTTTATCCTTCACTCAATCGGAATGTCCCCCAATGTTCGTAAAGGCCGTCATTACAGCGACCTGGACTACAACTACCTGGAAAAAACACTTGACATTTCTGCAATTTCTTTTCACAAAGTTTTGCAGGTATCCCGTCAACTGGATGCGATTAACGAATGGGGATCGGTTATTGCCCTTTCATACGTGGCAGCCCAGCGGACATTTTACGGCTACAACGACATGGCTGATGCCAAAGCGCTGCTGGAATCGATTGCCCGTAGCTTTGGATACATTTATGGCCGCGAACGCAATGTGCGTATCAATACCGTTTCGCAATCGCCAACCCGCACCACTGCCGGTAGCGGTGTAAAAGGAATTGACAAGTTGCTGGACTTTGGCGAACGGATGTCGCCACTTGGCAATGCAACAGGCGATGAATGTGCCGATTACTGTATCACGCTGTTCTCTGACCTGACCAAAAAGGTAACCATGCAGAACCTGTTCCACGACGGTGGTTTCTCATCAATGGGAATGAGCCTTCGCGCACTTGAACAATACGAAAAAGGATTGGGCTGTGAGTGTGAATGTGGCCCTGCAGAAGTTGATCATCAATTTGATTAATATTTTACTCAAAACCATAAAAATGAGGCTGTCCACAAAGGGCGGCCTCTTTTTGTTTATATTCACCAGAGGTGACTTGAAGTCACCTGACGAATCAAACCTCTTTTCAGGTTTTCAAAAACATCAGGTCATCCTGATAATCGTATTGAATATCTTCGTGCAGCTTGCTTAGCGTGGTTTCAATTTTAATTACCTGCCGTGCATACATGTTCCGCAAGGCCGTGCTCCGCGAAAGCGGGATTTTCGACAAACGGGTTTTTCGGCAAAAATAAACCAGCAATTCCACTTCGGTTGTCTTTATTCCTGAATATTTGATAAACTTATTGGTATCGTTCAGTATTTTCCGAAGGCTTTTCTTGATCAGGTAGGTGTTTTTTCGGTTCATTGTGCTGAAACCTTCATCAATCCCTTTTTTTACTGATTGAATAAAAGCCTGTTCGTCTTCCGACTCGAAGAGCAGGTAAGTAAGCAATTCTTTGTTCTCCTTCTTGTATTTGGCCATCCGGACACATATTTCTTTTAACTGTTCCGGCGGACAATTATTCAGTTCATCCCGTAATTCTTTTAACGAAGTTGCTTTCATTGCTACAAAACTTTTTAAGGAAAGAGAATGCAGGTCTCAAAATTAATCCGGGTCAATATAACAAAAACATTCTCCCTTACAAGTTAAGAGCATATTTAAAATGATTCACACTTTCCCCTGGCCGTTTTCATTTGCAAATGCCCGGCCTGCCCGAAGCGCCTCCAGATTCATTTGGATCACGTCCTCTCCTTTTCGCTCAAAAATGGTTCGGATACCGTCTTCAAGCTTCAAAAAGTCAAGATTGATAAATGCCGAGGCTGCTCCCAGCATCACCATGTTTGATGACCTTGCGTTACCAACCTCTTTGGCTATCCGGTCGGCATCAACAGCAACATAACGGGGCAGTTTCCGGATTTCACCCATCACTTTTTCAATTTCGGGGTAGTTTGGAATATTAACGAACGGCACGGTATTGGTGACCACGTAACCTTTTTCGGAAAGGAACGGCAAATAACGAAGCGACTCCATTGGCTCGACTGACAAGATCAAATCTGCTGTTCCGCGTTGAATCAGATCAGAAGCAATTGGCTTATCCGAAATGCGCAAATGGGAAACCACTGCCCCACCACGCTGGCTCATGCCGTGCGTTTCGGCCTGCTTTAAGTACAAATCGGCCTTCAATGCCGCCATTCCAATGACTGCCGCGATTGATAAAATCCCCTGGCCTCCAACTCCGGCTAATATGATATCTGATTTCATGCTTTGATGGTTTTATTGGTTTGTTTGTCGGTTGATATTTCTTTTCCGGCGACTGGCACGCTGAAGGCATTCCCGCCGTGAAATAATAACCGAAACACCTTCAAATTTCAACTCTTCCCGTAACATCTGCACCATTTCCTGATGGTTCTTTTTCAATGGAACGATCACCCGGATGTGTGCCGGATCGACACCAACACCGGCGCATATCTGCTCAATTCGGCCAAAAGCCGACGAATCCTGCCCACCGGTCATCGAAACGGACTCATTATCGGAAATAACAACCGTGATATTGACATTATCGTTTACAGCATCCAGCAAACCGGTCATTCCCGAGTGCGAGAATGTTGAATCACCAATAACGGCAACAGCCGGTACCAACCCGGCATCGGCAGCGCCTTTTGCCATAGTGATGGAAGCCCCCATGTCGACACAGGAATAGATGGTTTCATAGGGGGGAAGAGCCCCCAGCGTATAGCAGCCAATGTCGGAAAAGACACGGCCTTTGCTGTATTCCGCCATTACTTCGTTCAGGGCATTAAAAGTATCGCTATGTCCGCAGCCCTGGCACAAAGCCGGTGGACGATTGGCAACAATACCGGAAACCTCAACCCCTTCGAAAAGCTCACGCCCCAAAGCTTTGGCCACATGATCAGGGTTCAGCTCACCATCCCGGGGCAAGGTTCCATCCAAACGCCCCTTAATGGATGTACCTTTCCTGAAGAAACCTTTCAAATGCTCTTCAACCAACGGATAACCTTCTTCCAAAACCAGGATTTCATCACAGTCGGCTTCCATCTTTTTAAGCATTTTCTCAGGAAGCGGATATTGTGAAATCTTCAACACCGGGTAAGGACAAACCGAATCTTTATAGTTTTCGCACAAATAATTGTAGGAAATGCCACAGCAGATAATGCCAAGGCTTTTTTCTTTCCCTTCGATATACTGGTTGTATTTCGAGTTTTCAGAGAGTTCGGTCAGCATCTCTTGTTTGCCCAGCAATTCTTTGTAGCGGCGGCGGGCAATGGCAGGGAGCAAAACAAACTGGCGGGGATTAAGGGGCAAAGCCAATTCATTTTCGGGCAATGGTTCTTTACAGATAACACCAGCCCGCGAATGTGACAAACGCGTGGTAATGCGCAACATAACCGGCAAACCTGTTTGCTCGGAAAGTTCAAAACCTTCACGGGCCATATCGTAGGCTTCCTGCTGGTTTGAAGGCTCAAGCACCGGCACCATCGCAAACTGCCCGTAGTAACGCGAATCCTGCTCGTTTTGGGAGGAGTGCATGGAAGGATCGTCTGCCACTGCCAGAATTACCCCTCCGTTTATCCCGGTGACAGATGAATTTATAAAGGCATCGGCAGCAACATTCAGCCCGACATGTTTCATACAAGCCATTGCCCGTTTCCCGGTATAGCTCATGCCCAGCGCCGCCTCGTAAGCTGTCTTTTCATTTGCCGACCACTTGCGGTGAATACCGCGCTCCCCGGCCAACAGATTTTCCTGAATGTATTCGGTTATTTCTGTTGAAGG
Organism: Mangrovibacterium sp.; assembly: GCA_050298035.1. Lineage (GTDB taxonomy): Bacteria > Bacteroidota > Bacteroidia > Bacteroidales > Prolixibacteraceae > Gaoshiqia. Next base: position 6,621 of record JBNKTK010000016.1, on the reverse strand, counting down.
TGTTCCCGGGTAGGCATATACCCCAGACAGGCCACCATCGATTGCCCCCTGCCCGACTGCCTCGGCCCCCAATAATAATTGTTTCTGCATGGAATGATTTATTGGTTAGTTATTTACATATAAAGTTAGGTGACCTGAAAACCCGGAAACAATATAAAAAGTCAGGTTATGCAATTTCTTTGACAGTTGTACAACAGCTCCGTTATACAATCAAACCCGAAAAACCATTAAAAATGAAACAGGAACAGGCAAAGCCAGCAGCATTTTTCTATTTTTGTCTGACGAGTTATGAAAATCATCATCCTTGCCATATACGGAACTATTTTATTGCTGATCGGGCTTTATTCTGCATTCAGAATTAAAGCACCAGTCGATTATTTTATTGCGGGAAAACGCAATGGTATCCTGCAAATTTCGGGCAGTCTGCTGGCAACAATACTGGGAGGATCGGCCATACTGGGAACAGCCAATCTTGCCATGCAACAAAGCTGGGCTGCCGCTTGGTACCTGCTGGCCGCTTCTGCCGGACTGTGGCTATTGCTCCCGCTGGTCAGAAAAGTCAGCCGCTTTGGGAAATTCACCCTGACCGACATGATCGGTCGTTTCTACGGCGAAACGGCACGTAAGTCAGCTTCGGTCATTATTCCGCTGGCCTGGACAGGCATTGTGGCGGCACAAATTATCGCGGCATCCAAGATACTTTTCAGCATTTTCGGGTTGGATTACGAAACCGGCGTACTTATCTCCGGTGTCGTATTTATCGGGTACACATTGATCGGCGGACAGGTTTCGATCATAAAAACCGACTTCTTCCAGGCAATCATTATCCTGGCTGGTGTTGTGTTTTCGGCAGTTTTCCTGTTCCTAAACCACGACACACATACCACAACCATTGCCTCTTCATTTCCGTTCAATCAAGGCTTCAGCCCGATTGACCTGCTGATCCTGTTCCTGACATTCTCGACCACTTTTATCGTCGGCCCCGACATCTATTCCCGTGTTTTTTGTGCCAAAGACGAAAACACGGCGCGAAAAAGCATCATCACCGTGGCCGGCATCCTGATTCCCTTTGCCTTTTTGCTGACTTACCTGGGGGTGTTTGCGCACGAAAACCTGCCAGCCAGCCAGTTGCAAGGCTCAGTTTCGTTAATTGAACTGATTGATTTTTACCTGCCGGAATGGGTCGTGGGATTAATGGCCGCGGCTTTGCTTTCTGCTGTCTTATCATCGGCCGACACCACTTTGCTGACTGCTTCAATGATGCTTAGCGAATTGTTCAATGCCGATATCGACAACCGGAAATCGCTGAACGTGACCAGGATCCTCATAGTGCTTACCGGAATTGCCAGTATGGTAATTGCCCTGAAAGTCACGTCCATCATCGGCACCCTGCTGTTGGCGCTGTCTTTTTATTCCGGGGCATTCATCATTCCACTGATTGCCGCGCTGGCAAACCTGAGAATCAACAAACAAATGAGCATTCCCGCCATGATTACAGGAGGATCGGTCGCCTTATCCGGCAAAATACTGATCTCATATTATGGCTACAGTTGGGGAAACTGGGTCATCATTTTGGCTTTCGTTATAAACTTGCTGATACTGCTTATCCCACCACGGGACAGGTGATTAACGAAAGTATTTTCAATCTCCATGCTCCAATTTGAGGACGTAGTGGTAAGCAAAGCACAGGGAAGTAAGCTGTCACTTCACCCTTCAATCCCTGAACCAATAATTTGCATAGGGATATTCAAATCTGCCAGATCGGATTGAGTCGGCCCGGGGAACGGCAATTGAACAGCAAACAAGGGAAGGCACCAACCAGCTTGGGTATTTCCCCGAATATCACAACCGGGTTCCGGTAGATTTGCTCCTGGTATTCTTCGCTCTAATAACCTCCTGGGCAAAAGCCGTGTTCACTCCCAAGCCAAACAGTAAGATGAATAGAAAATGATTTTCTAGCGCACAAAATTTCATGCGTTTTCTTCTAAAAAATCGATTTAATCAACAAAATCCCTAAAAATATTCTCTTTCTACATGAATGTAGGAACCTCATGTTCCGCATTAGTGACAGTGATGTGTTATTCCTGGTCCTTATAGGTGCGTAAATACTCAGAAGGTGATACCCCAAACTCATTTTTAAAGTTGATTGTGAACCTTTTGGGTGAATTAAAACCAACAGTATAAGCAATTTCAGCGATCTGCATCTGGCTTTTCTCCAGAAGTTGTCGTCCTCGTTTCAGACGAATAGTGCGAATAAACTCAGCGGGCCCTTTTCCGGTAATACTCATCAACTTTTTATACAAATGGCTCCTGCTGAGACCGACCGCGGCACCTAGTTCCTCAACCGAAAATTCGGTATCGCTGATGTGTTCTTCCACCACCTTGATTGCTTTCTCGATGAGTTGCTCATCCAAGGGAGTTATCGTTATTTCGGCAGGAGAAACATCTATTTTTTTGCTGAAAGAAAGATGGCTCTTTTCAGTCCATTCCAGGAATTTACGAATACGCAGCTTTAACAGATTGAAATTGAAAGGCTTGGTCAGATAATCATCAGCGCCTAATTCCAAACCGGCTATTTGATGTTCTTCCGCAGTACGTGCCGTCAGTAAAATAACCGGAATATGCGACCACTGCAAATCGTTTTTTATACGGTCACAAAGCTCAGTTCCGCTCATAACCGGCATCATCACATCACTTACAACAATGTTAACATCCTTTGTCCGAAGTATCTCCAACGCTTCCTGCCCGTTATTGGCAACCAGTACGGTGTATTCATCCGACAGACTGTCTGCCATAAACTCGCAGAAATCTTTATTATCATCTACAAAAAGCAAAACCGGATTAGCCGGAAGTTCCTGATCTTCTTCCTCTAACAGTACTTCCTCTACTACCTCTTCCTCGTCAAACTCGTCAGAAATACCGGCCTCCTGCATTGGCAGTTTAACAGTAAACAAACTACCATGGGGCTTATTATCTGCGACAGTAATAGTACCGCCATGCATCTGGACATATTCGCTGACAATATGCAAACCAATTCCGCTACCCGTCTTTTCTTGTTTTTGAGACGCCTGATAGAACCGTTCAAAAATGTGTTTCTTATCTGTTTCGCTAATACCGGATCCAGAATCCGACACGCTGGTACATATCTGGTCTCCCTCCGGATAAACATGCACCACAATACTTCCACCGTTCGGAGTGTATTTAAAGGCATTGGAAAGCAGGTTCAACATTATCTTCTGCACTTTGTCCGGATCAAATTGTATCATCCGGCTTTTCATTTCGTTGATTAAAGAAAAGTCAATATTACGTTCGACGGCATAAGCATGAAAGGGCTGACACAACTCTTCAATGAATTTTACAAAATCGCCAGCCTGCAAGCGAAGCGCCTCGGCCCCTACATCCAACTTACGAAAATCCAGTAGTGAATTGATCAGCTGCAGCAAATGTTCCGCATTTTTGTTTATTGTGACAAGCTTTTTGCGCAAATCACCATCCAAAACGCCACTCAATATCGTTTGTAAAGGCGTAAGGATAAGCGTAAGTGGCGTCCTCAGGTCGTGACTGATATTGGTAAAAAACCTCAGTTTCATCTCGTTGAGTGTTGCCTCTTGTTCTCGTTTTAATTGTAACCTCTGGCGTTCGAGTTTTGCACGGTGATGTTTACGGGTGCGATAGATAATGAAAATGACAAGGCCAATAACAAGGAAAACGTACGATGCGATTGCCCAATTTGACAAGTAGAAAGGAGGTGTAACGGTAATGTACAAAACAGTCGGATTTTCATTCCATATCCCATCGCTGTTACATGCTTTGATAAAGAGCTTGTAACTGCCGGGGGACAATGACGAGAATACAATTTTATTCTCGTTTGTTGGAAGCCACTGTTCATTAAACCCCTTCATCTTATAAACATATTTTATCTTGTCGGCATTCAGCAGATCCCCGGCAGTAAACTGCAACGATATCAGCTTGTCATTATGACGAAAAACCAGAGAATCAGTCTGTTCCATGGAGCGTGTCAGCAGGACATGCCTGTTGTATAATGAATCCACCTGGATATTGTCAGCCCCTACGCTCAAACCAGTAAAGATTACCTTGACAAGTGGCTGGTTCTTTTCAGCTATCTTATTTGGATTAACGATGGTATATCCCTCAATTCCTCCCAGAAGGATATCACCATTACTGAGTTTACAAATGGCATGATTATTAAAATAATTATCTTCCACCCCATCTTTGGTCGAGAAATTTCTGCTTGTGACTCTCATTTCTCCCTGTGCATCACGTTCAACGGTCAATACGGACAAGCCGTTGCTTGTTGTTACCCATATTTTCCCATTGTCATCCTCTGTAATCCCCCGGATGATGTTATCACACAAGCCGCTTTCTTGGTCAATGCGATAAAGTGTATCTTTTTTCTGGTCCCAGAGTTCCAGTCCCTGCGTGTGCCCTAGCCAAATGTTGTCATTCCTATCTATAAATACATTTGCCAACGACATTTGGTTGTATCTCTGGGTCCACCGATAATTACCCAGATATGTAACGTGACTACCGGTAGTAATATCGACAACAGTGAGCCCAAAAATGGTTGCAACATATAATTTGTCCCCACCATCATAATGCATGTCTAAAGCATATTTTACGTCGTCGAATGCCATTATAAGAGAATCCAGGCTTGCCGTATTTGTGCGGAAACATTGTATCCCTCCCCCAAGCGTACCTATCCACATATTTCCATAACGGTCTTCTTTTATGCTCCAAATGTCATTGGACACCAACTGGCTGTTTTCCTTGGTAAAGCGAGTAAGCTTTCCATTCTCGTAACAAAACAGGCCGTTCAAAAATGTCCCAATCCATATCCTTCCTTGCCGATCTTCCAATAGGGAAACGATAGCATTATTTGGCATTGGTATTTTTTTAATTGTAATTCCGGAGGCACTTCCGGTCTGATATAGTCCATTCCCATCTGTACCCAACCAAACATTGCCTTCCCGGTCTTCCATTATCACACTGACATCTTTACAACCAGGATCATTCACATTCACGAACTCATGAAAACTTTCGTGATAATAGGAGATACCCTTTTTGTTGTGTCCTAGCCACATTATCCCATTGTCATCCTGATACAGGCATCCCACATAATTTGCTGCAATAGAAGAACTCACCCTGGAATCATGCAACAGGTTCGTAAGCTTTCCATTGCCCCTGTCGTAAATGAACAATCCCTTGTGGTCGGTGCCAATCCAAACGTGTCCATTCCCATCATCCAATAAATTCAGCACAACATTACTTTGTGTCTCTTTTGAAGAACGGAGTATCAGTTCTTCCCAGCCTGATTCCTGATTTTTACGGTAACAAATTTGATCAGTTTTATTTGAAAAAAGCCACAATCCATGATGACTATCCACGTATATCCTATTATACTGCTCCAGAACTTCCTGAGTGAAAGAATCATGTAAATCAATCAAAATCTGTTTTCCGGAGTATTTGTTTACTTGCCATATAATCCGTGATTTGAGAATACAATACAAATTTTCCCCATCACTACTCAATTCGGTTGTAACAACCTCATCCATTGGTACTTTTATACCGAAAACATTTAATGACTTTTTACGGGTATCGTAACAAAATACCTTTTGTTCGCTCAATACCCACAAATCATGCTTTTTGTCAACATATATTTTATAATTTCGATCGACCTGGATACCCAATTTTTGAAGCAAATCCGGAATATCTGATATAAAAGAATCCTTATCCCGGTTGTACACCAGGTAATTATAGCCACTATTTATCCAAATATTCCCCAGACCGTCTTCCTGCAAACCAATAATATTATCAGTCCACAATGAATTTGACGACTCCGGTTTCATGGTATACACTTTAAACCCATAACCATCGTAACGGTCTAGTCCCGATTCAGTCCCTACCCACAAAAAACCGAAGCTGTCTTTCAAAATGGTTCTGACATAACTATTCGAAAGCCCGTCATCCGTACTTAAATGACGAAATAAATAGGAAGGTTGCCCTGTTCCTCGTAACGAAACAGTTAAAACTAATATTAGCGTTAATAATACTCTGGTAAATCTACTCATCCTCTGGTCAATTAGTACTCACAAAACGGATGGCAGTATGAAACGTTGGGGATTTCGGAGCTACTTCACTATCAAAGTACAAATGACATTGATGCGAGAACCAAGACTCGAACAACCACCTCAATTCCAATGCTTTACAACCATCTATTAGATACTGGGCTTTATTCATTTTAAATCACTTAAGTTTTAAATTTGCACTTATTTTTGTTTTATCAGGGTCGACAATCTTCCCGTGCGTTTGGGCAGGCATACTCTTTGGCAAGTTTTGGTCTACACCTTAGCTCGTGCGACTTGACAATCTGTATGAATGCGAAGCGAGGGCTATTCATCCTCATCCTCGTCTTCCTCGTAATTAAACTCAACTTTACTTTGAATAATTATCTCATCAAGAATATCACTTAAAAGACCAAGCTCAACTGCTTTGTTAAATCTATTAGTCAATTCTTGAATGTTGATTATTTCTTCAATGCAGGATACATATTTATCGACAATAGCTTTAATAGAATACTGTTTCTCTGCATTTTCACTTATT